>JBMFNL010000014.1:0-51944 GCA_049970175.1 Chloroflexia bacterium
TGTCTCCTCGATTCTGCCGGAAAACAGCATACACCAGCAGGCATCAGGAGGCTAGGACAAAGGTCACATCTGAGACCGAGGCTACAGTCTCAGGCCCGGGAAGCCCCCCGCTTCAGGGTGGGGAATGGTCACCGTGGTACGATAGGCAAGTAGACTTTAAGAGCCGCCGGAGGCACCGCCACCGTACCAGGCCGGTTGGGGTATCCCCCTCCATCTGACTCTGCGACAGATTGGGGACATGCCCGGACGCCGCTCGATTTGCCAAACAGGGGAGTTGCGGTATAATGTGAACCGCTGCACAGACCGTAGGGGCGGGGCCGTCCCGCCCCTGCCAGTCCGCCGAAAGGAGAGGTCGGGATGACGTATGAAAACATCATCCTCCAGGTGGACGGCGAGATCGCCGTCCTCACCGTGAACCGTCCGAAAGTCCTGAACGCCCTTAGCCACGCCACCGTCGCCGAACTGGCCGCGGCCTTCCAGGAAGTCGAGGCCAACCCCCAGGTCCGCGCCCTGATCATCACCGGGGCCGGCCCGAAATCGTTCGTCGCCGGCGCCGACATCGGCGAACTCCGCGTCCTCACCCCGGCCGAGGGCGAGCAGATGTGCCTTCGGGCCAAACAGTTGTTCCGACGCATGGAAAACTCCCGCCTGGTCGTCCTCATGGCCGTCAACGGCTTTGCCCTCGGCGGCGGGTGCGAACTGGCCATGGCCGGGGACATCCGCATCGCCTCCGACAACGCCCGGCTGGGCCAGCCGGAGGTGAAACTGGGCCTCATCCCGGGCTACGGCGGCACCCAACGCCTTCCCCGCCTGGTGGGGATGGGCCAGGCCATGCGGCTGGTGCTCAGCGGCGAACACATCCCGGCGCTGGAGGCCCGGGCCATCGGGCTGGTGGACCTGGTCGTCTGCCAGAAGTGCGGCCAGGAGATGCCGGGAAGCCCTTGCCGGGAGGGGTGCGGCCACGAGGCCCACTGCCCCAACTGCGGCCAGGCGGTGCCGACCTGCCCCCAGTGCTACGGCCCGCTGGACCGCTGGGGGTACTGCCACGCCTGCAACCCGGAGGCCCCCAGCACAGCCCTCAGCGCCGCCCGGGACCTGGCCGGCCGCATCCTCAAGAACGGCCCCCTGGCCGTCGAGGCGGCCAAGCGCTGCCTGCGGGTCGGGGCCGACGCCCCGCTGGACCAGGCCCTGGCCTTTGAAGCCGCCCAGTTCGGCCTGATCTGCGCCACCGAGGACAAGTTCGAGGGCACCTCCGCCTTCCTGGAAAAGCGCGAACCCCGCTTCCAGCGGCGGTAGGGGTGTTTTCGCGTTGCACGTTACACGTTGGCGCGTTCACGCGAGGCCGGCGGGGTGCGAACAGGAAATCGGCTCCGGAGGAAGAGCGGTGCGTGAGTTCATAGACGGCAGCGAGGCCATTGCCCGGGGGGCGCTGGCGGCCGGATGCGACTTTTTCGCCGGCTATCCCATCACCCCGGCTTCGGGCATCCTGGTGCATATGCTCCGCGAACTGCCCAAGGTCGGCGGAATCGGCATCCAGGCCGAGGACGAGATCGCTTCCATGGGCCTGTGCATCGGCGCGGCCATGGCCGGCCGCAAAGTGATGACCGCTACCTCCGGCCCCGGCATCAGCCTCTACAGCGAGAACATCGGCCTGGCCATCATGGCCGAGGTGCCCATGGTTATCGTGGACTGCCAGCGCCTGGGGCCGGCCACCGGCGGGGCCACCACCGTCGCCCAGGGCGACGTCCAGTTCCTCCGCTGGGGCACTTCCGGCGGCTACCCCATCATCGCCCTTGCCCCCAGCACCCTCCCCGAATGCTACGCCCTCACCATCCGCGCCTTCAACCTGGCCGAACGCTTCCGTCTGCCCGTCTTCATCGCCACCGATAAGGAGATGGTGCAGACCCGGGCCACGGTGGAAATCGAGGAGTACGAAGCCGTGGAGGTCGTCCCCCGGCGCTATGCACCGGCGGAAGGCGATTTCGTCCCCTACCGGGTGCCCGAACTCGACGCCGTCCCCCTCTTTTCGCCCTACGGCGGCCCCCACATCCTGCGCCTGACCACCTCCACCCATGACGAACGCGGCTACCTGACCAAGGATCCACCTCAGGTGGACCGCCTCAACCGCCACCTGGCGGCCAAGGTGGAGGCCCACCGGGACGAAATCGCCCTGGTCAAGGCCGACCTGCAGCCCGGCGCCCGCACCCTCCTCCTCTCCTACGGCATCACGGCCCGTTCCATGGCCGAGGCGACGGCCCTGGCCCGCGCCGCCGGGAAAAAGGTCTCCGCCCTGACGGTGCTTTCGCTCTGGCCGGTTCCGGAGGAAGCCATCCTCTCCGCCCTGGAAGGGGTGGAACGGGTGGTGGTGGCCGAACTCAACCTGGGGCAGTACCGGCTGGAGGTGGAACGGCTGGCCTGCCGGAAGGGGATCGAGGTGGTCGGCGTCCACCGCGTGGACGGCGAACTGATCACCCCTCAGGAAATCCTGGAGGCGGTGCGGTGAGGGAGGGGATGGGGATGGCCGTAGAGACCCGCCGGGAAAGCTACCTGGATCCGGCCCGGCTGCCCTACCCCTTCTGCCCGGGCTGCAGCCACGGCCTGGTGCTCGACCACCTCAACGCCGCCCTGGTGCGGCTCCAGTTGGACCCCCGCAAGGTCGTCCTGGTTTCCGACATCGGCTGTTCGGGCCTTTCGGACCAGTACTTTGCCACCAGCGCCTTCCACGGCCTGCACGGCCGCTCGGTCACCTATGCCTGCGGCATCAAACTGGCCAATCCCGAACTCAAGGTCATCGTGATCATGGGCGACGGTGGGGCCGGCATCGGGGGCCACCACCTCATCAACGCCGCCCGGCGCAATATCGGCGTGACTGTGTTGGTGCTGGATAACTTCAACTTCGGCATGACCGGCGGCCAGCACTCGGTCACCACCCCCCACCAGGCCGTCACCTCGACGACCCTGGGGGGCAACCTGGAGTACCCGCTGGACCTCTGCGGCCTCATACGGGCCAGCGGGGGGAGTTTCATCGTCCGCACCACGGCCTTTGACCCGGAACTCCCCGACCTCCTGGCCCAGGCCATCGCCTGGGAGGGCTTTGCCTTCTTCGACATCTGGGAACTGTGCACGGCCTACTTTGTCCCCAGTAACCGCTTCAGCCGCCGGGCCCTGGAGGCGGCCCTGGCGGAGCGCCACCTGGGACGCGGCCTCCTCCATCGGGAGGCGCGGCCGGAGTACAGCCGGGCCTATCGGGAGGCCGCCGCGGCCCAGAGGGGCCGGCCGACCCTTTCCCCGCAGCCCATCCCCATCCGCTACACCGGCCGGGTGGAACGGAAGACCTCCGTCATCATTGCCGGCGCCGCCGGCCAGAAGATTCGCTCCACGGCGGCCGGCCTGGGCCGGGCCGGGATGCTGGCCGGCCTCTGGGTCACCCAGCGCGACGACTACCCGGTCACGGTCCAGACCGGACATTCGGTCTCCGAGGTCATCCTCAGCCCGGAGGAAATCCACTACACCGGCATCCCTTCCCCCGACATCGTCCTCCTCCTGGCCCCCGAGGGGCAGAAGGTGGTGCGCAAGGCGTTGCCCGGCCTGGGGAAGGGGACGCGCCTCTACGTCCGCGCCGACCTCTTGCCGCTGGAGACCGGAGCGCAGGTCATCCCGCTCGACTTTGACCGGGTGCGGGCCGGCAAGAAGGACATGGCCATGATGGCCCTGGCCGCCATTCTGGAAGATACCGGGCTTCTCCCGCTGGAGGCGCTGCGCGAGGCCGTCTCGATGGGCCAGCGGCCGGAGATCGCCCGGGAGAACCTGGCGGCCATCGAGGCGGCCCGGGGGTTAGTCGTGGATCGTTGATGGTCGATCGTGGATCGTTCCGGCAAAAAGGAGGAAACGATGGATTTCGGCTGGACGAAAGAACAAGAGATGTGGCGCGCCTCGGTGCGGGATTTCGCCCAGAGCGTCATCAAGCCGATCGTGCGCCGGATGGATGAGGAGGGCCGCATTCCGCCGGAGGTCATCCAAGGCATGGCCGACCTGGGCCTCCTCTGTTGCACCGTCTCCGAGGAGTACGGCGGCATGGGGGCCTCCTGGATGGAGGCGGCCATCGCCGCCGAGGAACTGGGGCGGGCCGACATCAGCGTGGCCGTGCCGGTGCTCTACCTGGTGATGGCCGCCTGGGGCTCGGTTTTCGACCACTATGCCAACCCCGAACTCAAGGGGATGATCCTGCCCAGGGCCTGTCGGGGCGAGGCCTTCCTGGGCATCGCCACCACCGAGCCGAGCGGCGGCTCCGACATCCTGGGGGCCACCCGTACCAAGGCCGAGCGGCGAGGAGACGGCTGGGTGCTGAACGGGGAGAAGATGTACATCAGCGGCGTGGCCGAATCGCGCGCCATGGGCGGCATCCACATGACGCTCTGCCGGACCGACCCCCAGGCCGGCCACCGGGGCTTTACCTTCTTCGCCGTTCCCCTCAAGGACACGCCGGGCATCTCCACCACCCTCATCGAGGATATGGGGCGGGCGGGCATCTCCACCGGCGGCTTTACCCTGGAGGATGTCTACCTGCCCGATACCCACCGCATCGGCGAGGAGGGGCGCGGCTTCTACTACGCCATGGAGGGCTTTTCCGCCGCCCGCGTCCTCATCGGGGCCACCTGCGTCGGCGCGGCCGAGGCCGTGCTGGAAATGGGCGTGGACTATATCAAGCAGCGCCACGCTTTCGGCCGGCCCATCGCCGCCTTCGAGGGGATTCAGTTCCCGCTGGCCGAACACGCCGCCAACATCGAAGAGGCCCGCCTGCTCACCTACAAGGCCGCCTGGATGATGGACCGGATGTGGCAGGACGGCTCGGTCTCGGCCAAGGACGTGGCCCGGCTGGCCGCCATGGCCAAACTCCGCGCCCCCATCTACGCCTGGCAGGCCATGAACGAGGTGGCCGACTGGTTCGGCGCGGCCGGCTACTCCAAGGAGTTCCCCATCGAGATGGGCATCCGCGGCGTCCGCTCCTATTCCATCGGCGCCGAGGGCACCCAGAACATCATGCGCCTGATCATCGCCCGCGAAATCCTGGGGTCCGAGTTCCTGCCCTACCGCTGGGGAGCCCAGCAGGTGTAGTTCAGAGAGGGCTCCATCCTGCCCATGCTACTAGAGCGAGAGGCTTTCGATACACGGGTCTCGCTACGCTACTCAACCCAAGTGTTACGGTCTGCGGCCTGCTCGACCGCCCAAGGCCGAGGTTGCCGGCCTTCGATCGAGCAGGCCCTTGGGTCGAGTAGCCCCGACTTGGGTTTCGACAGGCTCAACCCAGCGGGTCGAGTAGGCCCTTGGGTTGAGCCGCTGGGTTGAGTAGGCCGAAGGCCGTATCGAAACCCTGTCGAAACCGAGGCCGTATCGAGACTAAGGCCGTATCGAAACCAATGCTCCGACCTGCTCGACCGCCGAGGGCGGTTTCTTTGGGAATCCTGTGGAAATACCCTACCACCTGAAATACCCCCGCATTCCCTGTCCAGGATTTGACTATCCATCTCGGAAAGGTTATAATGTGGGGTGAAGCACCTTCCAGCGTCGCAACTATGAAATTGTCCCCGTTCATACGGCCGTCGTGCTGGCTGCCATCGCTGTGGACGATGTTCCTGAATTACACGATCGGATCATTGTCGCCTACGGCGCGCTACTTGGGGGTACCGATTCTCACAGGAGAATAGACACCGACGATGTACGGTGCGATCATCTCCTCACCTCCCAGGGGTGAGGACAGCCGAGAAAATTAGGACGAGGAGGTTGCATTGAACGCCATCGTTTGTGTCAAGCAGGTTCCCGACACCGAGGCCCCGGTCAAAGTGCAGGAGGGGCAACTGGTCCTGGCCGGCATGCCCACGATGGTGAACGTCTTTGACGAGTACGCCATCGAGGAGGCCCTGCTCTGGCGGGAGAAACTCGGCGGCAAGGTGACCGCCCTCTCCCTGGGGCCGGCCGAGGCCACCGAAGCCCTCAAGAAGGCGCTGGCCATGGGCGCGGACGAGGCCATCCTCCTTTCCGACCCGGCCTTTGAAGGGGCCGACGCCTGGTCCACCGCCTATACCCTGGCCCAGGCCATCCGCAAGATCGGGGATTACGACCTCATCCTCTTCGGCAAGCAGTCCACCGACGGCTCGACCGGCATCGTCGGGCCGGCCGTGGCCCGCTTCCTGGGCCTCCCGGCCCTGACCTATGTCTTCAAGGTCCGGGCGTTGGACCCGGGGAACAAAAAGATCGTCGTCGAGCGGCTGCTGGAGGGGCGGCGCGAGGTGGTGGAAAGCACGCTGCCGGCCGTCGTCACCGTGGTCAAGGACATCAACCAGCCCCGCTACCCCACGCTCCTGGGCATCCGCCGGGCGGCCCGGACGCCGATCCCCACCTGGAGCGCCTCCGACCTGGCCGCGGCCGGGGCCGATCCGGCCGGCTTTGGCCTGGAAGGCTCGCCCAGCCGGGTGGAACGGGTGGAGTACCCGCCGGCCCGCGCCGGGAAGGTGGAACTCATCGCCGGGGAAACCCCCGAGGAGGTGGCCGCTCTTCTGGCCGAGCGGCTCCTGAGCCTGAAGGTTCTTTAGGAGGAGGCGGCCGATGACCCTACAGAAGCACGATCCGGATGCCTATCGCGGCGTATGGGTCTGGGTGGAGGAGGAAGGCGGCCGGGCCCACCCCGTCTCCTGGGAACTCCTGGGACAGGCCCGGAGGATAGCCCGGGTGCTGGAGGTGCCCGTCTCCGCCGTGATCATGGGCCGCGGGGTGGAGGCGCTGGCCGGCCAGGCCGTCGCCTACGGAGCCGACACCGTCTACCTGGCCGACGATGCCACCCTGGCGACCTTTCGCCTGGAACCGTATGCGGCCCTCCTGGTGAAACTGGTGCAGGAGCACCGGCCGGAAATCCTCCTCCTGGGCGCTACCACCCGGGGACGCGACCTGGCGGCGGCCGCCGCCGCCGAACTGGGGACCGGCCTGGCCGCCGACTGCACCGGCCTGGACATCGAGCCCGATACCCGCCTGCTCCGGGCGACGCGGCCGGCCTTTGGCGGAAACATCCTCTCCACCGTGGTCATCCCCCGCCAGCGCCCCCAGATCGCCTCCGTCCGCCCCCGCGTCTTCGAACTGCCGTCCTCCGACCCGGCCCGCACCGGACAGGTCGTCCGCGTCCCCGCCGTGCTCCCGGAGGAGGCCATCCCCACCCGCGTCCTGGAGGTGGTACGCGAGGAGGGGGGCGTCAACCTGACCGAGGCCAAGGTGATCGTCTCCGGAGGACGGGGTGTGGGCGGCGCCGAGGGCTTTCGGCCGCTCCAGGAACTGGCCGACCTCCTGGGTGGAGCGGTGGGGGCCAGCCGTTCGGCGGTGGACCAGGGCTGGATCTCCTATCCCCACCAAGTCGGGCAGACCGGGGTGACGGTGCGGCCGGACCTCTACATCGCCTGCGGCATCTCCGGGGCCATCCAGCACGTGGCCGGCATGCGCACCTCGCGCTACATCGTGGCCATCAACAAGGACCCGGAAGCCCCGATCTTCCAGATCGCCGATTACGGCGTCGTCGGCGACCTGAAGGTCGTCGTCCCGGCCCTGATTCGGGCGCTGCGGGAGAAGATGGGAAAGTAAGGTCCACCGGGCGACCCCGTGGCTTTTGCCTGTTCTTCCTCCTTCGGGTATAATGGCTTCCAAACTCGGTAGACCGAAGGAGGAACCTTGCGCCAAAAGGTATTGGGGTTATGGCTGGTCTTTGGCCTGGCCTGCCTGTTGACGCTGGCCGGCCTGGCGGGCCTGCTCTGGCTTCTCCTGGGGCCCTACGGTCCCCCGGCTCCCTGGGCGGTGCGGCCAACGGCCTCTCCTACCTCCTCCCCAACCCCACGGCTCTCCCCCTCGCCCATCCCCCGGCCCACCCCTTCCCCGCCCCCTCCTTCCCCAACCCCTCAGTCCCGCCAGGGGGAGGAGACGGCCCGACGCATCGCCGAAACCGTCCTCCCGCCCCGTGACCTGGTGGACCTGGCCGGCCGCCTCCTCCACGGCGGGAGAAGCCTTCCCCGCATCGCCGCCCAGACGGCCCCGACCCGGACCGTCGGCCATCAGGCACGCTTCTGGGTGAGCGATGAGGACCGGATGCGCCAGGTCACCGCCACCCTCCGGGTGGTCACGCCCCATCTCTATATGTACGTGGAAGACGGCGCTTCCGTGGACCAGGGAGATCTGGAGCGGGCCGCCCAAACCTTCGAGGACAAGATTTACCCCACCTGCCGGCGTATCTTCGGCCAGGAGTGGAGCCCGGGCGTGGACGGCGATCCCCATCTGGTTATCCTGCATACCTACCTCGCCGAGGCCTCGGGCTATTTCTCCAGCATGAACGAGGTTCCCCAGGAGGTCAACTCCTACAGCAACCAGTGCGAGATGTTCTATATGGACCTGGGCTCCCTCATCGTGGGCAGCCGGGCCTACCTGAGCACCCTGGCCCACGAGTTCCAGCATATGATTCACTGGTACCTCGATCCGCGCAGCGATGCCTGGGCCGACGAGGGGCTTTCCCAGATGGCCGAGGAGGCCTGCGGATACGATGCCAGCGACCTGGTCTGGGCCTTTCTGGATAACCCCGACCTGCAACTCACCACCTGGAGCGATGACCCTTCCTCTGCGTTGCCCCACTATGCGGCCAGTTACCTCTGGTTCCGCTACTTGACCCATCGCCTCGGAGGGATGGAGGCCCTGGGCTCCCTCCTGGACCCCGCCGTGGACAATCTCACCGCCGTCGAACGGGCACTGGAGCGGGCCGGGTACCGGCCCGTCGTTCCGGCCCCCCGCCTCTTCGATGCCTTCTTTGCCGACTGGGCCCTGGCCAACTACCTGAACGATCCCACCGTCGGCGACGGCCGGTACGCTTACGACCCCAACCTGATGTTGATTCCACCCTGGCCGGCCGAACGGGTCTACCGCCTGCCGAAAACCCTCACCACGACCGTCTACCCCTACGCCACCGATTACATCGAGGTCGAATCCCTCCAGTCCGGCCGGCTGCGCCTCTCCTTCGACGGGGCCGAGAGGCTCCCCCTGCTCCCCATCGCCCCCCACAGCGGTGCCCACTTCTGGTGGAGCAACCGGGGCGACCAGGCCGATAGCACCCTGACCCGGGCCCTGGATTTGAGCGGGACGGAACGGGCCACACTGCGCTTCTGGACGGCCTATGAGATCGAGGCCGACTATGACTATGCCTATATCGAGATCTCCACCGACGGGGGGCACGCCTGGCAGATGCTGCCCGGCCGTTACACCACCACGAGCAACCCCAACGGCAACAACTTTGGCCGGGGCTATACCGGCACGAGCGGCGGAGGGGAGCGGGCGGTGTGGGTGCAGGAGGAGATCGACCTTTCGCCCTTTGCCGGCCAACCCATCCTCCTGCGCTTTGAACTGGTCACCGACGATGCCTACAATGCCCCCGGCCTGGCCCTGGACGACCTGGAGATACCGGAAATCGGCCTCTTCGATGACATGGAAAGTCCGGCCGGCTGGGAGGCCGGCGGCTTTGTCTGGGTGGATAACACGGTTCCCGTCCATTTCCTGGTGCAGGTGGCCGCCGAAAGCGATGCCGAAACGGCCCTCTACTTCCTCCCCCTGGATGCCGAAGGGCGCGGCGAACTCCTCATACCCGACTACGGCGAGAAAATCTATCGGGTGATGGTGCTGGTCTCGGCCGTGGCCCCGGCCACTACGGAGCCGGCCCCCTACACGCTGACGTTGAGCCTGGAATAAGCGATGGCCTGGTGGACCTGGTTGGCCGCCCTCATCCTGACCCTCCCTATCCTGGGAGCCCTGGCCACTCTGGTCTGGGAACGCCTCCGACCCGGGCGGATGGGATTCTGGCCGGCCGCGCTGGCCCTTTTCCTGGCAGCGGTGGGGCTGATCATGCTGGTAGAATGGCCGGCGGCCGGCGGAGAGCCGGGGCCATTCCTGGGAGGACCTGCCCCCACGCCGGCCGCCCTGCAGGTGGCCCCAACCTCCCGCTGGGTGCAGCCGCCGCGCACCCTCCACCTCCCCACGGCAACGCCCCCTTCCCCCACTTCCACGCCTACCTTTACGGCCACCGTCACGCCCACCCCCCATCCCTTCTCTCTGGCCACCATCGTCGTGCGCAACGGGACCGGGCAGAGCGGACTGGCCACCCGCACCTCGGAACGCCTGCGGGCCCAGGGCTTTCGCGTCCTGCCACCGGAGGATGATCCCCAGCAGGGCCACCGCCCCCATACCCTCATCCTGGACCGCGGCGACCACGCTCAGGTGCGCCAGGCCCTGGCCGCCTTCCTCTACGTCGCCCCCGAATACATCACCGTCAACGCCGCGGAGGAATCGGAGGCCGATATCATCCTCATCCTGGGCGACGACTTCGAGAGCCTCTCCAGCGCCACGCCGACGCCCACCCCGGCCCTGGCCGAAGTCCCCACGCCCACCCCCAACCCCTATGCCGGCGCGACCATCGCCGTACGCAACGGCACCAGGGGCCGGCCCGGCCTGGCCGGCCGCACGGCCGACCGCCTGCGGGCCCAGGGCTTTGTCGTCCTGGCCGTGGAGGACGATGACCGGGCCGGCAGCCGTCCCTATACCCTCATCCTGGACCGCGGCGACCACGCCCGGGTGCGCCAGGCCCTGGCGGAATTTCTAAAAGTGAAAGATAAATATATAGAAATCAATTCCAAAGTCAACTCGACGGCCGATATCGTGGTGATTCTGGGCGATGACTTCCGAGAGTAGCGGTCTGGACACCTCGCTGGGGCGCTGGCTGCTCATCGGGCTGGTGGCGATGCTGGCCGTGGCCCTGTATCTCCTAATCTCCCTTTTCCTCCCCCTTGGGGAAAAGGGGCCGGAGACCACCGCGCCCCCGGCCACCGCCCTGCCCACCGCGACGGCGACGCCTTCTCCTGCGCCCTCGCCCACCCCCTCGCCGAGCGCGACCCCATCGCCGACGCCCCTCCCTCCGCCCACGCCGCTGCCGCCGCAGGTGGGCTATGCCGTGCATACCGTCTCCGCCGGAGAAACGCTGGAGGAGATCGCCCGGCGCTACGGCAGCCTCCCCCCGGCCATCGCCACGTTGAACCGCTTTCCGGAAGACGCTCCACTAGGAGGTGGACAGGTGCTGGTCATCCCGCTCTTTGCCCTGCCCGAGTTCACCCGGACGGTGGAGGTCAGGGGAGTCGAAGTTTCCCGGGGACAGCCCGGCCGGCGCGTGGCGATCACCTTCGACGCCGGCGCCGGTGCCGACCCGGCCCCCCTCATCCTGGATACCCTGAAAGAGCACGGGGTGCACGTCACCTTTTTCCTGACCGGCAAATGGGCCGAGGAGCACCCCGAACTGGTCCGCCGCATGGCCTCCGAGGGACACGAGTTCGGCAACCATACCTACAGCCACCCACACCTCCTTTCCCTGGATGCCGAGGCCGTCCGGGAGGAGATTCGGAAGACGGAACACATCGTCCGCGAACTGGCCGGCCAGAGCACCCGCCCCTACCTGCGTCCCCCCTACGGCGAGCGCAACCAGGCCCTGCTGGACCTGCTGGCCGAGGAGGGGTACATCAGCATCTACTGGACCGTGGACAGCCAGGACAGCGTGGGCGAGCCCAAGTCGGCCGAGTTTCTGCTGAAGCGGGTCACCCACCCGACCGATGCCCGGGGCAACCCCATCGACCTGGACGGGGCCATCATCCTGATGCACGTGGGCAACCCGACCACCGCCGAGGCCCTGCCCGACATCCTGGAGTGGTTTCAGCGGGAAGGCTACCGGGTGGTCAAGGTCTCGGAGATTCTGCGGCCCTGAAGGCCGCTCCACAACTAGCCCACCCGTCGCCCGGTCCGGCCTGGGGGCCTCGGCATCCGCCCCCGGAGCAATCGCCGAACCATCGTCTGGTGGGCGGCCCATTCCAGGCGGTCATCCAGGGGGGCAAGTTCGACCTCCGGCCCATAGCGGCGGCGCAGGGCCGTCCGGAGGAGGTGGTCGGCCAGATGGGGGTTTTTCGGCAGCAGGGAGCCGTGTAGGTAGCAGCCGAAGGCGTTTTTATAGACGGCCCCCTCGCTTCCATCCCGGCCGTTGTTGCCATAGCCCACCCGCACCCTTCCGAGCGGACGGCAACCGGCCCCCAGGTAGGTGCGACCGCTGTGGTTCTCGAAGCCGACCAGGGTACGGGCCGGCGCTTCCGGCGGCGCATCCGTCCATTCCACCACCACGTTGCCGATGAGACGTTTCCTCCCGGCCTCGGTCCAGGCATCGAAGAGGCCGATACCGGGCATCTCCGCCCCGGTGTGGGTGCGGAAATAGCGGCCCATCAACTGGTAGCCGCCGCAGATGGCCAGGACGACCAGCCCGTCCTCGACCGCTTCCTGCAGGGCCGGCCCCTTGATTCGGAGAAAATCGTCGGCGATGAGGGCCTGGTTGGAATCCTGCCCGCCGCCGATAAAGGCCAGGTCATAGGCCCGCAGGTCCACCACCCGGCCGATGTCGATTCCCTCCACCTCCACCTCCACCCCCCGCCAGCGGGCCCGCTGCACCAGGGTCAGGATGTTCCCCCGGTCGCCGTAGATGTTCATCTGGAGGGGATAGAGATGGGCAATTCGCAGTCGCATCGCCATCCTGGAAAAGACGCGCCCCGACGCTACCGGAGCAACCCCACGGCCCGCCTCAGCCGGGCCACCTCTTCCGAGCGCAGGGTGCGCCAGGCGCCGGGGGGAAGGGGACCCAGGCGCACGCCGTCCAGGCGCACCCGCACGAGCCGCCGCACCGGATGTCCCAGCGCCTCGGCCACCAGGCGAATCTGACGCTTGCGGCCCTCGTGCAGGACGACGCGCAGCCAGGTCGCTTCCCCTTCGGTGCGGAGCACCTCCACCTGGGCCGGGGCCGGCCACTCCTCCAGGAGGACCTGCCCGCTTCGCCAGCGGGAGAGCACCTCGGGGGAGGGGCGGCCCTCGACCAGCACCCGATACTCCTTCTCCACCTCATAGCGGGGATGGGTCAGGCGATAGGCCAGTTCGCCGTCGTTGGTCAGGAGGAGCAACCCCTCGCTCTCCAGGTCCAGCCGGCCCACCGGGTAGAGGCGTGTCGCGGCCGGGACCAGGTCCAGCACGGTCGGCCGGCCGTGGGGGTCGCGGACCGTCGAGAGGACACCGGCAGGCTTGTGCAGGAGGAGGTAGGTGAGACCTTCGGGGAGGGGGAGGGGCCGGCCGTCCACCCGGACCTCTTCCCGCCGGAGGTCTACCGATTGCCCCAGGTGGGCCACCCGGCCGTCCACGGTGACCCGGCCCTGGCGGATGAGTTCCTCACAGGCCCGGCGGGAACCCAGGCCGGCCCGGGCCAGGACCTTTTGCAGGCGCTCTCCGGCCTCGCCCATCACCTTTCCAGAATCCAGCGGTCGGTATCGCGCTCCCAAGAAAGGATTTCACTTTCGTCGAAGAACAGGGCGACCTCCGCTCTCCCCGTCTCCGGACTGTCGGAGGCGTGAATCAGGTTGCGACCGATGGCGACGCCAAAGTCTCCTCGAATGGTCCCCGGAGCCGCCTTGGCCGGGTCGGTTGCGCCCACGGTCTGGCGGACCATCTGGACCACGCCTTCCCCCTCGATGACCATGAGCACCACCGGGGCGGAGGTGATGTAGGCGACCAGCGGCTCGAAGAAGGGCTTGCCCTCGTGGACGGCATAGTGTCGTCGGGCCAGGGGCGGGTCCATCCGGATCATCTTCAGGGCCACGATCTTGAGGCCGCGTTGCTCCAGCCGGGTGATGATCGGACCGATCAGTCCCCGTTGCACGGCGTCCGGTTTGAGGATGATGAGCGTTCGTTCCATCGTTTGCCCTTTCCTTGGAGGTCATAGAAAACAGCCGCCCGGAAGGCCTCCGGACGACCGTTCTTGGCAGGCCGGCCCGGACCCTACAGCGGCACAGCCTCTTTGATTCGGCCGGCCGCCTTGCGCATCTCCATCTTGACCAGGCCGATGTTGACGGTGCGCTGGGTAATCACCACCAGGATGAGATCGTGCGACTCGAGCATCATGACCATGCCGTCCTGGGCGCTGATGATGGCATCGGAAAGCCCTCCAACCCCGATCCGTTTGGTGGCCTTGTCGATCTCGCCGTACACGGCTGCGGCCATCGCCCCCAGGACTTCGGCATCCGCCGGGTCGAGCAGGGTGCTGGCCACCACCAGGCCGTCCTTGCCCACCAGGAGGCTGCCCACCACCCCGTCCACCCGCAGCAGGTCCTCAACGATCTTTCTCATGGTTCCGACCCCTTTCGAGGCATCTCGATCATCCGGCGGCCCACGGCCCGCCGGCCGGCCCGCAGGCATCCGCAGGCGGATTATTTGCTGAGTACCCAGGCATATTCGTTGATGGCCTGCTGGTACCAGCCTTTCTTCATATAGGTATCGCCCAGCAGGCGGTGCAGTCGGTGCAGCAACCGGCGATCCTGTTCGCGTTCGATCCAGGCCTGGAGGCCGGCGATGATCTCATCCTCCAGGCCGGCCCGGCCGGTCTTGATCAATTCTTTATAAAGGTTGACCGCCTCCTCCACCTGGCCCTGCTCCACACAGGCTCCGGCCAGGGTCAGGCGCAGCCGTTCGTCCTGCGGATGTTCGGCCACCTGCCGGCGAAGTTCCTCCAGCGAGGGAGGAGCAACGGCCGGGGCGACCTGCGCTTCCACGGGGACGGCCGCCGGAAGGGCCTCCTCCACCGGGGGCGCGGCCGCTTCGGCGGGGGGCACTTCGGCGGGCAGGCCCAGCCCGGCCAGTTCCTCAGGACTCAGGCCCAGGCCGGCGATTTCCTCGGGGGTCAGTCCCAGTTCTTCCAGGGTGAAGGGGCGCAGGACCTCTTCCTCGGCCGGTGCCGCCGGCGCCTCTTCGGCCACCGGGACCATCCTCTCCGGCGCCTCCAGGCCCAGTTCCTCCAGCGAGAAGGGGCGCACGCCTTCCACTTCGCCGGCCTCCTCCAGGCCTTCCAGGGAGAACGGCTCCACGGCGGCCTCGGCCGGGGCTTCTTCCAGACCTAGCGCCTCCAGGGAGAACGGCTCCACGGCGGCCTCGGCCGGGGCTTCTTCCAGACCCAGCGCCTCCAGGGAGAACGGCTCCACGGCGGCCTCGGCCGGGGCTTCTTCCGGCGGCCACCCCTCGGCGACGGGGGCGGCGACGGCGGGGCCGACCTCTTCTGCCTCCTCCGGTACGGAGGGTTGAACCGCCGGGAAGGTGACTTCTTCGGCCGGGGCCTCCTCCCCCAGCACTTCTCGGCGACGGGCCAGCATCTTTTCGAAGAGGGTAGGGCCGGCCGGGACCTCCTCCTCGGGGACCAGTTCCTCGCGGAAGGCCGGCGCCTTGGGCATCCCCGGTTCCTGCCAACTAAAGGCCGGCAGGGCGGCTTCCAGTTCCTCCCCTTCTATCTCCTCGGCCTCCGGCAGAGGGAGTTCAACCTCTCCGGCCGGCTCCTCCAGGCCCAGATCCTCCAGGGAGAAGGGGCGTACCCCCACAGGCAATTCCTCCTCCGCCAGGGCCACCTCTTCCGGGGCAAAGGGGGCCAGTCCGGGGAATTCCTCTTCCGGCGGGGTTACGGCGGCCTCCCCCTCCTCCGGCGTAAAGGGGGCGACGCCAGATGGGACGGCCTCTTCCTCCCTCGCCTGGCCCGCCTGGCTTTCCGCCACCGCCTCGTGGAGGGCGGCGATTTCCTCGGGCGTGAGCCCCAGTTCCTCCAGGGTAAAGGGCCGCATTGCCTCTTCCTCGGGCGCTTCCGTCGGCGGGGCCGGCCGTTCTGCCCCGACGGCCGCCATCGGGGGCACTTCCTCCGGCAGGAAGACCTCTTCCTCTCCCAGTTCGGCCTCCAATCCCTCCAGGCTGAAGGGAGCCAGGCCGGGGATTTCCTCGCCCGCCTCCTCGGCCACCACACCCTCGCCGGTCGCCAGGCGATCCAGCCAGGAGACGCCCAGCGGTTCGGCGACGGCCGGCTTTTCCTCCACCGGCAAGGCCATCTCCTCCACGGCCGCTTCCATAGCCACCTCGGCCGGCCGCTCGGCCGCCGCCCGCCGGGCCTCCCACTCGGCCTCGGAGAAATCGGGCAGGGTGGCGGCGTCATAGGTCAGGAGGTCGGGGGGCACCCGCACCGGGGCCAGTTCGAAGAGGGCCCGGGCCATCGTGTTGTTGGGGTCGCCGGCCACGGCTTGGCGCAGGAGGGCTTCTCCCTCCTCCCTCCGCCCGGCCTGGAGGCGCAGGTAACCCAGGATGAGGTTGGCCTTCAGCGCCTGGGGCGAGCGTTCCAACACGGCCTCGGCGATGCGGGCCGCCTCCTCCATCTGCCCGCTCTGCCAAAGCGCCTCCAGCAGGGACATCTGGACATCCAGGCGGGAGGGGTCGGCCTTCAGGACTTCGCGAAACTCCTCGATGGCCCGGTCCAGCATCTCCCCCTTGACGTAAAGGCGGCCCAGACCGGCCCGGCTGAGGCGCAACTGGGCGCGGGAGGCACCGTATAACTCGGTATACAACCGCAGGAGTTGACCACGCAGGTCGGAAAGATCGGGCTTGATCTCCAGGGCCTGTTCCAGTTCGCCGACGGCGGCCTCCAGTTTCCCCTCGTCCTGGTAGGCAATGCCCATGCCCCAGTGGGCGGAGACGTTCTCCGGATCCATTTCCAGAACCCGGCGGAAATAGTCCTGGGCCTGCCGGGGTTGCTTGCGCTCCAGATAAATCTGGCCGAGCAACTGGTGCGTTCCCAGGTCTTGGGGATAGTACTGCAGGATATGCCGGCAGATCGCTTCGGCCTTCTCATAGTCGCCCTGGGCCATGGCGTTGCGGGCCCGATCGTAGCAACTCTGCAGACTGACCATCGCCATCGCATCTTCCCTCCAGGCGAAAAGGCCCATTCCTCCGGAAACGGGTTACCTTCCGCCGGCCGGCCAAGCATTTGATTTTATTATAGCGCAAAGTACACTTCAGTGCAAGTACACGCGCGTTACCCGTCCGAAAGCGCCTCCTCGCCCATCAACTCCCGGGCGTAGCGGGACAGGATTTCCCGACGCTGAGCGGGGACGCCCCGGCCGATCCAGTAGCGCTCCAGCGCCTCCAGGGGACCCAGGGCCTCCATCGGGGCACGAAAGACCGTCCGCTCCGGGCGTTCTACCTCCACCGTCACCGTGGCGAAGAGGGCCCCTTCCAGGGCACGTCGCAACGCCGGAACGTCCACCCGGCCGGCACCCTCCTGGCGCACCTGCACCTGCAGGCGGACCACCGCCCCTGCCACCCGCTCCCCGGCCTCCTGGACGGCCCGCAGGGCCCGTTCCATCGGCTCGCCCCGCCGGGCATCCACCGAAATCGTCAGGAAGGGGCGGGCCTTCACCGGGATGAAACGGTAATGGACCGGACGCCGGCCGGCCGGCCCGTCCTCGATCTCCACGGTGAAAAAGCCCTTCTCCTGCCCCTCATCGCCAAAATCCACCCGCTCCAGGCTGCCGGCATAGAGCACCGGGGGAAATTCGCTCCTCAGGACCTGCTTCCGATGGATGTGGCCCAGGAGGACGGCATCATAGGCCGGATGGGCCACGGCCCCGATCATGGCCTCCGGCTGATACCCCAGCACCATCCGTTGCTCCGTTCCCAGTTCGGCCCCCTGCACCAGCAGATGCCCGACCAGGACGGCCGGGATATCCCGGTCCACCTGTTCCGCCAGACGGGCCAGGTTCTGGGCAATCTGGGCCCGCAGGAACTCTTCCTGCTCCCGGAGCGGCCTGCGCCGCACTTCATCGGAAAGCAGGAGGCGGCTGCGTTGGGGATAAGGGAAAGTGGCCACCTGGAGGAGGCGTTGTGGGCCCAGATCCAGGCGCAGCACCTCCTCCGTGCGGGCCGAGACGTAGACGTTTTCCACCTCCAGGGCGCGGAAGATGTCCAGGCTGGTGGCCCGAACCGGCATGCCCGGCAGGTCGTGGTTCCCGGCCACCAGGACGACGGCGATGCCGGCCGCCGCCAGTTGCCGAATCCGGCGGGCAAAGTCGCGCTGGTAGGTCGGGTCGGGGTGGCGGTCGCGGAACGCATCGCCGGCGAAGGCGACGACATCCACGCGCTCCCGCAGGGCCCAGTCCACCACCTCATCCAGGCGGTCCAGGAAGTCGCGCACCCGGCTGGACAGGCCGGTCGTGGGGTCCACCCGGCCATAGTTCTCTACGCCCAGATGGAGGTCGGCAAAGTGCAGGATTCGAATCATCGCCTCATCCTCGGGGAATATCATAACATAGATGCACCCGTTTGGCAAGTGCGTCGTTCTGGTGGGAGGCGTGGTTCCAGGCCGTCGCCGCGCTCCGGCCTGCTCCATCGGCGCCTCGCCCAACGACAAACATGCCTCCCCTATCGGTGCGCCCCTTGCGCCGCCGGCCGAAAGCGGGTAAAATGCAGGCGCATCGTCGCCCATCACTTTCCGGATGGAGGTCGGTTGGGCGGACCGACCCGTTCCTCGGGAGGTTTCCATGGAACATATCGCCGGGGGTGTGGAGGCGCCCCAGCCCCATCGCGCCCACCGCGTCGGCCTGCTCTATGCTTCGGGCATCGAGGCGGCCCAGCGCCTCGGCCGAGAACTGGAGGACTGGCTGACCCGCCTGGACATCGGGGTCTGGCGAGGTTGCGCCGACGAGACCCTGGGCCGGGAAAGTGAGGAAATCGCTTCCTGCGATCTCCTCTTCACCCTGGGAGGGGACGGCACGGCGCTGCGCGGCGCCCATCTGGCCGCTCCGCTGGGTGTGCCGCTGGTCTGCGTCGGCCTGGGCCGCCTCAGTTTCATGGCCGAACTGACCCCGGAGGACGTCCTCAAGGAGATGCCCGCCTTTCTGGCCGGCGATTACTGGCTGGAGAGACGGGCCCTCTTGGAGGGGAGCGTCCTCCGCCGGGGAGAGGAAAAGGCCCACTGCCTGGTGTTGAACGAGGTGGTCTTGGCACGGGAGCGCTGCGCGATGGCCCTGCGGGTGGCGGCGCGGGTGAACGGCGATGACCTGGATACCTATGTCTGCGATGCCGTCATCGTGGCCACGGCCACCGGCTCCACCGCCTATGCCCTTTCGGCCGGCGGGCCGATCGTCTTCCCCGAAAGCCGGAACATGCTCCTCGTGCCGGTGGCGGCCCACCTCTCCCTCCTGCCGCCGCTGGTCGTGCCGGAGGACGCCTGGATCGAACTGGAGATTCTCGGCGAAAGCGAGGCTGGGGTCAACGCCGACGGGCAGCCGCTGGCCGACCTTCAGCGCGGGGATGTGCTGCGGGTACGGCGCAGCCCCATCTTCTGTTACTTTGCCCGACGTCAGGAGCGCAACTACTTCTTCCGCACCCTGAAGGAACGGCTGTACCGGCGAGAAGGGTGCCGCGGGCATCGGCCGGCGTAATGGAAGACGGGTGGATTCGGAAGGGAACCCCTACGCCTACGCCCGCCGACGCCACACCAGGTTGGCTTCTTCCAGGAGCGCTCTATCGGCGAGGACCTCCTCCGGCCGGCCGCTTGCCAGGACCCGGCCCCGATCCAGCACAACCACCTGGTGGGCCAATTCTTGGGCCAGCGCCAGGTCGTGGGTGCAGAAGACCAGGGTATGGGCCTCCCTTTCCCCCCATTCCCGGAGCAAGTCCAGGAGTTGGGCGCGGCTGCGGGGGTCCAGCGAACTGGTCGGTTCGTCCAGGAGAAGCACCTCCGGCTCGTGGACCAGGACGGAGGCCAGGGCCACCTTGCGCTTTTCCCCCTCGCTCAGGCGGTAGGGCGGACGCCCGCCCAGGTGGGAAAGCCCGAGTCGGGCCAGCATCCCTTCCACCCGTTCCCGCACATTTTCCCTCGAGAGTTCCATTTGCAGCGGAGCAAAGGCCACCTCTTCCCAGACGGTGGCCGAGAAGAGTTGTACGTCGGGGTCCTGAAAGACCAGCCCCACCCGGCGGTGAAAGTCGCGGGCAAAATGCTCGTCCTCCATCGTCTTCGGATTCACCGGAAGGCCGCGGAAGTACACTTCCCCTTCCTGGGGGAAGTACAGCCCGTCCAGCACTTTGAGGAGAGTGCTCTTCCCGCTTCCATTGGCCCCCAGGACGGCCAGATGTTCGCCCGGCCGTACCTCCAGGTCCACCCCATCCAGGGCAATGACGTCGCCGGGGTAGGTGTAACGTACCCGATGTGCCTCCAGCAGGGGCGGCTCGCCGAGCGAGGGCGGTTGCCAAACGGCCACCTCCCGGGCCTCCACGGCCAGGGCCACCTCCCGGCTCATCTGGTAGGTGCGGGCGATGAGGGCGCCGGCCATCCCGGCCGCGCACTTCCGGCCCTCCCGAGCCGGGAGGCGTCCGACCCGCCGGCTCTCGCGGCTCAGGAGCATTTCCTCCGCCTTGCGCAGGAAGAGGAAGAGATACCGCCGGGTCATGGAAAGCAGGAGGAGCACGGTGTGGAGTAGGTCGGATGGACCATCCGACCTACCCCGACTACTCAACCCAAGGGCCGGCCAGGGCGTGGTCATGGAGAGGAGGAGGACCAGGGAGATGGAGGCGGCCACCCGCAGGACCAGCGTGGCCGCCGCCCACACTCCTGAAACGGTAATGGCCGCGTAGGGACTGTGGAGGAGTATCAGGAGCGGCTCTCCCGGCGTGAGGAACAGGGCCGGCAGGGCGACCAGGACGGTGAAGAGGGATAGCGCGCCAACCCGCCGCGCAAACCTTCCCAGGGGGACGCGGGAGGCCCAGGCCAGGCCCAGGATGAGGGGGAAGAGGCCGGCCAGGAACTCCAGGCGTACCGCCAGGGCCACGGCCAGGAGAAGGGCCAGGAGGAACACCCGGATCCGGGTCCCTAGACGCTGCAGGAGGCCGGGCCTGTGCGCCAGGTCCTCGGCAAAGAGCATCTCCTGCAGGGCAGAAACGACCCCGGCGGCGCTTTTTCCCCAGAATGAAGACATCTTGTTTCCCCTACTCCTCCGCGGGTTGTCGCCGGCCGGGCAGGCGTTCGGCCAGCCAGCCCACCAGCCAGAAGAGGAGGACAAGGATCCCGACGCCCAGGAGCGCCGAGACGATATAGCCCACCGTATCCCCCAGGAAGGGGATGGCATAGTCCGGGATGGGGGCATTCCAGAGATTTCCCAGGGCTTGTAAGCCTTGGGGGATGAAGCCCAATCCCAGTTCCTGGAGTTCTTCGGCTCCCCATTCGCCCCAGGCCGTCCCGGCGGCCAGAAGACCCAGCGGGGTCAGGATGACCAGCAGGCCCAGGGCGATCCACAGGGTCAGGACGACTCTCCGGGGCGCCGGGATGGGGCTCTCGCTCTCCGGTGCTTCCAGCACCTCTCGATGGGCCCGCTGGAGATAGGCGACCACAGAACCGGTGAAGGCGGCCTCGACGAATCCGGCGACCAGGAGATGGGGAACCATCATCGCCGGAACGGCCACGTCCAGGCCGTAGGGGCAGTAGAGGGGGATGCCGGAAGCGTCTTTGAAGAGGAGCGGCTGGATGCCGAACTCGAGCGCGGCCAGGAGGGCGGCCAAGTTCAACCCGATGTAGCCGGCGACGGCAGCGGCGGCCGGCCGGCTCCAGGGGCGGGAATCCCCCAGGGCCCGGAGGAGCAGGCGGTAGACGAGGTAGCCAGCCAGGGGCATGACCACCGCCATGTTGAAGGCGTTGGCCCCAAAGGCCAGGATGCCGCCGTCGCCGAAGAAGAGGGCCTGGACGGCCAGGGCGATGGAGATGGAGAGGACGGCCGGCCACGGCCCCAGCACGATGGCCGCCAGGACTGCGCCTACGGCGTGCCCGGTCGTGCCGCCCGGCAGGGGCACGTTGAACATCATGATGACGAAGGAGGCGGCGGCGAAGAGGGCCACCAGGGGGATTTTGCGGCGGGAAAGATACCCCCGGATTCTGGAGAGGGCCCGCACCCAGAAAGGCGCGGCCGCCGCGTACATGACGATGCAGGTCGAGGGGCTCAGGTAACCGTCTGGAATGTGCATCTTTTCCTCCTCGTACGGGCGCATCCGAGATGCGCCCCTACACGTTTTTGCAATCGGCGCACAGGCCCGGGATGGAAAGGTGCTGCACTTCGGCGGCAAAGCCGTACTGCTCCTGCGCCTGCCGGACCATTTCCGCAAGCCAATCGGCCATCTCCGCTTCTTCTACCCGCCCACAGCGGCGGCAGACCAAGTGCACGTGCGGCCCGTGCCGCGCCGTCGCGTAAACCACGTGTCCACCCCCCAGGTCGTTCCTGCTGGCCAGACCCTCGGACACCAAAAAGTCCAGGGTGCGGTAAACGGTGGCCAGGCTGGTCGAGCGGGCACGCCGGCGTACCTCTTCATAGACCTCTTCGGCGCTCATATGCCGGCCGCTATGGGCGAGGGTCTCGATGACCATCTCCCGCTGAGGGGTGATGCGGTAGCCGCGCTGCCGCAGCCGTTCGATCAAGGTATGGCAATGAGGCATTGCGAAGATTTCCTCCTGAGAATTTTTGCAAATAGATGATAGCACAGCCCGCCGGATTTGTCAAATCAGGCGGGAAAATCCAACCCCTGTAGGGGTGCTTCGCGCAGGGGTGCCCCTATGACGGGCGGATGGCGATGTGGAGTTCGCGCAACTGCTGCTCGGTGACCTCGGCCGGGGCGCCCATCATGGGGTCCACCGCCTGGTTGGTCTTGGGAAAGGCCATGACCTCGCGGATGCTCTCCTCGTCCGCCAGGATGGCCACCAGCCGGTCGATGCCGGGGGCGATGCCGCCATGGGGCGGGGCCCCGTACTCCAGGGCCTCCAGGAGGTGGCCGAAGCGCTCCTGGGCCTCCTCAGGAGTGTATCCCAGGAGGCGGAAGATGCGTTCCTGGAGTTCCCGCCGGTGGATGCGGATGGAGCCGGAGGCCAGTTCCCAGCCGTTACAGACCAGGTCGTAGCAGTTCGCCCGCACCGCCCCCGGGTCGCTTTCCAGAAGGGGCAGGTCTTCCTCCTTCGGGCTGGTGAAGGGGTGATGCTCGGCTTCCCAGCGGCCCTCCTCCTCGTTCCATTTCAGGAGGGGAAAGTCCACGATGAAGGCAAAGGCCAGGAGGTTGGGGTCGGCCAGGCGCAGCCGCCGGCCCATTTCCCGACGCAGGGCATCGAGCGAGGCGGCGACCACCTCCTTCCGGCCGGCCACGATGAGCAACAGGTCTCCCGCCTCGGCCCCCAGTCGCCGAAGCAGGGCCTCCATTTCCCCCTCGGTCAGATGCTTGGAAAGAGGCGAGCGCACCCTTCCTTCTTCCACGGTCAGCCAGGATAGACCCGCCGCTCCGGCCTCCCGGGCCAGGGCCTCCAGTTCGCCTATTTCCTTCCGGCTGTAGCCGGCACCGCCGGGCACACGGAGGCCTTTGATCCGGCCACCGGAGGCTCCGGCCTGGCGGAAAATCTCCACACGGCTCTCGGCCAGCAGGTCGGAGAGGTCGGTGAGTTCCAGACCGAAGCGCAGGTCCGGCTTGTCGGTGCCGTAGCGGGCCATGCTTTCCGCATAGGTCAGCCGGGGGAAGGGGGAAAACACCCGCTTATGGGGCACGACCGCCGCGACCAGGGAGGTGAAGAGTTCCTCCACCAGGTTGAGGATGTCGTCCTGCTCGACAAAGGACATCTCCAGGTCCAACTGGGTGTGCTCGGGCTGGCGGTCGGCCCGCAGGTCCTCGTCGCGGAAGCAGCGGGCGATCTGAAAGTAGCGCTCGAAGCCGGCCACCATCAGAAGTTGTTTCAACTGCTGGGGCGACTGAGGCAGGGCGTAGAAGCGGCCGGGGTGGACGCGGCTGGGCACCAGATAGTCCCGGGCACCCTCCGGCGTGCTGCGGGTCAGGATCGGCGTCTCGATCTCGATGAAGCCGTGCGCATCCAGAAAGTCGCGGATGAACTTGACCACGCGGTGGCGCAGGATGAGGTTGCGCTGCAGCCGCTCCCGGCGCAGGTCCAGGTAGCGGTACTTGAGGCGCACGTGGATGTCTTCCTCGGGGTCCCGATGTACATAGATCGGCGGCACACGCGAGGTGTTCAGGATGCGGGCCTCCTGGGCGGCCACCTCGATCTCCCCGGTGAGGAGGTCCGGGTTGACCATCTCCGGCGGGCGGGGGCGTACGATGCCCCGGACCTGGAGCACGTACTCGGCCCGTACCTCCCGGGCCACCTGGTAGGCTTCGGGGGCGGCCTGCTCATCGAAGACAACCTGGACCCGGCCGCTGCGGTCGCGCAGGTCCAGGAAGATGAGCGTGCCGTGGTCGCGCCGCCGGTGCACCCATCCGGCCAGCGTCACCTCCTCGTCTACATGTTGCCGGCGCAGTTCGCCGCAGGCGTGGTCTTTCAACATCCTGTCCTCCTCCGGCTCGGCAGGCGCCTCCCCCGCCTCGTCTGCCGGGAGGACGCACCTCCGTGCGTCCTATCTTGGTAGGGGCGGGGTACTCCCGCCCCGGCGGGAGGGATAGCGCCAGGCCGGCTGCGGGCCTCGGGTTGAGTAGGCCCCTTGGGTCGAGCCGCTGGGTTGAGCAGGCCCTTGGGTTGAGCCTGTCGAAATCAAGGCCGTATCGAGACCCTTGGGTCGAGTAGACCCGACTTGGGTCGAGTAGGCCGAAGGCCGTATCGAGACCAGGGCCGTATCGAAACCCTACCAAACCGGCAGTTCGCCCCGGGCCAGGCGCTGGGTGAAGGTGTAGATGCCGTCCAGTTCGGCCTCGATCGTCTCGGCGATGTCCTCCTGCACGTCGGCCAGGGAGACGCCCGGCTCCAGAATGACCTGGGCCGAAGCGATGAGCGGCTTGTCGATGGGCACCCCGATCTGGCTGCAAAGCCAGATGTAGACTTCGCGCAGCCCGGGCACCCGCTTGTAGACCTCCAGCGCCATATGGTGGCTGAGCAGGTTATAAATCTTCCCCACGTGGCTGATGGGGTTTTTCCCGGCCGCGGCCTCGGTGCTCATCGGCCGGTTCAGGGCGATGACCTGGTTGACCTTGTTGCCCCGGCCGACCTGGCCGCCGTCGCCGCTCTCGGCCGAGGTGCCCAGGACGGTCAGGTACATCCCCGCCTCGCCCCGGGAGGGATCGTCCAGGGTGTTGATGTCAATGCGCACCTGCTCGAAGGCATAGGCCTGCCGCTGGACAAAATCGGCGATGGCGGCGCGCATTTCCTCTTTGCGGGCGAAATAATGCTGCAGGCTCTGGACGAAGCGGTCCACAAAGGCCATGGCCACGGTCAGGATGAGTTCCCGGTTGCGGCGAAAGCCCATGACCTTGACGTCCTCGCCCGATTCGGGGAAGCGGGCCTTGAAGACGGGGCCGTTGATGAACTGTTCCGTCGCCAGGACGATGCGCTCGGTGTCGGTGTAGGGGGCATAGCCCACGGCGGCCGAGGTATCGTTGGCCCCGATCTCCTGGCGGTCGAAGATGTCGGTCAGTTCCGGGGAGCCGGGCTTGATCTCGTTCTGGTAGACGACGTGCACATCCGGATCGATGAAGCGCAGGTGCTGGCGGAACCAGGCCTTGGCCGTCTCGACGGCGATCTCGCCCACCGGAACGGCCTTGCCCCGGTACTCGTAGATGGCCCGATCGCCGAAGATGAGGCGCATCGGCTCGTCCACCGTGCCCCCGCCGAGGCGGGGCGTGGTTCGGCCGGCCACCAAAAGCCCCTTGTCAATGTTGTGATGGACGATGCGGCCGAAGGTGGCCTGATACTCCCGGCACAGTGCCACCGAGACGGCTTCCATGATGGCATCGCAGATCGAGTCGGGGTGGCCCACCCCCTTGCGCTCGACCAGTTCCACCCGCTGTTCCGCCACCGGCGTGGCGCGCAGTTCCTCGATGGTGATGTTCCGCATTGGCCAACCTCCTTTGACATCCTTCAGACCATATGTTAGAATCACACTTCGGGGAAAGGATCAGGTCTATTCTATCCCTTCCCCGGAGGTGCGAAATGTCGAGTCGAACTCGGTCGCCGGCAAATCTGTTTCAGATTCTTCCTCCAGAAGAGCAAAAAGCCGTCCTCGATCTGGGAATTGCCTTTCGGAAGGTTGGGTGGGAAGAGCGGTTGCGCCGGGCCGAGGTCCGCATCCGCGATCTGGAGGCCAAATACGGCTGCACGCTGGCCCAACTGGAAAGCCAAGGTCTGCCGCCCGACGCCTCTCCCTCTTTGCATGAAGATTATGTAGAATGGCATTATTGGGAGAGGGTGCGCACAGAGGCGGGCCAGATGTTGGCTCGCTTTCAGGAGATTGCCCAGATCGCTGAGACGGAGTGAGGTGATGCTGGACCGCCTTCGGGAAATTTACCGCCGTTATGGCGAACACTTGTACCGCATTGTCCCCCTGAGCATCGAAGAGGATTTTCTGAAGTGCATTCTCTACCTTGACGATGGCACGAACCTTCGGGCAGTCGAGGAATGGCGCGAAGGAAGGCTCATTCGCTACAGTTACTACTGGCTGACCTCTGCGAACGACCTGATTATCGGTTGGGACAATGCTCCTCATCATCCGGAAATTCCCTCGTATCCTCATCACAAGCATGTGGGGTCGCCGATCCGTCGAGAACCTGCCCTCGAGCGAGGCCTGGAAGAGGTTCTGGACTATATTCTGGCCCATCCGCATACCTCTACTCGGTCTCCAGACCTTTAGCCGGCCTCCGCATTACGGAATAGGCCGGCGGGCCAGGGCTATGTCCCTTCCTCCCACGAACGCAGGTAGCGCTCCTGCTCCGGCGTGAGGATGTCGATGGAGATGCCCATGGCCTGCAACTTCAAGCGGGCGATCTCCCGGTCCAGTTCCTCCGGCATGCGGTAGACGCCGGGTTCCAGCCGGCCGGCATTCCTCACCAGGTACTCTGCCGCCAGGGCCTGGTTGGCGAAACTCATGTCCATCACGCTGGAAGGGTGTCCCTCCGCCGCCGCCAGATTGATGAGCCGCCCCTCGCCCAGGAGGTAGATGCGCCGGCCGTCGGCCAGGGTGAACTCCTCGACAAAGGGGCGAATCGCCCGGCGGGAAACGGCCAGGCGCTCCAGCGCCGGGATGTCGATCTCCACGTTGAAGTGGCCGGAATTGGCCACGATCGCCCCATCCTTCATCACGGCAAAGTGCTCCTCCCGGATGACCTCCTTGCAGCCGGTGGAGGTGACGAAGATGTCGCCCCGCCTGGCGGCCTCGCGCATCGGCATCACCTCATAGCCGTCCATCACCGCCTCCAGGGCCCGGAGCGGGTTCACCTCGGTCACGATGACGTGCGCCCCCATCCCCCGCGCCCGCATGGCGATGCCCCGGCTGCACATCCCGTAGCCGGCCACCACGAAAGTGGAGCCGGCCAGGAGTTTGTTCGTGGCCCGGAGGATGCCGTCAATGGTGGACTGGCCCGTGCCGTAGCGGTTGTCGAAGAGGTGCTTCGAGTCGGCATCGTTGACGGCGATCACCGGGAAGCGGATCTGGCCCTCGGCGGCCATGGCCCGCAGGCGGATGACCCCCGTGGTCGTCTCTTCCGTGGAGCCGAGCATATGGGGGATGAGGTCGGTGCGCTCCTTGAGGAGGGTGGTCACCAGGTCCGCCCCGTCGTCCATAGTGATGCGCGGGTGGGTGGCCAGCACCGCCCGGACGTGGCGGTAGTAGGTCTCGCCGTCCTCGCCCTTGATGGCAAAGACGGAGACGCCGTAATCGGCCACCAGGGAGGCAGCCACGTCGTCCTGGGTGGAGAGGGGGTTGGAGGCGCAGAGGGCCAGTTCGGCCCCGCCGGCCTGCAGCGTGCGCATGAGGTTGGCCGTCTCCGTGGTCACGTGCAGGCAGGCCCCCAGCCGGATGCCCCGGAGCGGTTTTTCCCGCTCGAAGCGCTCTCGAATCAGGCGCAGCACCGGCATATCCCGCTCCGCCCACTCGATGCGCAGTTTTCCCTGGGAAGCCAGGTTCAGGTCCTTGACTTCGTGTGCGACGGTCACTGTTCACCTCGCAGCAGAGTTACAACAACCTGGGCAAAACGCCCCCAATAGTCCGCCAATGCCTCTCGTACCGTTTCCGACAGTCCGTCCGTCATCCTTCTGCCCTCGCAGGTGCCAGCAAGGCCCGCCGCACAGCCTCCTCCGGGCCGAAGGTGCGCTCGTAGCGGGCCACGAATTCCTCCCGGGTGTAGGGGGCCGGCTGAGGGCCCTCGTGCTCCAGGACGTACACCGCCGCCAGGGAAGCCAGGCGTCCGGTGATCGGCCAGGGCAGCCCGGCGCGCAACCCTTTGAGGAGGCCGGCCCGATAGGCATCGCCCACGCCCGTGGGGTCCAGCCGCTGCGCCGCCGGGGCCGCCGGAATCTCGTGGGTTACCCGTCGCCCCGCCTCCCGGGTGATGATGAGGGAGCCCTCCTTGCCCCGCGTGACGATGAGCGTCTCCACCAGCGCCAGGAGGCCGGCCTCGTCCAGGCCGGCCTTTTTGCGAAAGAGTTCATACTCGTACTCGTTGACGATCAGGATGCGGGCCCCCCGGGCGCTTTCCAGGAGTTCTTCCCCCCCGACCCGGGCCACCTGCTGGCTGGGGTCGTAGATGAAGGGGATGCTCAGTTCCCGGCACTCTTGGGTATAGCGCCGCATGGCCTGCGGGTCGTTCGGCGAGATGATGGCCCATTCGACGCCCCGGGGGTTGGGGAGGTCGTAGAAGGAAAGTTCCCGGGCCCGGCTCATCGCCCCGCTGTAGAAGGTGGCGATCTGGTTCCCGTCCAGGTCGGTGTTGACGAAGAAGGAGGCGGTGAAGCAATCCGGGCAGAGGCGCAGCCCCGAGACGTCTACCCCCTGGGCGGCGAGCCAGTCGCGGTACTCGGCCCCGTCGCAGCCGATGGTGGCCATGAGGTAGGGCCGTTCCCCCAGGAGGGCCAGGGAATAGGCGATGTTGGCGGCGCATCCTCCCCGCACCACCTTCATCTCATCCACCAGGAAACTCAGGCTGACGTGCTCGATCCGGTCGCTCAGGATGTGCTCCTTGAAGCGGCCGGGAAAGACCATGAGATAATCAAAGGCGATCGAGCCGGTGACGACGATCATCGCTTCCCCTCAGACGATCTGGTATTTTCCCCGCACGGCCTGGGAGAGGCCGGCGGTGAGTTCCAGCGCCCGCGCCGCCGCTGCCGGAGAGACCGACCCCAGCCCGCAGGAAGGGGTGATCAGGCAGGCGGCCAGCAGGTCGTCCAGCGGGATGCCCTTGGCCGTGAGCAACCCCCAGGCGGCCTCCAGCCGCTCCAGGAGGCCTTCCACCGTGGCGGCGGCGATGCCTTCCTCATCCTGGGGGACGATGCCCCAGGCGATGGTGCCCCCGCGCAGGAGAAAGGCCCGCACCGCCTCGGGGTAGAGGGAGAGGCTCTCGGCGTAGTTATAGGCATCCAGGTTCAGAATCTGCACCGAGGTCTCCAGGAGGATGGACCAGTCGGTATTGCCGCAGCAGTGCACCCCTTTGAGGCCGCTTAGACCGCTGAAGACTTCCTCCAGAGCGGCGATGACCTGTTCCCGGCTCAGCGAAACAAAGGCGGAGCCGTAGGCCGTCAGGTACGGCTCGTCCACAAAGACGATGGTCCGTTCGTTCGCCCGGCGCAACTGGCGTTCCATCCAGGCCGCCTTCAGCCGCAGGTGTTTGGCCAGGGCATCGGCCAGCACTTCGTCGTAGAGGATCGGGCGCAGGGCGGCGTCGGTCAGTTGCAGGCCCATACTGATCGGGCCGGTCACCTGCCCCTTGACGGCGTAGGCGCCGGCCAGGGCCTCCCGATAGGTCAGGAAGGTGTGGAGGCCGGAGGCGCTTTCCGCGCTGATGCCCCAGTCCTCCACCTGATCTTCCAAGTAGGCCAGATACAGCCGTTCCAGTTCGTCGTCGGCGCGGGTGCGGTCCACATAGACCTTTTCCCGTTCCATATCCACGACCAGGCCGGGGAAACGCTCCCCATACTGCACATACATGTTCTCGCGGAAGGAGCGACGCGGCAACTGCGGCCAGGCCGGGATGGCCGGAAGGTACTGGAAGACCAGTTCGCAGGCCGCCTTCGGCTCCCGATGGGGGAGGCTCCCCACGGCGGTCGGCAGACACCTGGGGAAAAAGTCCATCTCAGCCCTCCTCCAGAAGCCGCCGCAGGCTTTCCTCATAGGGGGCCCGGGCGATGCCGCGTTCGGTGATGATGGCGGTGACGTAGCGGTAGGGGGTGACGTCAAAGGCCGGGTAGACGGCCACCGTGCCCCGGGGGGCGATGGCGTGGCCCTGGATGTGGGTGACCTCGCGGGGGTCCCGCTCCTCCAGGGGGATGCGGCTGCCGTCGGGCAGGCTCAGGTCCAACGTGGAGGTCGGGGCGACGGCGTAGAAGGGGATGCCGTGGGCAAAGGCCAGCACGGCCAGGCTGTAGGTGCCGATCTTGTTGGCCAGGTCGCCGTTGGCGGCGATGCGGTCGGCCCCCACGATGACGGCGTCCACCCGGCCGCGCTGCATAAAGTGGCCGGCCATATTGTCGGTGATCAGGGTGCAGGGGATGCCCCAGCGCTGGAGTTCCCAGACGGTCAGGCGGGCCCCCTGGAGAAAGGGTCGGGTTTCTCCCACCAGGACGTGGATCTCCTTGCCCTGTTCGAAGGCGGCCCGGATGACTCCCAACGCCGTGCCGTAGGTGCCGGTGGCCAGGGCGCCGGCGTTGCAGTGGGTCAGGACGGTGGCCTTCTGAGGCAGGAGGGCCTGGCCCAGTTGGGCCATCCGACGGTTGGCCGCCTCGTTTTCCTGGGCGATGGCCTGGGCTTCGCGGACGATGGCGGCCACGGCATCCTCGGGGCTGAGCATTTGCACGGCCCGCACCCGGGCCAGCATCCGTTCCACGGCCCAGGCCAGGTTGACCGCCGTCGGCCGGGTGGCCCGCAGGATTCGGCCGGCCTCCTCGGCCACCGGGAGGAGCGCGGAGGCCTCCCGGCAGTCGGCACCTGCGGCCGCCAGGGCGATGCCGTAGGCCGCGGCCAGCCCGATGGCCGGCGCTCCCCGAACCCGCATCTCGGCAATGGCCCGGGCCACGTCCTCGACCCGGCGGCACTCCAGCCAGACCTCGCGCCGGGGCAGGGCCGTCTGGTCGAGCAGGCGTACCACACCGTCCTGCCAGATAACACTCTGGATTTCCTCGGCCACCGCTTTCCTCCGGGCAAAAAAAGACCTCTGACGAGAGAGGCCAAGGTGCTTCGCTCTCTCATCTCTCAGACGGGAAGCGTACGGCGCTTCCGTCTGCAGGAATTGGCACCATAGCAGTCACGGCCGGCTTTTTTCTACTGGCCTTCTACCGCCTGGTTGCCGGGCTTCACCGGGCCAGTCCCTCCGCCACTCTGGATGAGAGGTCGCCGGTATTCAGTTGGGCCTCATTATAACACAGTCCGGCCGGCTGGCAAATCGTCAACCTTCCCCTCCGCCTTCCAGCGCGGCGATGAGCAGCGGCACGACCTCCCGCGCGTCGCCGACGATGCCGAAATCGGCCTCCTGGAAGATGCGCGCTCGGGGGTCGTTATTGATCGCCACCACCACCCCGGCATCGCGGATGCCCACGGTGTGCTGCATCTCGCCGGAGATGCCGATGCCGATGTAGAGCCGGGGTCGCACCGTCACCCCGCTCTGGCCGATCATCTGGCCCTCGCCGATCCAGCCCTGATCCAGCGGCGGGCGCGTCCCCCCGACCGCCGCCCCCAGCACCTCGGCCAGCCGCTCGATGAGGCGCCAGCCCTCGCGGTCGCCCAGGCCGGCCCCGCCGGCCACCACGATCTCCGCTTCGGTCAGGGGCTGCACCGCCGTCTCCTGGGGGACGAATTCCAGCAGGCGGGTGCGGATGGCCGCCGGGTTCAGGTTCACCGCCACGCGCATCAGCCGGCCTGTCCGGCCGGGCCGGAGGGCCGGCCGGGGCAATACCCCGGGACGCACCGTGGCCATCTGCGGACGGGCCTGCGGGCAGAGGATGGCACACATCCCTCGCCCTCCCCAGGCCGGGACGATCTGCCGGAGCCGCCCGTGCTCGTCGATTTCCAGCCCGGTGACGTGGGCGGAAAGCCCCGTCTCCAGCCGCGCCGCCACCACCGGGGCCAGGTCCCGCCCGACGGAGGTGTGCCCCAGGAGAAGGATGTCGGGCCGGTGCTCCCGGATGAGCGCTTCCAGCACGGCGGCATAGGCGTCGGAAGTGTAATCGGCCAGGAGTGGGTGGTCGGCCAGGTAGACGGTATCGGCCCCGGCGGCAAAGAGTGCCTCCGCCAGATTCTCCACGCCGTCCCCCAGCAGGACGGCCTCCAGGGAAAAGCCGTGCCGGTCGGCCAGTTCCCGTCCCCGGCCGAGGATTTCCAGCACGACCGGTTGCAGGCGGCCGCGGCGTTGTTCGGCCAGGACCCACAGCGCGCTCATCTTTCCCTCCCCGGCCTCGGCGGCAGGACGGCCAGTTCGCGCAGGCGCCCCAGGAGGGCCTGCACCGCCTCCTCCGGCTTCCCCGGCAGGATTTCCTGCCGCCGGCCGCTTTCGGGCATCCACATGTCGCCCATCTGGGTGGGGGAACCGGCAAGCCCCACCTGGGCCGGGTCGATTCCCAGATCGGCCGCCGTCCACACGGCAAGGGGCTTGCCCCGGGCCTGCACAACGCCCAGCATGGTGATGCCCCGGGGCCGGTTACAGGCCCGGGTCAGGGTGAGGACGGCCGGAAGGCGCACCTCCACCCGGGCGTAGCCCTCCTCCATCTGCCAGCGGGCGATCACCCGCTCGGGGGTGACCTCCTCCAGGCCGCAGACGTAGGAGAGCGAGGCCATCCCCAGGAGGGTGGCCAGTTGTGGCCCCACCTGACCGGTGCTGCCGTCCGCGCTTTCGGCCCCACAGAGGATCAGGTCGGGGCGGATGCCCCGGCGGCGGATGCCGGCCGCCAGCACCCGTACCGTGGCCAGGGTATCGCTTCCGGCAAAGGCCCGGTCGGAAAGGAGCACCGCCTCATCGGCGCCCAGGGCCAGCGTCTCCCGCAGCACCTCCAGGGTGGAAAGCGGGGCCATGCTCAGGACGCACACCCGCCCCCCGAGGGACCGGCGAATCTGGAAGGCGGCCTCCAGGGCATGGCGGTCGAGCGGGTTGATCACCATCTCCACGCCCTCGCGCCGCAGGACCTTGGTCTGGGGGTCCAAGGAAATCTTGGACCACTGCCGGGGGTCGGGGACCGGCTTGACGCAGACGACGATCTCCATCGGCTTATCCCTTGAGGGCGGCCCGCCCGGTCACGATGCGCATGGCCTCGGAGGTGCCGGCCGAGGGGATGAGGATGGCCGCGTCGCGGTAGAGTTGCTGGGCCGCGTACTCCTCCAGCCAGCCGTAGCCGCCAAAGATCTCGCCGCAGTGGCGGGCGGCGGTCATGGCCGCTTCCGTGGCGAAGAGTTTGGCCTTGGACATCTCCACGTCGCAGCGCATCCCCTGGTCCTTCATCCAGGCGCCGCGGTAGCAGAGCAGGCGGGCGGCGTCCAGCAGGACCGACATATCGGCGATTTTGAACTGGATGGCCTGGTACTCGCCGATCGGCCGGCCGCCGACGACGCGCTCGTTGGCGAACCGGACCGCTTCCTGCAGGGCGCGGGCGATGATACCCAGGGCGGTGGCGGCGATGCCCGGCCGGCCGGTCTCGCTGATGGCCTTCATGACCACCTTGATGCCCTCGCCCTCCTTCCCCACCATATTCTCGGCCGGCACCGCCACGTGGTCCAGAGCGAACTCGCCCAGTTGGGTGCCCCACAACCCCACCTTGTGTTCCTCGCGGCCCACCTTGAAGCCGGGCATATCCTGGGTGACCAGGAAGGCGGTGATGATTTTCCGCCCACGCTCGTCCTGGCCGGTGACGGCCGTGACGGTGTGGAGGTGGCAGAGGGAGGAGCCGGTGATAAAGACCTTACGCCCGGTGAGGATGTAATGGTCGCCCTCGCGCTCGGCCACGGTGGTGATGCCGAAGGGGTCGGAGCCGCCGGTGGCCTCGGTCACGGAGACGGTGGCAAAGTATTCGCCCCGGGCCAGGGCCGGGAGGTGACGGGCCTTTTGCTCGGGCGTGCCGAAATCCAGGAGGGGGGCCGCTCCCAGGGCAAAGACCTGGAGCATAAAGCCCATCGCCGGGGAGATGCGGGCGATCTCCTCGATGGCCAGCATCCGGGCCAGGTGGCCCAGGCCGCTGCCGCCGTATTCGGGCGGGATGGTGATGCCCAGGAAACCCTGCTCGGCCATGGCGTGGAAGATGTCCAGCGGCGGCCGGCGGGTGCGCTCCATCTCGGCCACACGCGGGGCGATGACCGTCTCGGCAAATTCGCGGGCGGCCTTGCGGATGAGTTCCTGTTCCGGGGTGAAGGCGAATTCCATAACGACCTCCTTGTCGTGTTCAGGGATCAGCCGAACGTTCCGGGCCTCTCGCGCCCCGGATTCCTCGGCTGAGGTGCCGGACCGGGCTCACAGGTCGGCGGCCCTATGATACTGCATCTCCGGCCGGCCGTCAACATCAGGGGACAAGGCGTTTGCCCTGGGGGCAAGCCGTCACCGGCGGGCCCGGCGGTTGGCGCGCAGGTTCAGGCGGCCCGAAAGTGCGCTTCGACCATTTCGAGCACCGCCCGGGCCAGGCGCATGGCTTCCCGGGCTTCGCGGGGATCGGTGTAAAAGCGGGAAGGGACGCCGCCGGGCAATCCGTTGGGGTAACGCGTGGGGATATAGTACTGATCCAGACGGGCGGCCTGCTCAACCTCACGGAAGCGGGAATCGACCGCTTTGGCCATTTCCAGGAGTTCGTAGAGAGAATGGGTGAAAAAGACTTCCTCGAAGGGGCAGGTCAGGTAAAGGAAGGCCTTGAGCGCCTTCTCGGCCGCCTGTTGAAAGTGGAAGAGGGCCAGGTAATAGCGGCGACGTCGCCGCAGGGCATCGGCATCCTCGAATTCATCGCGGGCCTGCACCAGCCAGCGTTCGGCCTCGGCACGGGGATCACGCCTCATAGACCACCTTCCCTTCACGCACCGCCCGCCTCAGGAAGGTGCTGTGCTCCAGGACTTCTCGGAACTCGTCCTCGGTATAGGCCAGGATATCGCCGGCCATCCGGCGGTCCACCTCGGCATAGATGCGCTGCATCCAGACCCGGCCGCTATGGGTGGGGGGCAGGATGACGATCAGGTCCAGATCGCTATGGGGGCCGATATCGCCCCGGGCCAACGAGCCAAACAGGATGACCTTGCGGGCCCCCAGGGCCCGCAACTGGGCAACGACGTCCGAGAGCGCTCTCTCCAGGGCCCTTTGCCGTTCTTCCCGCCGCCTACGCCATTCGTCCAGCCTCATGGTCCCATTTCCCGCAGGATACCCTCGATAAAGGGCCGGGTCATCGGGCCGACCTGAACCAGATGATCTTGCCCCGGCCGTCTATGAAGAAACTGGTCGGAAGGGAAGCCACGCGATAGTCCACGGTTACCCGGCCGTCGCTATCCAGGAGGATGGGGAAAGTCAGGCCCTGCTCCTGGGCAAAGGCTCGCACATCCTCCGGGCGGTCCTCCTGGTAGAGCAGGTTCACGGCCAGGATAACCACCCGATCGCCCAGGGCCTCATGCACCCGCTGGAGTTCGGGCATCTCCGTCCGGCAGGGGGGACACCAGGAGTTCCAGAAGTTCACCAGGACCGGCCGGCCGCGAAAGTCGCTCAGGCGCAGGGTTTCCCCGGTCAGGGCCGGCAGGGCGAAATCGGGAGCCTCCTGCCCCCGTCGCGCGGCACCCGCCGTGCTGCACCCCAACAGCAAGATCAGCCACCCGAGGAGAAAAACGCGTCCGATCGTTGCCTTTGGCATTGTTCCCTCATTTCAGGATGTAATATGTGGCCCGTCGCTCGCCGATCTTCAGGAGAAGGCCCCGCGCAATCAGGTCGGCCAGGTCCCGCCGCAGCGTTTCCCCGCTCACCTCCGGGCACAGTTCCTGGAATTCCCGGCCGGTGATGCGCCCCTTTTCGGCCGTGTAGAGGAGGGCCTGCACCTGGCGTTCGTTCAACCCCAGGCGGGCCAGGGCCTGGGGCTCGGCCGGGAATTCGCCCGGGGCCACGCTTCCGGGTCCATAGAGGGTGAGGAGGAAGCCGGTCGGCGTTTCCTGGAGCACCGGCGCGGGCAGGTGGGCCTCCTCCATCAGGGCGAAGATGCGGGGTATGCCGTATCCCAGTTGCCGGAGCAGGCCCATCTCGGCCAGCACCCGGACGAGCACGGGGTTGCGGGCCAGGTGTTCCCGGCGGATGTTCTCCACCGTGACCGGGCCGGGGAGGTGTCCGGGGCTGTAGACCTCCAGGCGGTCCTGGAACATGCGCACCTGAATCGTATCTCCGCCGACGCTATAGTCCCGGTGGGCCACGGCGTTGACCAGGGCCTCGTGCACCGCCTCCAGGGGGTACTCGGTAACCTCGACCCGCTCCGTTTCCAGCCGGAAACGTCCCCGGCGCATATGGGCTTGGAGGAAGGCTTCCGCCTGGCGAACCTGGGCCGGCAGGGTCCCGCCGGCCTCCTCCCGCAGCGGCTCTTCGGCGGACAGCGTCCCGGGGTAGCGGGCCAGAAGGATGCGGGCCTGGGGAAGAAAGGCCTGGGGGTTGCGTCCGAAGAGGAGCAGGCCGGCGTAGGTGGGGCGTAGTTCCCCATCCACCTCGGCCAGACAGCCGCGCTCGCGCAACAGTTGCAGCCCGTCCACCGGGAGGGGGTGAAGGCGCGCCGCGTAGGCGTTGACCTGCTCCATATCCAGGTCGTCCAGGGAGGCCCCGGCCGGCCACAGGCGCTCAAATCCCTCCTCGCTGCGCTCCAGGAGCAGCCGGCGCAAATCCAGCGGGTTCAGGGGGACGTTCCCCCGGTCCGAACGCCGGAGGTAGAGTCCCCGGTAGTGGTAGACACAGGGCAGGCCGGCCGGCACCTCCACAACGAGCACCGTGTAGCCGCGGAGCACCAATACCTCCGGCTCGGGCAGTTCCAGGGGGGGAGTGCAGGCCCGGGCCGCCTCCCGGAGCCGGGCCAGGGCTTCCTCCACCGAGCCCACCCCTTCTAGGATGCCGTGCCGCTGTCCCCGGATGCCCAGGAGGATGTGGCCGCCGCGTTCGTTGGCCAAGGCGACCAACGTCTCAGCCAGGGTTTGGGGCCGGACGCGGGCCGGGAGAAAGGCCCGCGTCGGCCCCTCCCCCTCTTCCAGCCATGCCAGGACCGTTTCCTCAGCCATCCTGAAGGCTACCACTCCTGCCGGAAGGCCCGGTCGTATTCCTCCTGCAGGCGCCGCTCGTGGCCCTCCTCCTGCTCCAGGAGGAACAGGAAGAGTTCGCGCCCACCGGAATCGGCGGCCTTTTCCGCCAGGGCCCGATAGAGCGCCTGGGCCTCCCGCTCGCGGCGGATGGCCAGTTCCCAGGCCTCCTGAAGGGTCATGTCCGAAAGGTCTTGATCCACACCTGCCTCCTACTTGGGCGGTTCGAAATCGGGTTCCAGCAGGCGCTCGGCATAGGCCGAGACGTCGGTCCGCTCGGCGATCCAGCGGTTGAAGAGGCGGACGCGCTTCCGTTCGCCCAGGAGGATGGCCCCCACCAGCCGGCCGTCGCGCAGGACGAGTTTGACGTAGCGGCCGGCCTCCGGCTCGCTCCGCCGCAGTTCCACAAAGCCCTCGCCCTCCGGCTGGACCTCGCCGATGGAGGTCAGGTCCACACCGACCACCTTGAGGGTGGTGGAGGGGACGGTGCCGGTGTAGAGCGTCTCCCGACCGGCCATGTTCTGGGCGGCGGCGCGGGCCTGCTCCCAGGCGGCCGGGAGGATGCCGTAGACGCGGCCCTCGAACTCGGCGCAGTCGCCGGCGGCATAGATGCCCTCGACGCCGGTGCGCAAGCGGCCGTCCACCACGATGCCTCGGTTCACCGCCAGGCCGGCTTCCCGGGCCAGTTCCACCCGCGAACGCACGCCGGCGGAGATGAGCACCAAGTCGCCCTCGATCTCCCGGCCGTCCTCCAGGCGCAGCCCGGAGGCGCGGTCGTCCGGCCCGGCGATGCACTCGGTGGCCGTGCCGGTGAGGACCTGGATGCCCATGCCGGCGATGATGCTGCCCAGGATCTCCCCGCCGGGCCGGTCCAGTTGTCTTGGCAGGAGCCAGCCGTAGACCTCGACGACGGTGACTTCCAGCCCCAGGGCGCGGAGGGCCCGGGCCGCCTCCAGCCCCAGGAGTCCCCCGCCCAGGACGACGGCCCGGCGGCAGTGCTGAGCGTAAGCGCGGATGGCCCGGGCATCGTCCAGGGTGCGCAGGGCAAAGACGCCGGTCCGGTTCGCCCCGACCAGGGGTGGGATGAAGGAGGTCGCCCCGGTGGCCAGGAGCAGCCGGTCATAGGGTACCGTCCGGCCGTCGGCCAGGCGAACCACCCCGGAGGAAGGCTCCAGCGCCTCCACCCGAACGCCGCGATGGACGGCGACGCCCCGACCCTCGTACCAGGCCGGAGGGTGGATGAGGATTTTCTCCTCCTCCACGCCGCCGGCCAGGAACTCGGGCAACTGCGGCCGGCGATAGGCCCAGTAGGGCTCCTCGCCGTAGACTTCGATGGCGGCTTTCGGGTCCACCTCCGTCAGGGTCTCGACGGCGGTGGCCGCCGCCGCCCCATTGCCCACGATGACGTAGCGCATCAGCCCTCCTGGACTTGGAGCAAGCAGATGGCCCCCGGTTGTTTGATGCGCAGGACCAGGCTTTCCAGGACGCGGAAGAGATGGTCCATATGGTCCGGCCCCAGGTAGGCGGTGATGAGGTCTTGGGCCACGACCAGGTCCACATTCTCCGGCCCCACCGAGAGGAGGAGGCCGGTCCGGGGGGCAAGCACGGGAGACTGGAAGACGCCGGCCGTGACCAGATCGGCCAGGAACTGCACTTCCAGCCGGCCGGTATTGGGCATGATGCGCTGGACGGTCGCGTAGAGGTCGGTGCTGAGGACCAGGGCATAGGGGCCGTAGAACCCTCCCTTCAGGAGGGCTTCGCGGGCCAGAGCCACGTTTTTGAAGGCGGCCTCCGGCTTGCCCCAGTCGTTCAGGCGCACTTTCTGGCCGGCGGCGGTGAGCAAGCCCGGCAGGCCGTGGATTTCGCTGCCGTGGAAAATCAGTTCATCCTCGGCCACGGCCACGGCGGCGGCAGCACCGCCGGCCGGGAAGAGGTCCAGCGGGATGCCGCTCTGTCGGGCGGTGGCGATGTCGCGCCAGGAGAGGCGAAAATCCTTGTGCAGGAGCGGCAGGGGCAGGTGACGCCGCTCGGCCAGGGAAATCGGCTCGCAGTCGGCGGCACAGGCCTCGTGGGTGCAGGGATCGGTGCCGGCGTAGTGGATGCAACCCTTGCTCCAGGCATAGGTATCCAGCGCCACCGTTTGCACACCGGCACCCAGCGGGCCGCTGAGCGGCAGGAAACGTCGGCCCACCAGCATCTTGCGGGCCACCTGCACCACCAGTTCGTCCAGGCGGGCCCACTCCTCCGCCGTGAGCGGAGACTGATCGCGCATGAGATAGTCGTCCATCGAAACCTCCTCGTTCATTCCTGTTCCTGTCCTTGAAGGCTGCCTACCGTCCAACCGGGGCGAGACGGGGCCGGCTTGGCCCCCATCTCCTTGAGCATCTTGGTGAACAGGGCATCGTGGTAGACCTCGTGGTCGCGCACCCGGCTGAGGAGGGCGACCAGGTCGGCTTCCCCGGCCGTCTCTAGTTCTGCGATCTGGGCGTTATAGTCCTTCGTGACGGCCCGTTCGGCGGCGATGTCGGCTTCCAGCATCCGGGCCGTGTCGCGGGAGCGGTCGAAGGGGGTGTGTTCCATGGCCGGAAAGGCCCCGCGGGAGGCCATTTCCTCGGCAAACCAGCCCATATGCTGCATCTCGTTGACGGCCTGCCACTCCAGTTCGTCGGCGATCTCACAGTGGGGCGTGGTGAAGGCGTGGTAGAGGTACTGCAGGATGACCGTGTACTCGTGCTGAATCCCCTGGAGGAGGATTTCCAGGGCCCGCGAGGGGCCGGCCGTGGCCTGTTCCGGGCGGATGGGTCCCACAGCCGGCCGGCCCTCGGCAGCCAGTTCCCCGGCCAGAGCCACGAATTTGCCCCGGTGGACCTCCTCGTCGCTGAGGATCCGTTCCAGAAGCAGGCGGACCTCCGGATCCTCGATGGCGGCCACGTGCTGCCGGTAGAGGGCGATGGCCTGTTCCTCGGCCACAATGTCGCGGGCCATCCAGTCGGCCGGGGTTTCGCCCGAAGTATCCACCGGGCCGCGTTCCATCGTGGGGTCGCCGCCCAGTTGGACGACGAGTTCGGCCAGCCACTTCAGGTGGCGCATCTCCTCCCGGGCGATGGCCTCGATCTCGCAGGCCACATCGCTTTCGCCGATGGCATAGGCGTGGGACAGATATTGGATAACGGCCGCGTGTTCCCCACGGATGTCCTCGTTCAACAGGCTGACGATATGATGGGCCATCATAACCTCCTGTGCAAATCTACACGATCCTGGACATATCTTACCATATGCAGGGGGGGGAGTCAAGTGTGCTGAAACACCGACAGGGTTGTTTCCGCTCCGGTGATTTGAAGGGCCTCGCAATCCTGTGGTAAAATAGGGATGGGCGAGTGGCCCGAGTTCGCGTTGCGGGGTTTCTCCGATGGAATACAAGGATTATTACCGTATCCTGGGCGTGGATCGAAACGCCTCCCAGGCCGAAATCAAGAAGGCCTACCGCCGGCTGGCCCGGCAGTACCACCCGGACGTCCGGCCGGGGGATAAGGCGGCTGAAGAGCGCTTCAAGGAGATCAACGAGGCCTATGAGGTCTTGAGCGATCCGGAGAAACGCAGGCGGTACGATGAACTGGGCTCCCGCTGGCAGGAGTTTGAGCAGTGGCAGCGGGCCGGCGGCCAGGCTTCGGCCTGGCCCTTTGGCTGGTCGCCGGCCTGGGGCGGCCGGCCGGGCGTGGAGTACCGTACCGTGACCCCGGAGGAACTGGAGCAACTCTTCGGGGAATCGCCCTTTTCCGATTTCTTCTCCTTCTTCTTCGGCGGCGCGCCCACCACGACCCGCCCCCGCCGCACCACCGGCCGAACGACGGCGGCCCGTGCCGGCCGGGATGTCGAGCAGCCGGTGCAGATCACCCTGGAGGAGGCCTACCACGGCACCACCCGTCTCCTAGAGTATCCCGACACCGACGGACGGATGCGCCGGCTGGAGGTCAAGATTCCGGCCGGCGTGGACAACGGCTCCAAGGTGCGCCTGCCGGGACAGGGCGGCCGCAGTCCAGGCGGCGGGCCGGCCGGCGACCTCTACCTCCTCATCCAGGTCGCCCCCCATCCCCGCTTTGAACGTAAGGGCGATGACCTCTACGTCCAGGTGCCGGTGGACCTCTATACGGCCCTCCTGGGCGGCGAGGTGGACGTGCCCACCCTGAAAGGCACCACCCTCAAACTCAAAATCCCGCCCGAAACCCAGAACGGCCGTACCTTTGCCCTGCGCGGCCAGGGCATGCCGCGCCTAAAGTCGCCCGGCCAGTACGGCGACCTCTACGCCACGGTGAGCGTGCGCCTGCCCACCAACCTCTCCGCCGAGGAGCGCGACCTGTTCCGCCGCCTGGCCGAGATCCGTCGAGGCCGGCACTAGCAAAATGATAACGCACTTCTAGCATCTTTCTAACGCGACCGGGGTAGAGGGGAAAGCGAGCCGGAGCCCGATGTTCCGGTGCTCCGGCCAAACGACCGGAGAAACGAGAGGAGGTGAACAGCGATGAGCGAGATCATCCGTTGGGAACCGTTCCGCCCGCTCTCTCTGCGCGAGGCCATTGACCGCTTCTTCGAGGAAGGCTTCCTCCGCCCCTGGTTCTCCTGGGGTTGGGAACCGGCAACCACGCTGGCCCTGGACATGTACGAGACCGATGAGGCCTTTGTCGTCAAGGCTGCCGCGCCGGGGATGAAGCCGGAGGACATCGAAGTGAACATCAGCAACAATGTGCTGACCATCCGCGGCGAGATCAGGGAGGAGGAAAAGGTCGAGGGGGCCCGCTACCATCGCATGGAGCGGCGCTACGGCCGCTTCGAGCGCAGCGTGGCCCTGCCGGCGCGGGTCGAGACCGACAAGGTCCAGGCCACCCTGAAGGACGGCATCCTGACCGTCCAGATTCCCAAGGCGGAGGAGGTCAAACCGAAGAAGGTCACCGTCAAGGTGCAGAAGTAAAGGCCGTCGCCGGGAGGGGCCCGGAGCCGTTCTGGGCCCCTCCCGATTTTCCGGGGGCCGGATGGCCCGGTTTTCCCATCTCACCGTCGCTCCGAAAGCGAGGAAGGATGTCCGAACTCGAAGGATGGCTCCGTCGCCTGCCCAAGGTGGAGTTGCATGTCCACCTGGAGGGCTCGATTCGTCCCCGGACGCTGGCCGAACTGGCGGAGAAGAACCGGGTCCATCTGCCCGGAGGCGTCGAAGCCGTCTATCGGTTTGCCGATTTCCGGGGCTTTCTCGACGCCTACATGCGCTGTGCCGCCTGCCTATGCGAACGGGAGGATTTCCGGCGGGTCACCTACGAATTCCTCTGCGACGAGGCGGCCCAGGGCATCCGCTACTGCGAGGTTTTTCTCTCCTCGATGCAGCACCTGCGGCGCGATTTCGATTTCCAATGCATCATGCAGGGCATCCGGGAGGGGTACGAAGCCGCCCGGGCCGAGCACGACATCCGCATGGGGGTCATCTTTGACCATGGCCGGCAGTTCGGGGTCGAGGCCGGCCGGCAGGTCCTCGAACAAGCCCTGGCCACCCGCGCCTACGGCGTCATCGGGTTGAGCATCGGCGGCGACGAGGAACAGGGGCCGCCGGAGGATTTTCGAGAAATCTTTGCCCGGGCCCGGGCGGCCGGCCTGCACCTCACCGCCCACGCCGGCGAGGTGTGCGGCCCGGAAAGCATTTGGGGAGCCATCCGCGCCCTGGGGGTGCGGCGCATCGGCCACGGCATCCGGGCCGTCGAGGACCCGGAACTGCTGCGCTACCTGCGCCGGGAAGGCATCTTCCTGGACATCTGTCCCACCAGCAACGTTCGCACCGGGGCGGCCCCGTCCTTTCAAGAGCATCCGGTGCGCCGCCTCTTCGACGCCGGCATCCCGATCACCCTCTCCTCCGACGACCCGGCCCTCTTCCAGACCAGCCTGCTTCAGGAGTACCTGCTCCTGGTGGAACAATTCGGCTTTACCCCGGAGGAAATCCGGCAGGTTGCCCTGAACGGAGTGCGGGCTTCTTTCCTTCCGGCAGAGGAGAGGGCGGCCCTGGAGGAAGAAATACTTGCTGCCCCCTCTCCCTATCCCACCAGGGGAAGGGGGAGGGGGCAGCCGGGGAAGCGGTAAGGGCGGTGAGGTCTACCGGGACCTCTGAAGGGTGATGTTCAGTTCATAGGGCGATTCCATATCCTTGGGGACGAGTACATCGTCTTCGGCGATGGGGTTGTAGCCCTGGGCCCAGATGATGAGGCTATAACTTTCGCCCCGGACCAGGGGTTCGGAGAGTTGGTAGTTCCCCTGGCGGTCGGCCTCGCCGTAGGAGTAGACTTCTTCCATCGTCCCCTGGAACTCGGCGACAGTGATGCCGGGCTGCAGGACCACAAAGACGGCCCCGGGAATGCCCCGGCCGGTGTCGGCATCGGTGATGCGGCCGTAGATCTCCACGCCCTGGCGGGAGGGGGTTGGGGTGGGCGTGGGATGGCCGGCCTCGCCGATGGTGCATTCGCCGCTCTGCACCAGTTGCCCCTCGACCAGCAACTCCAGCTGGTACAGCCCGTCGGGGAGGCCGTCCTCGCTGTTCACGCCGACCCACCAGTTGCCGCTTTCCCCGCCCTCCCAGACGTCATCGGCCTCTACCACCACCTCGCCGTCTATGGACCAGCGCCGGGTCCAGTTCCAGCCGTCCTGCATCCCCTGGTAGTCGAAGAAGGCGTAGAGTTCGGTGAGGCCGCTGGGGAAGGCCGTGCCCGGCTTCACCGGGCGGTCGTTGCGGTCCACCCCCTGGGCGAAGGTGATCGGGCCAAAGAGGCCGGCCGCTCCGCCGCCCTTGGTCCCGCCGATGAGCAAATCGGCGGTGGCCGCCAGTTTGTCGCCGATGTAGAGTTCCAGGCGGTAGGTGCCGGCCCGCAGGCCCTTGCGGTCGCTCAGCGGAAGGGAAGCCGTCCCGGAAGGCCGGGTAAAGGGCTGGCCCTCGCCCCGGGCGATCTCTTCCCCTTCGTAATAGCCGATGTACGACCAGCGGGTCTGGCGGGTCATATTGGCGTATTCAAAGTGGGCCTGGACTTCGGTGAGGCCCTCGGGCAGGAGGTAGCCTTCGGCTCCGCCGCCGGAGAAGGTGAGGTTGCGGAAGGTGGGGACGGCCTGGGCCTTGCCGCCGACCTTGACCTGGGCGGAGGCGATTTCCCGGCGGTCATAGTACAGGAGGAACTCGTAGGTGCCGTCCTCCAGCGGCTCGTTGTAGATGCTGATCCACCAGGTGCCTTTCGCGCCGCCGTCCCAGTTGCTCAAGGGCCACACATCCGAGTAGACCTCTCCCTCATAGACCAGCACCGGCTGCCAGGGAGCGCCGTCCTGGAAGTTCTCATAGTCGAAGAAGAGGTAGATTTCCTTGGTGCCGGAGGGGAAGGAATCGACCACCGTGACCGGCTGGTCGTAGTCGTTTACTTCTGGGGCGAAGAAGAGCCGGCCGACGGTGGCTTTGCCGGCCGGCGGCTGGGGCTGGGGTTGGGGAGAAGGACGAGGGGCCGGTTGCGGCCCCAGGCCGCGCCGGGCGGCCTCGATCAGCGGCTTGGCCAGGTTCACCGGGCGCAGGGCGTTGATAAAGCCGCCCATCGGCACGCAGGTGTCCTGCTCGTCAATGACGCCGTCGCCGTTCGTGTCGGCGATGCGTCGGCAATCCACGATGCGGTCGGTGCTGCCGGCCCCGCCCTGGGTGGGGACGCCGACGAGTTCCCCTTGGTCGTTGACCGCCGTGCCGCCGCTGTTGCCCCCGGCGATGGTGGCGTCGGTCTTGATCCAGGCCCGGCCGGAGATGCCCTGTTCGCGGGAGAATCCGCTCACCTTGCCGCTCGTATAGGTGATCGTCTCCCCACCGATGCCCGGGTAGCCAAAGATGAAGAGGTCGTCGCCGATCTCCAGGAGGTCGGAATCGCCCAGCGTGAGCGCCGGCAGGTTGAGTTTAGCCGGGTCCATCGCCGTGCCGTTGAGGAGGTGGGTCACCCGAATCACCGCCAGGTCCAGGTTCGGGTCGTACTGGACGACCTCGGCCCGGTAGGTCGGCTCGGGCGGCTCGTCGGAGCGGGTGGTGAGGGCGACGATCAGGAAGTCGTAGTCGAACTGGGGGTCATCCCACATGGCTCGGGGAAAAGCCACGTGGCAGTTGGTCAGAATCAGGCCGTCCGGGGTGATGATCGTCCCTGAGCCGGTCCATTTGGGCTCGACCCGATTGCGCCCGGCCTGCTCCACGGCGATGATCTGGACCACCGACTGGAGCACCTGCCGGCGCAGCGGGGTGCTCAGGTCGGCCTGGGCCGGCCGGGGAAACAAGGGGAGGAGGGGCAGAAGCAGGGCGAGGATCAGGCCCGCTCGAAAAAGGAAGCGCTTCATCGATTCTTCCTGGCCGGGAATCCCGGCCTGCTATTCTTCGCGGAAGGAGCGCACCAGGGCCAGGAAAAGCCCCTGATCCTGGGCATAGTTTTCCTCGGCGGCGGTGAGGGTGAAGATATAGACCCCCGTTTTGCCGAGGAAGAAATAGTCCTCGCCGTGCATCACCACCGGCAGGGAGGACTGGAAGGGGTTGGGCTCCATCTCCACGTAGGCGAAGGTGGTATGCAGGGCCTCCCGGCCGTCCAGCCGGGCGTTGCTTTCCAGGGAAAGTTCGCGGTAGCCGGCCCAGTGCAGGCCGTCGGAGCGGCGTTCGATGGTCAGGTCGCGCTGGACGACGCCGAGGGGGTCGTGTTGGGGCAGCGGCCGGCGCTGGAGGGTGATGGTGGTGCGGGTGGGGGTCGCGCCGAGGTCTTCGACCTGGAAGAGGTAGGGGGGCTGGAGGCCGGTCTGGCGCACCCAGCCAGCCGGGTAGTTCAGCCGGAAGCCGTCCCCTGGGTATTCCACCGTGCGCGTTTCCGCCAGCGTCTTGAGGAGAGCGCCGACGGCCAGGGCAAGGAGAAAGACGCCGATGACGATCCAGGACACCCAGCGATCGTGCCGCCGGGCCCGGGTCCGAACCTCCGTTGCGGTTATTTCGCTCATGGCTTATGCTCCTACAGTCCGCCGGCCTGGGGGGCACGTCGGGCGAGGCGTTGAATCAGGTAGTACAGGAGGGCAAAGGTCAGGCCGGCCACGACGGCCCCCTGGAGGAGGCCGTACCAGGGGTTGAAGCCGCCGCCGGCCAGGCCGACGCGGGTGGTGGTGACCTCCTCCCAGAAGAAGAGGAAGAGGCCGTTCAGGAGGGCGGCCAGGGCCAGGCCGGAGGGCATCCACCAGGCCGGCTCGTCCTCGAACTTGCAGCGCCCCAGGAAGTAGCCCAGGAGGCCTCCGAAACTGGCCATGGCCAGGGCGCTCACGGCGATACGGATGATGCCCACGCTCAGGTCCACCCCGCCGCTGCGGACGACGTATTCGATGTTGCCCATGGTGGCATAGCCCAGGGCGGCGGCGGTGCCGTAGAGGATGCCGTCCACCCGCTCGTCGAATTCGTCGGAGAGGTAGACGCTATAGCGCACCGCCGCGTAGATGAGGAACTGGCTCACAAAGCCGGTGACGAAGATGGCCCCCAGGAGGTGGTAGACGGTGCCGGCGGAGAACCAGGTGGGGACCCCAAAGACCTGCTCGATGAGCGGCTGGCCGACGGCCCGGGCCAGGAGCGCCCCCAGGACAAAGACGCCCAGGACGAGCCACTTGGGCTCCGGCTCACGGACGTCCTGGAGGTAGAAAAAGGCCAGCCAGAGCAGGGCCGGAAGAAGGGCCAGGACGACGCCCACCAGGATGAGGGCCGGGCCTTCCAGGTGCGGCCGGGTTTGGCCGAAGAGGAAGGAGAGCAGGGCCACCACGGCCACCAGGAGGCCGATTCCCAGCAGGCTGGCCCACCACAGGCTGCGCCGGTTGCGGATGACCCGGGCGTAGCAATCGGCGCAATAGGGCCGGCCGCCCAGTTCCAAGGCTTCCCCTTCGATGGGCTTTTCGCAGACGCAACATTCGACTCGCGCCATAGGGTGTTCCTCCTCGAAAGAAACTCAAGCCGGATGTCGGAAAATATGCCCCAAACACCTCCTTTTGGCCGGTTATCGGCCGGCCATGCCCATCATAACCGCCGGGACTGCCAGAGCACTGACAGGTGTTATACGTATACCCCGGGCGAAATGTTCAACAGTCAAAAACTTAAGTCCCACTGCTTACCCCATTATACTACACATTTGTCCCACATTGTCACGATGCCATTTATGAGCGGATGTCAGGAGCAAATCTTTGCAGAGCGGCCGGAGCGTGGTAAAATGTTTTCCATCCGGCCACAGGTAGACGGGCGGTGGGGGAACACCGATGCAAGATGGACGGAAGCGGCGGGCGACCCTGACCCTGCCGCACGGCACGCTGAAATTGCCGGCCTTTCTCCCCGACGCCACTCGGGGCGTGGTGCCGGCGGTGGATGCCCGGGACCTGCGGGCCTGCGGCGTGTCGGGCCTCCAGGCCAACGTTTTTCATCTTATGCAAAAACCCGGGACCTCGGTGGTGCAGGCGCTGGGTGGCCTGCACCGGATGATGGGCTGGGAAGGCCCTATCGTCACCGACTCCGGCGGTTTTCAGGCCTATTCCCTGATTCGGCAGAACGAAAAGTTCGGCCGGCTGGACGAGCGGGGCATCCTCTTCCGCCCGGAAGGAGGCCGGCGGGTGCGCTTTACCCCGGAAAAGTCCATCCAACTCCAGTTCCGGTATGGGGCCGACATCCTGATCTGCCTGGATGACTGCACCCATCCCAGGGATGCCCGCTCGGTGCAGGAGGAGTCGGTGCGGCGCACCGTAGACTGGGCCCGCCGCTGCAAGGCCGAGTTCGAGCGTCTGGTGGAGGAAAAGGGGCTCCCTCCGGGACGACGCCCGCTCCTCTTTGCCGTCATCCAGGGCGGAGCCCTCCCGGAATTGCGTCGGCGCTGTGCGGAGGAACTGCTGGCGATCGGCTTCGACGGCTTTGGCTACGGCGGCTGGCCGCTGGACGACGCGGGCCGCCTCCTGACCGAGATCATCGCCTACGTCCGCGACCTGGTGCCCCCCGCATATCCCCTCCACGCCCTGGGAGTGGGACATCCGGCCCATGTGGTGACCTGCGTGGGCCTGGGGTATGACCTCCTGGATAGCGTGATGCCCACCCGGGATGCCCGGCACGGCCGGCTCTACGTCTGGGAGGTTCCCCCGGAGGCTTCTCTCCAGGGGGACTGGTTTTCCTACCTCTATATCGGCGACGGCCGGCATATCCGGGCCGACGAGCCGCTCTCTCCCTACTGCGATTGCCTGACCTGCACCCACTACGGCCGGGGCTACCTGCATCACCTGTTCAAACTGGGCGATGCGTTGTACCTGCGGCTGGCGACGGTGCACAACCTGCGGTTTATGATGCGGTTGATGGAGAGGGTGGGGAGGGGGGAATGAGGCGTGTTGCGGGTTGCGTGTTGTGGTCTGCGGGGGTAGGCGATGGGGATGAGGATAGGCGGGAATGAGGCGGTGGAGCGGCTGGTGCAGGCGGTGCGGGCCCGGCCGCGCTACCGCCATATCGCCGCCGACTTTATCCGGCACATCGCCGCCGGGGAACTGGCCAAAAGGCCGGCCTGGAAGGAAGCCCTGAAGGCCACCTGCCGGAAACTCCATCAGGTGGCCGGGGCGTATCTGGCGGAAAAGTTGCCTTACGGCCGCTGGCTGGAGGAACTCCGGGCGATGCCGCCGGAGGCGCTGCGGACCGTCTGTGCCCGCCTGATGGCCGGCCATTCCTCCACCCGGGAGCGCCTGCCTTTCCTGGACCGGTTCTATGCCACCTGCCTGGCCGGCCTGGAGCCGCCGCGCACCGTCCTGGACCTCGGCTGTGGGCTGCACCCCCTAGCCATCCCCTGGATGCCGCTGGCGGCGGGAGCCCTGTACCTGGCCTGGGACGTGTACGAGGACCTGGTGGATTTCCTGAACGGCTTTTTCGCCCTCCTCCCCTGTCGGGGACGGGCCGAGGCCCGGGACATCGGGCAGTCCCCCCCGGCCGAGCGGGCCGACCTGGCCCTGCTCCTGAAGACGCTCCCCGTCCTGGAGCAGGTGGAAAAGGGGGCCGGCCGGCGGCTCTTGGAAAGCCTCCGGGCCGACGTGCTCCTGGTCTCTTTCCCGCTGCAAAGCCTGGGAGGAAGGAAAGGAAAGGGGATGGAGGTGAACTACCCGGCCCAGTTCGAGGCGATGATGGCCGGCCTGGGCTGGCCGGTGCGGGAGTTTGTCTTCCCCAGCGAAATTGTCTTTCGGGTGGAGAAAGGCTAGGTCGGGTCGCGTGCAGAGGGGGCATCACCCCGGGGGAAAAATTCCTCCAGACGCGCCCGGTTCTGGGCAAAACCGACCAGCACCTCCCGGCCCACCACGATGGTCGGGGTCACCATGCGCCCGCCCAGGAGGTGGAGCATCTCATGGGCCGCCGTGGAATCGCTGCTCACATCCCGCTCCACGTAGGCGACGCCGCGCTCGGCAAAGAACCTCTTTGCCGCCTGACAATCGGCTCAGGTGGGCTGGGTGTAGATCACCACCGACGCCGGAGCCCCTTTCTCCCTACGGCCGAACCATCGCTTCCACATCGGATTTCCTCCTGCGCTCGTAACTCGGTCGGATGTCTGCCCGCCGCAGCAGGTTGGCGTTGCTCACGACGGTGATCGAACTGGTGGCCATGGCGATCTCGGCCAGGACCGGATGCATCAACCCCAGGACGGCCAGGGGGATCATCACGACGTTATAGAAAAAGGCCCAGAAGAGGTTCTGGACGATCTTGCGGAAGATGGCCCGGGAGAGGTAGACCGCCCGGACGACGCCGGAGAGGTCGCCCCGCACCAGGGTGATGTCGGCCGCTTCGATGGCGATGTCGGTGCCGCTGCCCAGGGCGATGCCCACGTCGGCCTGGGTCAGGGCCGGCGCATCGTTGATGCCGTCGCCGACCATGCCCACCCGTTTCCCCTCCGCCTGCAGCCGGCGGATTTCGTCCACCTTGCCCTCGGGCAGCACCTCGGCCAGGACGCGGGAGATGCCGCACCTCCGGGCGATGGCCTCGGCGGTGCGGCGGTTATCGCCGGTGAGCATGGCCGTCTGGATGCCCATCCGCTCCAGTTCGGCGACGGCCGCCGCCGCATCGTCCTTCAACCGGTCGGCCAGGGCGATGGCCCCGAGGAGGTGGCCGTCCAGGGCGACGCCCATCACCGTCCGGGCCTCCTCCTCCCAGCGTTTGACGGTGTCGCCCAGCGGCGTCAGCTCTATGCCGGTTGCCTCCAGGAAACGGACGCTGCCCACCCGTACCTCGTGCCCCTCTACCCGCGCCTGTACCCCCTGTCCACGCCGGGCCTGGAAATCGGCCGGCGCGCTCAAGGGCAGGCCCTGGTCGCGGGCCCGTTCCACCACCGCCCGGCCCAGGGGGTGCTCGCTGCCCAGTTCGGCCGAGGCCGCCCAGCGCAGGACATCCTCCTCCCGGCCGTCCAGTGCGGCCACCTCGATCACCTCCGGCCGGCCCCGGGTGAGGGTGCCGGTCTTGTCAAAGACGATCACCTGGAGGTCCTTGAGCGCCTGGACGGCTTCGCCGCTGCGAATCAGGATGCCGTTCTGCGCCCCCAGGCCGGTGCCCACCATGATCGCCGTGGGGGTGGCCAGCCCCAGGGCGCAGGGGCAGGCGATCACCAGTACGGCCACGGCCGCATAAACGGCCAGCGTCACCCCGGCCATCGTGGGGTCCACCCAGGGCAGGCGCGACCACGCCCCCACCTGCCGAAGATACGGGGCCCAGAGCAACCAGGCCACGAGCGTCACCAGGGCGATGCCGATGACCACCGGCACGAAGCGGGCCGTCACCCGGTCGGCAAAGGCCTGGATGGGCACCTTGGTCCCCTGGGCCTGCTCCACCAGGCGGATCACCTGGGCCAGGAAGGTATCCCGGCCGACGCGGGTGGCCCGGACCTTCAGAAGCCCGTCCTGGTTGACCGTCGCCCCGATGACCTCATCGCCCGGCCCCTTGTTCACCGGCATGGATTCGCCGGTGACCATGGATTCGTCCAGGGCGCTTTCCCCTTCCAGGATGACCCCATCGGTGGGGATGCGTTCGCCCGGCCGGACGACCAGCACATCCCCCACCTGGACGGCCTCGATGGGCACCTCGCGCTCCTCTTCGCCGACCAGGACGCGGGCCGTCCGGGCCCCCAGTTGCAGGAGGCGGCGGATGGCCTGGGAGGCCCGGCCCTTGGCGCTGGCCTCGACGTAGCGGCCGGTCAGGTGAAAGGCCATGATCATCGCCGCGATGCCGGCATAGTTGGCGATGAGGGGGTGTCCCTCCAGGAGGAGGGTGGCGAGGGCGGCCGGACCGGTGAGGAGGGAAGCCAGCGTGCCCATGGAGATAAGCACGTCCATATTGGCATTGCCGTGGAGGAGGGAACGCCAGGCCGAAATATAGGTCCGGCGGCCGGCCACAAAAAGCACAGGCAGGGCCAGCAGGATTATCCCGCTTTCCATCACCAGATGGTTGGGCCAGACGAGGCTCCAGATCATCTCCGGCAGCATCCAGAGGACGATGGGGAGGGTCAGCGCCCAGGCCAGGAGCATCCGCCTGCGGGCCTGGCGCATCCGCCGCTCCTCCTCGTCCTCCTCCTTCTGTGCCAGGGCCTCCAGGTCGGGCACCTCGTAGCCGGCCGCCCGCACGGCCTGGACCAGTTGCCCCTTTTCCACCACCCCGGGGATGTAGGTGACGGTGGCCCGTTCGGTGGCTAGGTTGACCGCGGCCGAAAGGACGCCGGGGACCTGCCGCAGGGCCTCCTCCAC
>JBMFNL010000015.1:0-51744 GCA_049970175.1 Chloroflexia bacterium
TGGAACGCCTGGAGGCCACCGTCCAGGCCCTGGCCGAGGCCCAGAGGCGCACCGAAGAACGTCTGGAACGCCTGGAGGCCACCGTCCAGGCCCTGGCCGAGGCCCAGAGGCGCACCGAGGAACGTCTGGAACACCTGGAGGCCACCGTCCAGGCCCTGGCCGAGGCCCAGAGGCGCACCGAGGAGCAGGTGCGCATCCTGGCCCAGGAGATGGTGACCACCCGGGGTCGCCTCGCCCGAATTGAAGACCGCCTGGCCACACTCTACGGCTGGCGGATGGAAAGCCTGTATCGGGAGCGGGCCCATGCCTACTTCGGCCCCCTCCTGTGCCGCATCCGGATCATCTCTCTGGCCGAGATCGAGGAGGAGATGGAGGCCTGTTTTTCTGAATCGGAGATACGGGACCTCCTGGAACTGGATCTCCTGGTGGGCGGTCGGGTGCGCCGGAGGCCGGAACTTCCGGAGGTATGGCTGGCGGTGGAGGTTTCGGCCGTGGTGGATCGGCGCGATGTGGAGCGGGCTGCGCGGCGAGCGGAACTGTTGCGGAGGCTGGGCCGGCCGGTGGTGGCGGCGGTGGCCGGGGAACGGGTGACCGCCGGTGGGGAGAAGACAGCCCGGACACGGCAGGTCTTCCTGCTGCGCAACGGCCAGACGCTGTACTGGGAAGAGGCGCTTCAGGCCGCCCTGACCACCCCATAACCTTGGCCGAACTGTATCCGGCCGGCCCGAAGGCATAAGTTGGATGGCTGGTCCCGGTGTCCCGGAATTCCATAGGAGGATAGGATGCCCAAGAAAACGGTCCGCGACATCGAAGTTCGAGGGAAGCGCGTTCTGGTGCGGGTGGATTTCAACGTGCCCCTCCAGGAAGGTAAGGTAGGGGATGATACGCGCATCCGCGCCGTCCTGCCCACCCTCCTCTACCTGCTGGAGCACGGTGCCGCCGTCATCCTGATGTCCCATCTGGGCCGGCCGAAAGGGGTGGATGAGAAGTTGCGCCTGGCGCCGGTGGGGGCGCGCTTGAGCGAACTCCTCGGCCGGCCGGTGCGAACGCTCTCCGATTGCATCGGCCCGGAAGTGGAAGCGGCCGTCCGGGCCATGCAGCCTGGGGAAATCATCCTCCTGGAGAACCTCCGCTTTCACCCCGAAGAGGAGAGAAACGACCCCGACTTTGCCCGCAAACTGGCCGGCCTGGGCGAGGTCTATGTCAATGATGCCTTCGGCACGGCCCATCGGGCTCACGCTTCGACCGAAGGGGTGGCCCACTACCTTCCGGCCGTGGCCGGCCTGCTCCTGGAGCGGGAACTGGAGGCCCTGGGGAAGGCGTTGGAGGCGCCGGAGCACCCCTTTGTCGTTATCCTGGGCGGGGCCAAAATATCGGACAAGATCGGGGTCATCCGGAACCTCCTCCACCGGGCCGATAGCCTGCTCATCGGCGGCGGCATGGCCAACACCTTCCTCAAGGCCCAGGGGTATGCGGTCGGGGATTCCCTCGTGGAGGATGAGGCGCTGGAAACGGCCCGGGAGATCCTTTCCCAGGCCCGGACTGCGGGCGTGGGCCTGCACCTGCCGGTGGACGCCGTCATCGCCGAGCGCTTCGCCGCCGACGCCGAGCCTCGGGTTGTCCCGGTCGATCAGGTGCCGGCCGGCTGGCGCATCCTGGACATCGGCCCGCGCACCCTAGAGACCTTCCGCCAGGCCCTCCAGGGGGCCCGCCTGGTCGTGTGGAACGGCCCGATGGGGGTCTTTGAGTTCCCGGCCTTTGCCGAAGGCACCCGGGCGGTGGCTCAGGCGGTGGCCGAATGCGGGGCCTTTAGCGTCGTCGGCGGGGGAGATTCGGTCGCCGCCCTCCAGCAACTGGGCCTGACCGAGCGCATCGGCCACCTCTCCACCGGCGGCGGGGCCAGCCTGGAGTTCCTCGAGGGCCGGCCGCTGCCCGGCGTGGAAATTTTGTTGGATCGCTAGCGGATACCCGGATGGGCCGGCCTCCTGCCGCGCTTCAGGAAAACGTCCTCCTGGCTTCTCATACGACCATCGGTCTGGGCGGGCCGGCCCGTTTCTTCTTTTCCGCTCCCGGCGTGGAGGAGATTCGCCAAGCCCTGGCCTGGGCCCGCGACGAGGGCCTGCCCGTCCACATCCTGGGCGGAGGCTCCAATACCGTCTTCGCCGACGAGGGCTACCCCGGCCTGGTCCTACACGTGGCCCTGCGGGGCGTCGAGTTCCACGAGGCCGGGGCATGGGTGGAAGTGACCGCGGCGGCCGGCGAGGTCTGGGACGACCTGGTCCGCACCTGTGTGGAACGCGGGCTGGGAGGAATCGAGTGCCTCTCCGGCATCCCTGGTCAGGTCGGGGCGACGCCGGTGCAGAACGTGGGAGCCTATGGTCAGGAGGTAGCCGAGACCATCGTCTCCCTCGTTGCCCTGGACCGGCGGACGCTCCGGGAAGTGCGCTTTTCCGGACCGGAGTGCGGCTTTGGCTACCGTCGCAGCCGCTTCAAGGAGGAGGACCGCGGCCGGTACGTGATCGCCTCGGTAACCTATCGCCTGTCGGCGGAAGGACAGCCGACGGTGCGGTATGCCGAACTGCGGCGTTACTTGGAAGAGCGCACCGACCTTTCCGCCCTGGGAAGCGGCCGGCCGGCCCTCCAAAGGGTTCGGGAGGCGGTGCTGGCCCTGCGCCGGAGCAAATCCATGCTCGTGGAGCCGGCCGACCCCCATTCCCGCTCGGCCGGCTCCTTTTTCCTCAACCCGACCCTGACACCCGACCGGGCGCGCCGCTTGACAGAGCGCTGGCAGGCACTCGGGGGAAAAGGGGACCCGCCCTTCTTTTCGGTGGCAGAGGGCGTTCGGGTCCCGGCGGCCTGGCTGGTGGAGCAGGCCGGCTTTCCCCGAGGACATCGCCGCGGCAACGTCGGGCTTTCGGCCCACCACGCCCTGGCCCTGGTCAACTACGGGGGAACGACGGAGGAACTCCTGGCCCTGGCGGAGGAGATTCGGGAGGCGGTCTATGCCCGATTCGGGCTCTGGCTGGAGGTGGAGCCGGAGGTTGTGCGGGGAGGATGGCGATGAGGCGAATGAGCAGGCGGGAACGCCTGGAGGCGACGATCGCCGGGGAGGCCGTGGACCGGCCGGCCGTCGCCCTCTGGCGGCACTTTCCCGGCGACGACCAGCGGGCGGAGGAACTGGCCCGTTCCACCCTGGACTTTCAGCGGGCCTATGACTGGGATTTCATCAAGTGTATGCCGGCCAGCAACTACTGCCTCCTGGATTGGGGAGCCGAATCGCGCTACCTGGGCCATGAGGAGGGCGTCCGGACGTGGGGCCGGCGGGTCATCCAGTGCCCGGAGGACTGGAGGCGTCTGCCCGTTCTGGACGTGCGCAAGGGCATGCTCGGCGAGAGCCTGCGGGCCCTCGCCCTGATCGGCCGGGCGGTTGGGGAAAAAGTGCCCTTTATCCAGACCGTCTTCAACCCCCTGGCTCAGGCCAAGAACCTGGCCGGCGAGCGACTTCTGGCCGACCTGCGGCAGCATCCCGAGGCGGTCCGGGCCGGCCTGGAGACGATCGCCGAGACCACGGTACGCTACATCGAGGCGGCGCGGGCCACCGGCATCGCCGGCATCTTCCTGGCCCTGCAACACGCCACCTACGACCTCCTGAGCGAAGCCGAGTATCGGGAGTTCGGCCAGCCCTACGACCTGCGCCTCCTGGAAGCCGCTCAAGGCCTCTGGTTCAACATCCTGCACCTGCATGGCCAAAACGTCATGTTCGACCTGGTGGCCGATTACCCGGTCCAGGTGCTCAACTGGCACGACCGGGAGACCCCGCCTTCCCTGCGCGAGGCCCTGGCGCGCTTTCCGAGGGCGCTCCTGGGCGGGCTGCACCGGTTGGAGACGATGGTACGAGGGACGCCGGAGGAGGTACGGGCCGAAGCCCGGGAGGCCCTGGAGCAGACGGCCGGCCGGCGGCTCATCTTGGGCACCGGCTGCGTCCTCTTCCTGACCACTCCCCTGGGCAACATCCGGGCCGCACGGGAGGCTGTGGAGGCGTAAGGGCGCTCCTTTGCCCGTCGGTGAAAATCCCCCAAAAGTACTATTGACTTCCCATCGCTCCGGGTGTATAGTAAATTTTGGAATCCCCCCCAGTCCCCATCGACCTGAAAACAAACGGAGGTGGCCTATGCACTTTTTTCTAACCTGAGGGTGCGTCGGTAAGTGCTTGGATGTTCCCGAAGTAAAAGGAGGAATGGCAAAAATGAAAAGGCGATGGATGGCTCCCCTTGTTGCGGTGGTGGCGCTCCTGCTGGTCGGGGGGATTCCGGCCATGGCCGGCCCATCTTCGCCATCGCCGAACGAGGTTCGGGTGAGCCGGGCGGATAACGGCCGACAGGTCGAACTTTCGGGTAGCCAGGTGCTGGTGGTCAGCCTGGAGAGCAACCCCTCCACCGGCTACAGTTGGGCCGTACAGGGGATGGATACGGCCGTCCTGCGCCAGGTCGGCGACTGGGAATGGCTACCTTCCACCGAACTGCTGGGCGCTCCTGGAACGCAGATCCTGCGCTTTGCCGGCGTGGGCGAGGGGCAGACCACGCTCCAACTGGCCTATGCCCGTCCCTGGGAAAAGGGCGTACCCCCCTTGCAGACCTTTGCCCTGCAGGTTCGGGTTCGCCAGCCTGCTCCGCTTCCGGAGCAACCGGCACCGGCTGCTCCGGCCCGGGAAGACCTCCCCGCTTCCGGCGGCACCACCTCCCTGCCCTCGGCGTTCAACTGGTGTGCCCAGGGCAAATGCACCCCGGTCCGTGACCAGGGCAACTGCGGCTCCTGCTGGGCCTTTGGCACGGTGGGGCCCTTTGAATCGGCCCTCTTGATCCACGACAATGCTTCCCGAGACCTCTCCGAGCAGTACCTGGTTTCCTGCAACACCGATGGCTGGGGCTGCAACGGCGGCTGGTTTGCCCACGATTACCACGAGTGGAAAATTCCGCCGGGGGAGCCGGCGGCCGGCGCGGTCTATGAAAACGACTTCCGCTACCAGGCCAGCGACGTGCCCTGCAATCCGCCCCATCCCCACCACGAACGGATCGCCGACTGGGCCTATGTAGGCAGTAGCAGCAGCGTGCCCTCGGTGGATGCGATCAAGAACGCTATCTACAACTACGGCCCCGTGGCTGCGGCGGTCTGCGTGGACCGCTACTTCCAGGCCTATAGCGGCGGCATCTTCACCGATCCCGTGCCGTGCCGACAGGTCAATCACGCCATCGTCCTGGTCGGCTGGAACGATGCCGATGGCGGCTACTGGATTCTGCGCAACTCCTGGGGCACCTCCTGGGGCGAGCAGGGCTATATGCGCATCGCCTACGGCACCTCCCGGGTCGGCTACGCGGCCAACTATGTGGTCTATGGCAGCGGCGGTGGCGGCACGATGCATGTCTCGGCCATTGATATGTCCTACACGAAAAAGGGCGGGAATGTCACCGTGTACACCACCGTGACCATCGTGGATGCCGGCAATCAGCCGGTCTCCGGGGCCACCGTCTATCTGCGGGTCACTCTGCCCGACGGCTCCACGGCCAGCGGCTCCGGGGCCACCGGGAGCAACGGCAAGGTGACCTTCAACCTCAAGTCCAGACTGACGGGAACGTATACCTCCGAGGTCACCAACGTGACCCATCCCTCCCTCACCTACGACCCCAGCGCCAACGCCGAGACCCGCGACAGCATCGTGGTGCCCTAGCGGGCCGTTTTCCGCCTCTGGAGGCCCCTGCCGGACTCACCGGGCAGGGGCCTCTCTTTGCCGGCCTGAAGTGGGTGGGTCTCCCCGGAAAGGAAAACGGACGGTCACAGCGTGGGTCGCCCACCCCCGGCGATCCACGCCCCCGGCCGGCGAGGCACGAACGTTCCCCAGCCCGCTTCGCCGACAAAGCGGCCCTCCCGAACGACCGGCCGGCCGCGCACCAGGACGTCGCGCGGGTAGCCCACCACCTCCCACCCCTCGTAGGGGCAATAGTCCACCCGCTGGTGCAGCGCCTCGGCCCGCAGGGTGACCCGCCGGGCCGGGTCCAAAATGGCCAGGTCGGCGTCGGCGCCGGGGGCGATGGCCCCCTTGCGCGGGTACAGGCCGAAGAGGCGGGCCGGGTTGGTGGCCGTCAGGGCCACGAAGCGCTCCGGGGAAAGGCGGCCCTTCCCCACCCCCTCGCTCCAGAGGAGCACAAGGCGCGTCTCGATGCCCGGCAGGCCGTTAGGGATAAGGGAAAAGTCCTCCCGGCCGCGTTCCTTCTGCCCGCGATAGTTCCAGGGGCAGTGGTCGGTGGAGAGCAGGTCCACCTCACCCTGGGCCAGGGCCGTCCAGAGGGCCTCCCGGTCGGCGTCCTTTCGGAGCGGCGGGGTGAGGACGTATTTGGCCCCCTCGAAGCCGGGGCGGGCGTATTCCTCCTCGGTAAGCAGGAGGTACTGCGGACAGGTCTCGATGTAAACCCGCTGCCCTCGCGTCCGCGCCCGGCACACCTCCCCCAGGGCCCGGCGGGTGCTCAGGTGGGCGATGCAGACGGGGCTATCGGCCGTCTCTGCCAGGGCCAGGATGCGCCGCACCGCCTCGGCCTCGGCCAGGTCCGGCCGGGCCTGGGGATGGTAGCGCGGCTCCCGCTTCCCGGCCGCAAGGAGCCTCCGGGTGCCATGTTCCACGATGGCCCGGTTCTCGCAGTGTACCAGCGGCATGGCCCCGGTCTCCCGGGCCACCTTCAGGAGGCACAGGATTTCCCCGTCCTCCAGGCCGAGGGCCGGGTAGACGGTGTAGAGTTTGAAACTGGCATAGCCCGCCTCCACCAGGCGCGGAAGAGCCCGGAGCGTCTCCTCGGAAGCGTCGGTGACCGCCAGGTGCAGGGAGTAATCCACGGCCACCTTCCCGTCGGCCTCGGCCCGCCGCAGGGCTACCGCCTCCTCCAGGGGTTGCCCGCGCTCCTGGGTGGCGAAATCCACCACCGTGGTCGTGCCGCCACAGGCCGCGGCGATGGTGCCGCTCATAAAATCGTCGGCGGAGACGATTTCTCCTACCGGCATCTGCAGGTGGACGTGGGCATCCACACCGCCGGGGAGGACGTAGCAGCCGGAGGCGTCCAGGACCTCGCCTTCCGGCCGGCCCGCTCCGGGGGCGAGCAGGGCGGCGATGCGCCCCTCCCGACAGAGCACATCGGCCGGGAAACTTCCTCCGACCGTCACCACCGTGCCGCCGCGTATCAGCAGAACTTTTTCCATCTCAGGTGTCGAAGATGACCGTCGCTGTCCAGAGGCCCCGGGCGTCCCTCTCGATGTGGAGGTTGTGGTAGGTGGCCGCCTTGATGCCGGTGCGCCAGCGGTGGCGGGCCGGGTCGAAGGTCTCCCCGGCGACCTCGGCCTCCAGGTGTGTTTCGTCCAGAGAGAGGATGTCGAAACGGCAGGGAAGAAAGTGCTCTACCTCGATGTGGTAGAGGAGTTCGCCCAGCCAAGCCACCAGCACTTCCTCGCGGTCGTGGCCCTGCACGGCGATGGTGCGCTTCTCCCGGGGCTCCACGGCCGGCAGGTCGAAATAAAGGGCGCACATCCCCTCGGCGGCGTTCGCGTAGAGTTCGGGGAGGGTCTCTCCCCAGACCTGCAGGCCCAGGTCGGCGGTATGGTCTACGGAGCGGTAGCGGAGGCGGGACATGGCCTTCAGTCGCGTTCCTCCCGGCGCCGGCCGCCGTAGGGGAGGAAGAGGCTGAGGAGGCTCTGGCGGGCACTGGGAATCTGGGCCCCCAGGGCCTCCAGTTCCTTGAGGCGTTCGTCGCGGCGGGCCTTCCAATCGGCGCCGGCCGCCCGGGCCTTTTCCACAATATGCTGGAGGTATTCCCCGGCACTTCCTTCCTCGGCCAGTTCCCGGCGCATCTCCCCTAGGACGGAAAGGAGCCGGTCCAGCCAGGAGAGGACCGGCTGGCGGTTGGCAAGACAGGTCTGGTAGAAATCGGCCGGCCGGGCGTTCAGGAGTTGCTGCAGGTGGCGGAAGGCGGGGTCGGCCAGGAGCTTGAGATCCCGCCAGGCCGCGCTGGCACCGATGGTGGCGAGCATGGCCGCGGCCAGGAGGTAGGGGACGTGGTCCAGTCCGGCCAGGAGGCCGTCGTGCTCCAGGGCGTCCAGGAAAAAGGGCTCCGCCCCTACGAGGTAGGCCAGGTCCTGGACGGTATCCACGGCCTGGCTGGAGGCCCGCAGGCCGGGGGTGAGGCAGTAGATGGCCCCCTGGAAGAGGTCGGCCCGGGCCGAGCGCAGGCCGGATTCCCAATCCACCTCCCGATCCGGGAGGAAGACGGGATGCCCCCCGACGAAACTAACCTCCGGCGGAAGCAGTTCCTCGGCCCAGCGGAGCACCTCGACCTTGCTGCCGGAGGTATCGGTGACGATGGCCTGCGGCTTCAGGAGCGGAGCGATGCTCTGGAGGGTGTCGCGGACGGCCGGGCCGCTCTGGGCAATCACCACCAGGCCGGCCTCCTCCACCGCTTCCCGCAGGCTATAGGCGATGCGTCCGACCGCCCGACGGGAAAGGGCCTCCTCGGCCACGCGGGGCTCCGGATCATATCCAACGACCAACACCTCGGACGGCCGGCGTCCCTTGCCCGCCGTCGCTCCCTGGAGGGCCAGCCCCAATGAACCGCCCACCGTGCCCAAACCGATGATGGCCACCTGAATCATCGCTTTCCTCCGTCGTTTTGCCCTCATCATAGCACGAAGCGGCCGGAAGGTCAAGGCCGAATCCCGCTATACCAGCGGAGGGGCGCATCGCGTTGGCATTTCCCCTGCCCTTGGTGTATACTTGCTTATGGGATGCTCTCCAGTTCTGTGGTTTTGGGCAGAAAGCCCTCATGCCTGCGCGGGCCGGAGCGGTCGCCCGCTTTTGAGCAGGCGGAGGATGACACCGAGTAGACCGATGGCTCGGCTCTGGAAATGTTTGCGCCGCCAACTTCTGGCCAATATCCGCGTCGTTCTCCTGCTCTGGCGGCGTTTCCGCCTTCCGCTGAGCCTGTTCTTGGCCATCATCGTGCTCGGCTCGCTCGTCCTCTGGCTGGCCTATGTACACCCCGAGACCGGCACACGCCTGACCTTTCCGGAGGCGCTCTATGCCGCCTTCAGCATGCTTTTCTTTCAACCTTCCATCCCCTTTCCTCAGGGGCCGCTGGAGGTCCTCTTTTTCGTCATCCCCATCCTGGGCCTCAGCGTGGTCGTGGAGGGACTGGTGAGTTTCAGCCTGCTCCTGCTGGACAGGCGTAACCCAACGGGAGAGTGGGCCGTGGCGCTGGCATCTACCTATTCCGGACATATCGTCGTCTGCGGGCTGGGGCACGTGGGCTACCGGGTAGCCCGACAACTGGTGGAGTTCGGCCGGGAGGTGGTGGGCATTGAAAAGTCCCCCCAATCCCCTTTCCTGGAGCGGCTTCGCCGGCTGGGCGTACTGATCGTGTTGGGAGAAGCCAACAGCCCGGAGGTCCTGGAGCAGGCCGGGGTCCGGCGGGCCCAGGCCGTGGTGGTGGCGACCAATAACGACCTCCTGAACCTGGACATTGCCATGCGGGTGCGCGAGATGAACCCGAACGCCCGGCTGGTGCTGCGCATGTTCGATGCCGAGTTGGCCGAGCGGGTGGGACACATCCTGGGCATCCGTACCGCCTTCAGTGCCTCGGCCATCGCGGCCCCGGCCTTTGCCACGGCAGCGATTCACGAGGGCATCACCCATTCCTTCTGCCTGGAGGGAGAACTTCTGAACCTGAGCGAGGTCGTGGTGCAGCCCGGCGGGGGACTGGTGGGACGCAGCATACAGGAGGTGGAGGAGATGCTGGACCTCTCGGTGGTCTTTCACCAGCGGGGAGGTCGGCGGGATATGCACCCGGCCGCCGACCTGCGCCTGGAAGCCGGGGACAGGGTGGTGGTCTTTGCCACGCTGGAGCAACTGGGGCAGATCGAGCGCCTGAACTGCCCGAAGCGATAGTTGTCTAGCCGCATATCCCGCACCGCTGACATCCGGGCAACACCGGACAGGGAAGAGGGGGAGAGCCACGACGGGCCCGTTCCCATTCCTGCCACAGGAAAGTCCGGCGCGGCCCGGAAACCACCGCTTCCCAGGGAAACGGCTCCTCCCGGTCCCGTTCGCGCAGGTAATCCGCCTCCGTCAGGCCGGAGGCGGCCAGGGCCCGCCGCCAGCCGGCCGGCGTGGGGGATTCCAGGGCGGCCAGGACACCGGCCAGCCGTTCGTCTCCGCGTGCCAGGACGCCCTGCACCTGCGACCAGGGCACGCTCTCCTCCTCCAGGGCGACGTGGAACGGCCGCATCTCCTGCCGGAGGAGCCGGAGACGCTCCCGCAGCACCTCCGCCGCAGCCATCGCCGCCCACTGGAAGGGCGTGTGGGGCTTGGGGACGAACGGGGCGATGCTCAGGGTGATGGTGCCTTCCGGCAGTCGCCGGCGTACCTCTCGCACGAACGCGGCGATGGCGCGGACATCCTCCTCCTCTTCGCCCGGCAGGCCCAGCATAAAGTACAACTTCAGGCGGCGCAGGCCGGCCGCCCGGGCCATCTCCACCGCTCGCAAGACCTCCTCTGTTCCAAAGCCCTTGCCGATTGCGGCGGCCAGGCGGGCCGAACCCACCTCGGGGGCCAACGTCAGCGTGCGTGTCCCGCCGGCCCGCAATCCTTCCAGAAGTCCCGGGGTGACCTGGTCGGCTCGGATGGAGGCCAGGGTAAAGCCCCCGCCCTGCGCCCGGATGGTTTGGGCAATGTCCTCCAGTTCCGGGTGGTCCGAGACGGCCGCCCCCACCAGGCCGATGCGCCTCCGGCGGCGCAGGCCGGCGGCGATCTGGGGACGCAGTTGCTCCAGGGAGCGGTAGCGCGGCGGGCGGGTGAGGTGGCCGGCCAGGCAGAAGCGGCAGCCGAAGCCGCATCCGCGGGCGATCTCGATGAGAAAGACGTCGCCGAACTCGCTTTCGGGGGTCAGGACGACCGAGGTGGTGGGGAAAGAGAGGTCGGCGGCCCAGCGGCGAAGGGCCGGCCGGCCGGTGGGGTGTGTGGGTACGTAAAGGCCGGGGATTCGGGCCAGGGCGGCCAGGGTTTCCTCCCGGGGAAGGCCGGCCCGCAGGACCTCCAGGATTTCGCCCAGCAGCGGCTCGGCCTCGCCGATGGCAATGGCGTCCAGGAAAGGGGCTACCGGGGACGGGTTGGCCGAGAGGGCTACACCGCCGCCGAGGAGGAGGGGCGCATTCGAGTCACGCTCGGTTGCCCATAGGGGCACACCGGCGCGACGGATGAGGTCGACGATGTGGAAATAGTCCAGTTCAAAGGGCACCGAAAAGGCCCAGACCGGGAAATCGCCCAGGGGACGTTGCGATTCCAGGGAAAGGAGGGGACCAGCGGGGCCTTCCCAGGTGAAGCGCTCACAGACCACATCGGCCTCGGCATTGAGGAGGCCGTAGAGGGTCTGGAAACCCAGGTTGGCCATGGCCAGCGGATAGCGGTTGGGGAAGATCAGGGCGACCGGAAGCCGGCCGCCCCAATCCTTGCGAACCGTCCCCTCCTCGCCGGCCAGACGGCGCAGGACAACCTGCCGGGCCCGGGTCGGGGAAAGGGGTACGCCCGCCCCATACCCCTTTTGCTCTCCAGGGCAGGAACGTCCGGCACCCAGGGCCAGGGAGCCGAAGCCGGCCGGCCTCAGATGAGTTTGGCCCCACACTGGCTGCAAAAGGCCGCGCCGGCCACCACCGGCGCGCCACACTGGGGGCAGAAACGCTGTCCTTCTGCCGGGGCCGGCTGAGCCGGAGCGGCTGCTTCGGCCTTGATCGCCTCGATGGCCGCTTCCTTCTGGGTGATCTCCTCCCGGCAGGCCGCAATTTCCTGCTCCAACCGGGCGATCTCATCGGCAAAGGGTTGAAGTTCGGCGCTTTCGAGCACCCCGCTGCGCAGCATCTCCAGCGCTTTTTCGCCGGCTCGAAATTTGATCGCCCGAATCTGTTCCTCGAAATCCTTGATCTTTTTCTCCAGATCGCGAATTTCCCCCCGGATGCGGTTGATTCGCGCCATCTGGTCCAGTTCCTGCTTGGCCTTGGCCGCCGTTTCCGAGATGGCCTTGCCGACACGATCGAGGAACGACATCGGAACCTCCTTTTTCTGGCGGGGAATGCCGGCCCACGATCCCCTGCATTCGATTGTCCGGAGGACGGTCCGGATTGCCCTTACGCAACACGCGTTATATTTTCCTGATCCCGGACGGCCGGGCAGGATAACGCCCCAGCAAACTGTGCACCCGCTCCAGCAGCGCGCTGATGGAGAAGGGCTTGGTCATGTAGGCATCGGCGCCGGCCCGCAGGCTGCGTTCGACGTTCGGCGATTCCGAAAGCACGGTCAGCATCAGGATGGGGACCGAACTGACCTCCCGAATGCGCCGGCAGACCTCCCAGCCGTCCAGATGGGGCATACAGATGTCCAGAATCACCAGGTGCGGCCGTTCCTGTTCCAGCAAAAGGAGCGCCGCCTCAGGATCGTTGCTGACGGACACCTGGTAGCCCTCCCGGCTCAGAATGTTGCGGAGCAGGCGGGTGATTTCCGGGCTGTCGTCGATCACCAGCACTTTCTCGCCGGTGCCCATCGGCGTTTTCCCCTCCGCGGGCTCGTTCACTCTCCGGCGCCCGGCATACGGACGACGGGGGACGAACGGCCTACGCCGGGTATCGAGCCGCGTTGCCAGGTCAGGATGGCCTCCAGCACCCCGCCGGCGATGGAGAGGGCCTTGTCCGACACGGTAAAACAGTGGTCGCGCTCGGCCCGAGGATCCACATCGCCCACCTTCATCCCGGCGTGGACCGGCAGCCCGTCGGACAGGAGGCCGCGGAGCACGCCCCGAAGGCGGGCCTGCACCGGATGGCCGTCCACCCAGGCCACAGTTTGCCCGACTTCGACCAGGTCGCCGATGCGGGCGCAGGACTGGAAGGTGCCGTCCGCCGGGGCGCGGAGGACCCGTTCGGCCGTGGCTCCGCCCACCTCGCCGGGGATGCCGGTATTGGGCAGGGCCTCGCCCTCCCAGTAGACCCGGCCCAGGAAGTGCCCACGGGCCGTCTCGATGACGGCATGGCAATCCCGGCCGGCCTGAAAGCCCGGTCCCAGGGCCACGACCAGCGGAGCATCGGTCAGGTGCGTCCCGGTGTTGCGTTTGGCCATGATGGCATCCACCACCACGTCCGGCCGCAGCCGGCCCACGGCCCGGCCCTCCGGATCGGCCAGCACCGGGATGAGGCCGGCCTCCAGGAGCGCGGGGACCTCCTCCATCGTGGCCCGGCGGGCGGTGACCCCCTCCACGGCGATCTCCCCTTCATACATCGCCGTGGCAAAGGCCACCCGCCTCCGAATCACCGTAGGGTAGGGACACTCCAGGATCACCACCCGGAAGCCGCAACGATGCAACCGCCAGGCGACCCCGCTGCCCAGGTCCCCGCCTCCTTTGACGATGACCAGCCTTACGTCCCGACCTTGACCATCCACCGCTCGGCCTCCAGGTAATCGGCCGGGGTATCCACATCCAGAAGTTCCCCGGCCGAGGCTTCGACCACGGCCTCCGGGAACTTCCCGGCCAGCGCCCGTCCTCCGATGTCGCCCGCCAGTTGCAGGAGGGCGGGGAAGGTTTCCCGGGCGAAGAGGGCCGGGATGCCCCGACGGCCCTCCTCTGCGCTCCAGACCACCGCCGCTCCGGCCTCGAAGCGTTCGATCAGGCGGTCCAGGTGGGCCGGCCGGATTCGAGGCATATCCCCGGCCAGGAAAAGGAGCGCGCCGGCTCCCTCCCCCAGGGCCCGCACCGCCGCATGGATCGAGGAGGCCTGGCCCTCGGCCCAGCGTTCGTTCTCCAGAAAGCGCACCGGCCGGGTCCCCAAGGCCTCTCGTTGCCTTTCGGCCTCGGCCCCCAGGACCACCCAGACCTCGTCGGCCCGGGAGCCCAGGGCGGCATCCACCGCATGGGCCAGGAGCGCCCGGCTGGCCAGGGGCAGGAGAAGTTTGTTCTGCCCCATGCGCCGCGCTCCTCCGGCGGCCAGGCAAACGGCGTATACGCCCTCGGCCCGTTCGCCCCACCGGGGATTTCCCGACCGATCCCGGCGCCAGACTTCGGCCCGGCCCAGGTCTTCCAGGTCCACCAGCAAAACGCGCTCTAGGTCCGGACACTCGAGCAGCCGGCGGGCCACCCGGCGCCCCTCGGGAAGCCGCTCCGGGACGGCCTGGGTGAGGACGGCCGCCGTCCTCGCCCCCGGGGGAACGCCTTTCCGTCCTCCCTCCGGGTGGGCCAGGACCCTGGCCATGAGCGCCTCGTCCACGATCGTTCCCGGAGGTACTCCGGCCAGTTCGGCCGCCCGGGCCGGGCGGTGCACCCAGGCGGCCTCCAGCGGCCGGCCGAGCACGCTCAGGCCGGCCAGCACCAGCACCAGCGTCGTCCCGGCCGGAATCGGCGGCTCATAGGGGGCCGGAGCCTTGAAAGGGCGGTGGCGGGAACCGTCGGCCTCGACCAGAAGGAGGTCCGGCCCAAGTTCCCCGGCCAGCCGGTCCACCTCTTCCGGGGAAAAACCGCCCAGTTTCTGCTGGCGGCCGGCCGGCGTCTCGTCCCATTCGGGAAGGCGGCGCGATGCCAGGAAGAGAGAAAGTTCCTCCCGCAACCGTCGGCGCAGCGTCTCCGGGGAAGGCTCCTCTTCCATCAGCACGAACGTCTCCCCCGGAATCGGCAACACCCGGGTCGTCGTGGTGAAGAGGGCGGTCCATCCGCGCCGACGGGCCTCGACCATCAGTTGGTAAGCCAGGCCGGTCTTGCCTCCACCGCCCACCAGGGCCACCTGTTCCCCAGGGACAATTTCCAGCGCCGAAAGCAACTCCATCGCCCGACCTCCGGCGAAGCGACCCCGCCCGGCGAGAAGATTATAGCGCAGATACGGGGGAAAAGCAAATCCCGGTTGCGCATCCGAACGGCCTGTAGTACAATATGGGCTGGCTTCCGGCATGGGAATCCTGTGGCCCGGTCCGAGACCATGTTGCCAAGCACATGCCGTTGGGCCTGGGAAGGCCCGGCGGAATTGAGAACCGTCCTATGAGCCACGATCAGGAGGGGCATCATCGAACCGCGGGAACTGGCCGATACCCTGATGGAACTGGCGGCCGGCAAGAAAGCCAGCCGCATCGTCCTTCTGGATCTGCGCAAAATTTCCATCATCGCCGATTATTTTCTGATCTGCAGCGGAGAAAGCGAGCGGCAACTCCAGGCCATTGCCGACGAGGTATGGGAGAAGATGGAGGCCCGAGGGCTACCCCCCCGTCGGGTGGAAGGGACGGCCGATAGCGGCTGGATTCTGATGGACTTTGGCTCGGTGGTGTTGCACGTTTTCGACCCCTCGCAGCGCGATTTTTACCGGCTGGAAGAGGTCTGGAGCCAGGCGCGTACCCTGGCGGTGATCCCCTGACGGCTAGAACGGGATGACGGAACTTTGGGCCCGGATGGGCCTGGCAGAAGAGATGGCCCGATTGGAACAGTACCTGCGGGGACTGGTGACCTCCCCGCTGGTGCTCCTTTCCCGGCCGGCCGTCTACCTCCTCACGGCCGGCGGCAAGCGTCTGCGCGCCCTCCTGACCCTGCTGGCCTCGCGGGTGGGGAACCATGCCGTTCCGGAGGCGGCCCTCTCCGGTGCGGCGGCTGTGGAACTCATCCACGCTGCCAGCCTGGTGCACGACGACCTGATCGACCAGTCTCCGCACCGTCGCGGCCGGCCGACCATCCATGAGAAATGGCACCACGACGTGGCCCTTCTGACCGGCGACTATTTCTTCTCCCTCGCCGCCCGGGCCCTCGCCCGGACCGGCGACATTCGACTGCTGGACGATATCGGCGAGGCCGCCGTGGCCATCTGCGAGGGCGAGATGAGCAGCGTACAACAAGCGGAACCGCTGGAAGAGGCGCTGGAGCAGTACACCTTCAAGGTGGCCCGCAAGACGGCCGTGCTCTTTGAGGCGGCCGGCAAGGTCGGCGCCCGATGTGGCGGGGCCGATGAGGAGACCATCTCGGCCCTGGGACGCTTTGGATTTGCCCTGGGAATGTCGTTCCAGATCGTGGACGACGTACTGGACTACACGGGCGACGAGCGCGAACTGGGCAAGCCGGCCGGCGGCGACCTCCGGCGCGGGCTCATTACGCTGCCGCTCATCTACGCCGTGGCCTATGACGATGCCGACGGCTTCCTGCATCGCCTGGTCGAGCGCCTGGGCGATGCCCTGCCTCCGGAGGAGGTGGAGGAGGCCCTGGAGCGGGTACGGGCCTCCTCCGGCCCGGAACGGGCCCGCCGGGAGGCCAAACGCTACCATCGGGAGGCTCTTTTCCACCTCCAGGGCATCGCCGACCCGGTTCGCTCCCACCTGGAAGAAATCGCCTGCTTGGCGGTAGAACGCTCCCGCTGATCCTGGGGGGACCTCGCCCCCGGACGACCCGGTGGCCTTGGCGAGATCGAACTCCCCCTAGAAGCAGCCCAACTGGCAACGGCTGATGCGGATGCCCAGCGCCTCCGCCGCCCGGCCCACAGCGAGGCGTTCCAGATGCAACCGTTTGGCGATGGCCCAGGCGCGGGCACAGGGCAGGCGGCCCTCCTCCAACCCCTCTTCGACGGCCTGACGTAGCGCCGGGCTGACCGCCTCGACCTCCGGCGGAGGCCGGTCCCCCTTCTTGGGCCCGGCAAAGAGCCCCAGTTGACACCAGCCCAGCCGCACGCCCAGCCCGGCGGCGAACTCGGCCGCTTGGCGAGGAGAAAGGTGCCACTTCCGAGCCAGACGAAAGGCGGCCGCGCAGGGCAACCGGCCCTCCACCGTCTGCTCCCGGACGGCGGCCGCCAGGTCCGGCTCCGCCTCGGCCAGGACCAGTGCCACCGCCTCCGGGACGGCCGCGGCCACCTCGGGCGTCAGCCCCTCACCGAATTCTTCCACCTCGGCCGGCTCGATGCCCACGACGACGACCTCGGGCATCTCCATCCCCAGTTGTTGTCCCAGGGCCAGGGCTTCGGGGAGCCCGGCCTCATGGGGAGTGGCGGCCCGGATGCGGCCCTGCAAGTCCTCCGCGCTCAGGAGGTAAACCTGGCCGGGCTTTCCCCCCAGGCGCAAAGCATCCACCAGGACGGCGCGGCGGCGGCCGGCCAGCGCATCCAGCAGACGAAAGCCCCCCGCGCAGGCCCGCACCACCTCGACCCGCCGTTCGTTCAGCCGGCCGCGCAGGTCCTCTGCCACATAAAAGCCCACCCCATCGTCCCGCAGGATGGGGTTGCCTATGGCGATTACCACCGTCGCCGGACGGCGAGTCCGCTCCTCCTTCATTTCACCCCTTTTCCGGGGCCCAGGCCGGCAGTTCGACGAAGAAACGCGCCCCCCGGCCCGGCTCACTTTCGGCCCAGATTCGGCCTCCGTGCCGGCCGATAATGCCGTAGCAGATGGCCAAACCCAGGCCGCTCCCGCCGGCTTCCCGCCGGGTGGCGAAGAAGGGATCGAAGATGTGCGGCAGAATTTCCGGGGCGGTCCCCGGCCCGCTGTCGCCGACCTCCAGCCCGATCCATCCTCCCCCGGGGACCCCGGCATCCTCGCGGTAGAAGGTGCGCAGCGTCAGGCCGCCCGGGGCCCCGCCGAGAGACTGTCCGGCGTTCCAGAGCAGGTGCTCCAGCACCTGTTCCAGTTGGCCGGGGTCGGCCCGGGCCGGCGGCAGGTTGGGAAAAAGTTCCATCTTCACCTCGATGGGGCCGAGTTCGGGGCGGAAGCGGCGCAGCACTTGCTGGAGGAGGTCGTTGAGGTCGGTGGCGGTGAAGCGCGGATCGCGCTGCTGGACGAAGGCGAGGAGCGTCTCGGCGATACGGGCGGCGCGCTGCCCCTCCTGGATGATCTTTTCCAGGTCTTGGCGGACGTGGGCATCCTGTACCGTGTCCTGGAGGAGTTGGGCGTAGCCGATGATGGCGGTGAGGGGGTCGCTGATTTCGCGCACCAGGCCGGTGATCACTTCCCCCAGGGCGGAAAGGCGTTCGGCCTGGGAAAGACGGGCGCGGGTCTGCTCCAGGTCGGCCATGCAGTCGTGCAGGCGGGCGTAGAGTTCGGCGTTTTCCAGGGCGATGCCCAGGTGATCAGCCAGCGAGGTGAGGGCCAGGAGGTCGGCTTCGTCAAAGGCGTCGGGGGAGTTGCTCTGGATGTCCAGGACGCCGCTGAGGGCCGTTGCACCGCGCATGGGAACGGTCAGTTCGGAGCGGACATCGCCCAGTTCGTCGATGTAAAGGTAGTGAGGGTCGTTCAGCACGTCGTTGCAGAGGTAAGGTTCCTGGGTAGCGGCCACCCAGCCGGTGATGCCCCGGCCCAGGGGAAAGCGGCGGCCGAGGACGGCCCGCCCGCTCCGGCCGGCGCTGGCCCGCAACACCAGGGTATCGTCCTCCAGGAGGAGGACATGGGCGTAATCATAGCCCAGATGGCGGACCAGGGCCTCGGCGGCGTTCTGAAGCAGGGCCGTCGGGTTGAACAGGCTCAGCACCTGTCGGTTGACTTCGTCAATAGCCCGTAACAGGGCGACGCGTTTTTCCGCCAGGCGGGTTTGCTCCGCCAGGATACGCAACCGTTCTTCCCGGCCGGCCGCTTCCCCCCAGCCCAGAAGCAAAAGGGCCAGAAGGTCCAGGAAAAAGGCCTCCTCGGAGCGGGTCCTGGTCCTCGAGGAAATTTCTTCCCGGCTGCCCAGGAGGAGCCAGCCGACTCGGCGGCCCTGCCAGGAGAGGGGAAGCGGCTGCCAGTGGGGGAAAGCGCCCTGCAGGGCTGCCGGCAGGTCGGGGAAAACGGCCTCCGCGGAGGCCGGCAGGGGAGAAAGGGAAAGACCTTCCAACCCGACGCTGACGACGGGGAAGAGATAACCGGCCCTTGCGTAGAAAAGGAGGCCGGCCGGCACGCCGCAACGTTCACAGGCGTGCCGCACCACCCGTTCCAGCCCCAGCCGTAGCGAAGAGGGGAGTTCCATGGGTCACCGTTGTAGGTCGGATGGTCAATCCGACCTACACACCTAGAAGGCCGGATGGTCAATCCGACCGGCAACTTGTCAATCCACCATTTGTAGGTCGGATGGTCAATCCGACCTACCACACACCTAGAAGGTCGGATGGTCAATCCGACCTGCAACACACCTAGAAGCGCAGGTAGTCGTCGGCGAAGATGACTTCGTTGCGCAGGATACGCACCGTCTTGTACAGGGCGGCCTGATCGGGATCGGCCATATCCACGTCCTCGGTACGAAAGGAGGACATGCTCTGCACGGCATCGTAGAGCCGCACCAGGACACGTCCCAGGGGCGTGCTTTCGTCCCGCTCTTCCACGATGCGCACCCATTCCATCAGTTCCCGGTCCAGGGGATCGCAGATGGCGGCATCCAGGCCGGCCCCCAGGAGCATCACCAGGAAGGTGCGGTTGATCAGGCTGCGGTTTTCGTGGGGGACGCCGTTGGAGACGTTGGAGAGGCCGCAGACGGTCTGGGGAGGGGGATCGCAGGCCAATTTGCAGGCCCGCACCGCCTCGATCACTTCTTTCGGGTGTTCCTGCATCCCCTTGACCGTGAGCACCACCGGGTCAATGTAGAGGTCCTCCATCGGCAGGCCGTACTCCTGGGCGGCGGGGATGAGGTGTTCCATAGCGATGGAGACGCGGGCCTCGGCATTGGCCGGCATGCCGGTTTGCTCCAGCGTCAGGGCGATCACGCCGGCCCCGTGCTCCACGGCCAGGGAAAAGACCCGCTCCGTCCGCACCGGGTCGCCGACGATCGAGCCCGGGTTGAGGATGTTCTTGCGCCCCCGGGCGGCCTGCAGGCCGGCGGCGATGGCCTCCAGGTTGGTCGTATCGAAGGAGAAGGGGACCTCCACAACGCTGCCGATCGTCTCCACCAGCCAGGCCATCACCTCCGGCCCATCCTTCTTCCGGGGGCCGATGTTCAGGTCGATCATATGGGCGCCGGCCTGTACCAGGGAGCGGGCCATCTCCTGGAAAAAGGCCCCGTTGCGCGTCTCCAGCGCCTCCCGTACCCGGGTGGCCCGAATCTGGATGTTCTCGCCGATGACGAACATGATGCCCTCCTTGTCTGGACTATTCCATCCTGTCTGCGCCCTCCTCCGGTGGACGCACCCCCAGGCGAATCCAGCCCCGGCGCAGGGCGTAGATGACGGCCGAGGTGCGGTCGTTGACCTGGAGTTTGCGCAGAATCGCCGTGACATGGTTTTTGACCGTCTGTCCGCTGATGCAGAGGCGGTCGGCAATTTCCTTGTTGGTCAACCCCTGGGCGATGCAATCGAGGATTTCGATCTCCCGCCTGGTCAGGGGAGAGAAAAGCGCCCCCAGTTCCTCCTCGGCCGCGGCCAGTTCCCGGAACTGGCGGAGCACCCGGGTGGCGATGTGCGGCTTGGCGAAGACGTGTTCATCAATCAGGTATTTGCCCCGGCCCACGTCCCGAATCATCCGCACCAGCGCCGAAGGCTCGATGTCCTTGGAGGAATAGGCCGAGGCCCCGGCCCGGATGGCGTTGAAGAGTTGCTCGTCGTCCTCGTAAACGGTCAGGACGATCAGGTGGACCTGGGGCTGACGCCGTTTGATCACCCGGGCCACCTCCAGCCCGTTCAGACCGGGCAGGCTGATGTCAATGAGCACGACATCGGGGCAGAGTTCCTCGGCCATCTGGATGGCCTGCTGGCCGTCGGCGGCTTCCCCGACGACCCGGAGGTCGCGTTCCTGCTCCAGGGTGGCCCGAACCCCCTGGCGAAACAGGGGGTGGTCGTCCACGATCAGGATGGTCAACGCCTCGCTCCCCTTTTCCATCGCGTTACCTCACCCGCGATTCCTGAGGGGGCAACGGCAGGCGAAGTCGGACGGTAGTGCCCTGTCCCGGCCGGCTCTCGACCTGCAACTGGGCTCCGATCAATTGGGCCCGTTCTCGCATCCCGCAGAGTCCCCAGTGGTCTTCCCGAGGCCAGGGGTAGTCCGGATCAAAGCCCACGCCGTCATCGCTGACCTGGATGACCCAGGCGTTCGGTTCCACGTAGGCCTCCACGGAGATTCGCTCGGCCCGGGCATGTCGGCGGGCGTTCTGGAGCGCCTCCTGGACGATGCGATAGATGGCGACCTTTTCCTCCGGCCGGAGTTCCTGCGGCGGTGCTCCCCAGCGGAACTCGATGGACGTCTGGTAGGCCGCTTCCAGGTCCCGGATATACCGTTCGATCTGTCGGCCCAGCGGCTCCTCGGCCAGCGGGGAGGGGCGGAGGTCGTAGATGAAACGGCGCACTTCCTGCAGGCCCAGACGGACGTCGCGCAACAGGTCTTCCACGGCGGTCCGGGCTTCCTCCAGGGTCTCGGCCTGGCGACAGCGTTCCAGCCCCATCACCGCATTGCTCAACACCTGGGCCGGTCCATCGTGCACCTCGCGGGCCAGGGCGTTGCGCTCCTGCTCCCGGCCGTAGAGCACCTGGGAGCGCAGGGCCAGTTCCCAGGGATCGTATGGCTGGAGGCCGGCCGGGCGCAGGGAGCGGCCGCTCATCTCCACCTGGCGACGTAGCAGTTCCAGCCGCCGGGCGCTTTCGTCGACCTCGGCCAGCGCGGCCAGCGTCTCCTGCTGTCGGCGACGGGCCTCGTCCGCTTCGGCCTGAAGGTGTTCCGCAGAAAGGGCCGGTGTCGTGCCCCGGCGGGCCAGGGTCAGGCGCACGCCCACCTCGTCCAGAAAGCGAGAGACCCGGCGGGCCTCGCTTTCCAGCACCTGCCGACGCTCCTGGGCTTGCCGGAGCAAGTCATCCAGTCGTTCGCAGAATTGCTCGACCAGACTTTCGGCTTGCAGGAGCAGTTCCGCCGTCATCTTCGGCCTTCAACGCGGCTTCCAGTAAACTTTAGTATACCATAGCCCCTACGGGAAGGCAAACGGGCGATATCTGGGGTGTGTCCCAAAGGTGTCGAATCGTAGGGGGGCGGTCCGGCTGACCCTCACCTCTCACCCCCAAACCCCCTCTCCCCTCTCCCAATGGGAGAGGGGAGAGGGGGCTAGGGGGAGTGGGGTGAGGGGAAAGGCCGCTTCCCGACAAACTTGGGACACACCCGATATCTGTCGGATGATTTTCTGCTCCTTCGGTCAGGGGACTCGATACGAACTTGCCGCGGCCGGCGCCCATCCGGGATTCCCCAGTCCCTGAGCCGCCAGAAGGGCCAGGTCCTGCACCTCCGTTCGCCCCGCCCCCTCTCCCAGGCCGGCCGTCTTCTGCGCGCAGCGGAAATGAAACTGACACTTGATGCAGGCCGTGACCAGCAGGTCGGCTCCGTTCCGGCCGGCCTGGTCCAGCCGCTCCACCTGCAAGGCCCGGTTCGCCGCCCCACACTCCGTCCAGGAACCGCCGCAACAGACGGCCAGCCGGCCGCTCCCCTCCAGTTCCACCACCTCCCCCAGGGCCGCGAGCACCTGACGCGGGGCTTCCACCTCTCCCAGGTAACGGCTCAGCCGGCAGGGGTCCTGGTAGGTCAGCCGGCGTTCCCCCCGCTGCAGATGCAGCCGGCCCTCCCGAAGCGCCTGCGCCAGCCACTGCGAGAGGTGCAGGACCTCCACCCCCAGCCCGTAGCCCAGGGCCGGGTAGTCCACCGCCAGGGTATAGGCGCACTCCGGGCAGGCCGTGACGATGCGGCGGGCTCCGCTCTGCTGCACCATGTCCCGGTTCTGTTCCGCCAGCCGGCGAAAACTTTCCACATCCCCCTCCCAGAGGAGGTCGTGGCCGCAACAGCGTTCCTCGGCCCGCACCTGGGGATGTTCGCCGGCAGCGTTCAACAGGCGTACCACGCTCCGGGCGATTTCCAGCGCCGGGACCTCCAGTTCGGAAAAGATGACCTGGAAATAGGGCAGACAGCCGACGAAGTAGAGCGTCTCGCCCTCGGAGGAGACCTCCAGGTCCTCCTGAAGCCATTCCAGCCGCTTCTGAGCATGCCCCGGGGAGGCCTGCAGCCGCATGACCGTCTGCAACAACCCCCCGTGGGAGCAGGGGGGCCTTTCCCCCTCCCGGCGGGCCAGGGCGCGCGCCCCGCGAATCAGCGCACCGTAGTCCACGCCCTGGGGACAGCGTTCCTGGCAAGCCCGACAGGTCAGGCAGGACCAGAGGGAGAGGCTGCGGAGGGCCTCGGCCGGCCGGCCCTGGACCAGTTCCTCCACCAGGCGGCGCGGGGAAAAGGCCTCATCGTGGCGGGCCAGCGGACAGACGGCGGTGCACTTGCCGCACTCCAGGCAGGCCGCCGCATGGGTTCGGGCGATCAGCGCCGTCAGCGTGTCCATCGTTCATCCCCGCTTGCGCACCTGCTCGACAAAACTCCGCACCGCTTGCGCAAAGGCCTCTCCATCCCCCGGCGCGCTGCCGCCCAGGGCCAGCCGTTCGGCACCCATCCCCAAGAGTTCGGCCAGCGCCCGGGCCTGGGAGAGCGCCTGGACGGCCGTTTCCCGACCAAAGTCATAGTGGCACGCTCCCTCGGGGCAACCCTGCAGGAGGACGCCGGCGGCGCCCCGTTCCAGGGCATGCAGGAGCAGGCTTGGGGAAACCCGGCCCAAACAGGGCAGGCGTAGCAGGCGCACTTCGGGAGGAAGCGTCCGGCCCTCCATCCCGGCCGCCTCGGCCCCGCCGTGCCCGCCCCAGTTGCAGGTAAAGACGAGCACTCGCCCCTCTGAGCCGGCCGGAAGGAAAGCCTCCAGCGTCGCCTCGATCTGCCGGTCGCTGATGCGGCCGGCGGTTACCGCCCCGGTGGGGCAGTGGGCCGCGCAGGTGCCGCAGGCCCGGCAGCGCTCCTCCTGCACGATGGCGCGCATCCGTCCCAGGGCGTCCTCTTCCAGGTGGACGGCCCCGGCCCGGCAGAGCGTCTGGCAGGTTCCGCAGGCCCGGCAGCGCCGCTCGTCCACCCGAGCCGGCAGGGGGTCGGGCGGACCGGCACGCAGCCGCGCCGCCGCTGCAACCACCATTTCCCATGCCACTTCTGCCCCGGCCTCCGCTCCGTAGAGCCCGATACAGTGCTCCCGCAGGTTGACGAATTCCCAGGCCGGCCTGGAGTCTCCCTCCTCCTCTTCCCACAATCCCAGCCCGGCCCGGCAGCGCACCCGCTGGGTGGTGCAGGCGGAACAAATCTGCGCCAGGTTACAGCAGGAACAGGCCGCCAGCACGGCCCCCGCCAGACCCAAAGCCGCCTGCCGCAGAAAGGCCCGCCCCTCCGGAAGACAGGCAAAGGGCACCTGCTCCACCCGGACGACCCCCGGCAGGGCCATGGCCCGGGCCTGCCATTCCTCCAGGGGAAGCACGCCGGCGATCCCTTCCCCACAGCGGCAGAGGAAGATGCCCAGGCCCTCACCCCCACCCCCCTTCTCCCCCCTCCCTCTCTCCCATTTGGGAAAGGGGGAGAGGGGCAGGGGGGAGGGGGTGAGGGCCGAAAACACCACCTCGGCCTCCAGGGTGAAGCGGCGGGATCGGGCAGCGTGGTGGATGGCCCGGGGCTCGCAGACGGCCTCACACCGGAGGCACTCGGAGCAGGGGCCGCAGGCCAGGCAGCGGCCGGCCTCGGCCACCGCCTGCTCCGGGGTGAAGGACCGTTCCACCTCGGCAAAGTCGCGTTTCCTCCGGCGGGGGGAAAGCACGGCCGGCCGCTGGCGGGCCTGGCGCTCCCGTTCTTCCAGTTCCCCAGGTGCCCAGCGGGCCACCGGCCGTTCCTCCTCCGGCGGCACCTCCTCCCCACGCAGGTCATGGAGGATGGCCCGCGCCGCCCGTTTCCCCGCGCCGATGGCCTCGATCACCGAGGCCGGCCGGACGATGTCGCCGCCGGCATAGACGCCCGGCCGTCGGGTGCGCCCGGTAGCCTCGTCCACCCATAGCCGGCCGTCTGCATCACAGAGTTCGGCCAGCGGCCCCCGGTCGGCCTCCTGGCCGACGGCCGGCACCACCCACTCGAGTTCCAAGGTGAACTCGCTTCCGGGAATGGGGATGGGCCTGGGCCGGCCGCTCTCATCGGGTTTGCCCAGGGCCATGCGCTGGCACTCCAGGGCCACGACACGCCCCTCCCGGCCGATGATGCGCCGGGGAGCGACCAGCGTCTCCAGGAGGACGCCCTCCTCCTCGGCCGCGGCCACCTCCTCGGGGCCGGCCGGCATCTCCTGGCGCGAACGGCGGTAGAGGAGGTGTACCTCCTCCACCCCCAGCCGAAGGAGCGTCCGGGCCGCATCCACAGCACTGTTCCCCCCGCCGATGACCGCCGCCCGCCGGCCGAGTTCCCAGCCGCGGGCTTCCCGCAGGTGGGCGCACAGGTCGCGCCGGCCGGCTTCCTGGGCCAGGTTGACCTCCCGCAGGAGTTCCACCGCCTGGACCACCCCGGCCAGGTCCTCGCCGGGGATGCCCAGCCGCCGGCCACGGTGTGCCCCCAGGCCCAGGAAGACCGCCCTGTAGCCCTGGGCAAAGAGGTCATCGAGGGTGAGGGTGGGGCCGAGCGGCGTGTTCAGGCGAATTTCCACCCCCAGGGCCTGGATGGCGGCGATTTCCCGATGCAACACCTCCCGGGGCAATCGGTAGGCCGGGATGCCCACGGCCATCATCCCGCCGGCTACCGGAAGCGCCTCGAAGACGGTGATGCGCAGCCCGGCGCGGGCCAATTCCCAGGCCACGGTCAGGCCGGCCGGCCCGGCCCCGATCACCGCCACCGGGGGAAGGCCGGACCCGGCTTCCGCCTTTTCCCAGCGCAACTCCCGGCCGGCCGTACGGTCGGCGACGAAGCGTTTGAGGGCGCGGATGGCGACGGCTTCATCCAGTTCGGTGCGGCTGCAATGCTCCTCGCAGGGATGGTGGCAGACCCGGCCGCAGATGCCGGGGAAGGGGATGGCGCGGGCGATGAGGTCCCGGGCCTCCTCGAAACGGCCCTGGGCGACCAGGGCCACATAGCCCTGCACCGGGATGCCGCCGGGGCAGGCGGCCGTGCAGGGCGGGACACCGCGTTTGGCAATGACCAAGACGTTGGGGACGGAACGCTCCGGGGGAAGGCGGTAGATGGCCCGGTGCCGGCCGTCCTCGGTGGAGATTTCCACCGGACAGACGGCGGCACACTCGCCGCACCCGGTGCAGCGTTCCGGGTCCACGTAACGGGGAAGTTGCTGCACCTGGAGGCGAAATCGGCCGTCCTCCCGGCGGGAAATGTCCTCCACGACGGTCTGGGTGAGCACGGAAATGCGTTTGTGGTGGAGGACCTCCAGTGCGGCCGGGACCTCGGCCATCCAGGCGGAACGGCTGGGCGGGTGGGGATTCCCCAGAAAAGGGGAGGGTTCGATCAGCGTGACCTCGAACTCTCCGGCCAGTTGGAGGGCCGCCTGTATGCCCTCCGGCGTCCCGCCCAGGACGACGGCGCGGCGGGGCGAGGGAACCCCATTTTCCGAAATGTGGTCGGACGTCATGCTCGATTACCCCAGGATGGCTTGCCGGCGAATGTCGGCCAGAAGGTCGGCCAGGCCCATGACGTTGAAGTGTCCTCGCCTCTCCGCCGCCTCCCGAATGGCGAAATTTGGGGCGTAGAAGTTTTCCAGCAGGTGGGACAGGGCCTCGGCCTTTTCCGGGCGAAACTCGACCACAACATCTGCGCGGCCAATTCGATGCGCTCCTGGGGCGTCATCTTGCGGTACAGTTGCACCTGCAGGCGTTCTGCTTCCGGATCGTCCCGAACGGCCATCGGCGGCTCCGCCGGCCTGGGGCCCGGCCTCGTATCCCAAGAGCATAACCTCGACGGCAGGGCATGGCGCCCCCGGCCGGGCCGATTGTAGCATGGGCTGGCCGGGGTGTCAAGTTTGCGCACCGTCGGTCGGTGTTGTACAATGGGGCATGGAAGCCGACGTGAGGAGATCGCCTTTGGAAAAAAGCAACGTCATGCGCCTCCTGGAGGCGCGCGGTATCGCCTACGAGGCCTTTTCCTTTTCTCCCGAGATCCACTCCGCCCGAGGCGTGGCCGAGGTGCTGGGGGTGCCGGCCCACATCGTCTACAAGACGCTGGTCGTGGTCTCTCCGGAGGGCCGGCCGTTCCTGGTGCTCATCCCCGGCAACCGGGAACTGGACCTGCGCCGCCTGGCCCGCTCCCTGGGGCTGAAGAAGGTGCGTATGGCCACACAGAAGGAAGCGGAACGTTGGACCGGGCTGCAGGTGGGCGGCATTTCCCCTTTGGCCCTCCTGGGGCGAGGCTTTCGCGTCTATGTGGACCGTTCGGCGCTGGACCTGGAGCATATTTTCGTGAGCGCCGGCCGGCGGGGGCTGAATCTGCGCCTGCGCGTCTCCGACCTGCTGGCCCTCACCGCCGCACGGCCGGTCGAAGCCTCGGCCGAAGGGGGCGGGGTGGAGGAGTGATATGGAGGTAGCCCGCTTTCGCCTGCGCAAAAAGGCCTCCTACGCCCTGCCCGAAATCTGCTGCGTCTGCGGCTCTCCGGCCGGGCGGGGGCAGATCAAGGTGTACGGCTCCAGTTGGCTGAGTTCGCGCCTGGTCACCCTGCTCTTTCCCCTCTGCGAGGAGTGCGAGGCGGCCTTCAGCCGCGTCTCGCAGCGCCGGCGGGCCGGCTGCGGATACGGCACGCTGGTGGTCATCCCCCTCCTGCTGGGATGGGCGGTCACCTTTTTCCTCGGGGGAGGCGATGCGACCCATCCGGCCACCACGGTGGGGATATGGCTGCTTGCCGCCGCCGGCGCCGTCATCGTCCTCGGGCTGCTCTATGCGGCGGTTTTTCCGCTTCTCCTCCCCCGCCAGGAACGCGAGGCTTACCGGCGGGTGGTCCGGGCGGTGCGGATCGAAAGTTGCAACCCGCCGGGCCTTTTCGGCGACGGCGACGTCGTCCTCCGTTTCGCCTGTGAGCCGTTCGCCGCCCTCTTCCGGAAGCAGAACGAGCGGGACCTGCTGGAAATTCGGAAGGCGAGGTAGCGTTGTCCCCTTCATCCGACCCACCGGCTGACGGCTTCGCCCTGAAACTGGTCCTCTTCCTGGGGGGGCTGGCCGTCCTCCTCCTGCTGGTCGCGCTGGTCGCCCGCTGGTGGGGGCGCATCTATCGGGAAACCGAGGCCGGCCGTGGCGGCATAGCCCGGCGGGTGCTCAAGAACAGCCTCACCCCGCTCATCGCCCGTCTGATCAACCGGGCGGTGGATTTCGCCTTTGCCATCGTCGTCCTGCACTACCTGGGGGTGGAGGGGTACGGCGCCTATGCCATCGCCGCCCTGCTGGTGGGGCAGTACCTGACCACGGTGACCGACTTTGGGCTGGGCACGCTGAGCACGCGGGAAGTGGCCCGCGCACCGGACGCAGCCAACCGTTATCTGAGCAATACGACCCTGTTCCGCTGGGTCCTCTCGGCCCTGTCCCTACCGTTCGGTGCCCTGCTCATTTTCATCTACAGCCGGACGCCGCAGCCGCTTACCGGAGAGGCCCAGGCAGCGCTCTGGCTGCTTTCGGCCGGCCTCTTTCCGGCCGGGCTGGCCGCGGCGGTGAGCGCCCTCTTCACCGCCCGGGAACGCCTGGAGGTGCCGGCCCTGGCCGGCCTGCTCACCAACATCCTCAAGGTCTTTGCCGGGGTGGGGGTGCTGGTGGCCGGCTGGGGCGTCGTCGGCCTGGCCGCCTCCTCCCTCCTGGTGACCCTGGCCAACGCCGCCCTCTTTCTCTACCTCCAGTGTCGCCTCCTCTTCGTCCCCCGCCTGGAGGTGGACCTCTCCCTTTGGCGCTGGATGGTGCCGGAAGCCCTGCCCCTCATGCTCAACAACCTCCTGGTGCTCATCTTCTTCCGCTTCGACACCTTCATCCTGCAACCCTACGGCGGGGCCTGGGCCGTGGGGGCCTATGACGCCGCCTACAAACTCCCCAATGCCCTCATCGAAGTCCCCTACTTCCTCACGATGGCCCTCTTCCCGATACTTTCGCGCCTGGCCGTGGAGGACCGGGGCCGGCTGGAGCACACCTACCACCTGGCCCTGAAGGTGCTCCTGGTGCTGGCCTTTCCCTTGGCGATGATGACCTCCGTCCTGGCACCCGAGATCATCTTCCTCCTGGGAGGGCAGGAGTACCTGCCCGATTCGGCCGTCGCCCTGAGCATCCTGATCTGGTTTCTGCCGCTCAGTTATGTGAACGGGGTTACCCAGTACGTGCTGATCGCCCTGAACCGGCAGCGGACGATCACGGCGGCCTTTGTCCTGGCGGCCCTCTTCAACGTGGGCAGCAACCTCTACTGGATTCCGCGCTACGGCCCGTACGGCTATCTGGCGGCCAGCCTGATCACCATCATGACCGAGGGCGTGCTCTTTGTGCCGCTCTGGGCGGTGGTGCGGCGGGAAGGCCTCCGGCTGCCGCTCCTGAAGGTGGCCTGGCGGCCGGCCCTGGCGGCGGCCGCGATGGGCGTGCCGATGGTGCTTTTGCACGCCCGGGGGCTCTGGCCGGTGGCGCTCCTGGCCGGTCCGGCCCTGTACGGGGCCCTCCTGCTCCTGCTGCGGACCTGGACGGAGGAGGAACGGGCCTTTTTCCGGCGGCTGTGGCCGTGGAGGCGTTAGGGGCCGGCGAGGGCGCGCGCCACTTTGGCAGGGATGGGGCGGTTCAGGGCACGCGTCGTTACCTTGAGGGCGCGCTGCTTTGGTAAGGCGACTAACATCCGTTCATCCATCCCACCTATGCCTTTACGGCGGCCCGGAGCCGGCCGCACCGGGCGAACAGGCTGCTCCGGGACAGCCTTTTCCCGCCGTCCGAGCGGGCAGTTCAACCCACCGGGTTTCGATACGCGCTACGCGCTACTCAACCCACCGGGTTTCGACACGCTGGTTTCGACAGGCTCAACCCAAGGGCCTACTCGACCGGCGAACGGCCCGCTGGGCACAGTGTTCGAGGGCAGTGCCCATCTCAAAACATGCCTCCTCCCCTTGTCCGGTCGGATTGACACCTTCCGACGATATGCTACAATAGGCATAGACCCGGGCATCCCCTGCCTGAACTCAAAGGAGGTATGCTGATGAAAACCTTTGCCGAACTCTTTCAGACCGCCGACTGGAAGGCCGAAAAGCACGTCCCGGTGATCGAATGCCCCGACCAGGTCCAGGCCGGCGAACCCGTGGCCGTCACCCTCACCGTAGGCAAGGACATCCCGCACCCCAACACGACCGAGCACCACATCCGCTGGATCTCCCTCTACTTCCAGGGTGAGGGCGACAAATTCCCCTACCAACTCGGCCACGTCGAGTTCACCGCCCACGGCGAGGCGGTGGCCGGGCCCAATCAGGGGCCGGCCTATACCCACCACCAGGTCACCTTCTGGGTCAAACTGGGCCGGTCCGGCACGCTCTACGCTGCCAGTTACTGCAACATCCACGGCTTCTGGCAGAGCAGCCGGCCCATCACCGTCGCCTGATCCCGGGTTTTGCCCGAAGGGAGCCACCTCCCCTGCAGATTGCGGCGACAAGGAGGCCACCGTGAGCGAGGACGGACTGCGCATCGGAGTTTTTGTCTGCGAGTGCGGGTTGAACATCGCCGGCTCGCTGGACTGCGAGGCGGTACGGGCCTATGCCGAGACCCTCCCCGGCGTGATCGTGGCCGTGCGCAACACCTACACCTGCTCCGATCCCGGCCAGCAGGAGATTCGCCGCCAGATTCGGGAGCACAACCTCAACCGCGTCGTCGTCGCTTCCTGCTCCCCCCGCCTGCACGAGCCGACCTTCCGGAAGTGCGTCTCCGAGGCCGGGCTGAACCCCTACCTCCTGACCATGGCCAACATCCGGGAGCAGTGCTCCTGGGTGCACCTCTACGACCGCGAGGCGGCGACGCGCAAGGCTCAGGACATCGTGCGGGTGGCGGTAGCCCAGGCCGGCCGGCTCCACCCCCAACAGGAAATCCGCATCCCGGTGACCCGCGCCGCCCTGGTCATCGGCGGGGGCGTCGCCGGCATCCAGGCCGCCCTGGACCTGGCCGACGCCGGCCACGAGGTCTACCTGGTGGAGCAAAAGCCCTCCATCGGCGGCATTATGGCCATGCTGGATAAAACCTACCCCACGATGGATTGTTCCATATGAATCCTCGGCCCCAAGATGATGGATGTCGGTCGACATCCGAAAATCCACCTCCTCACCTACAGCGAAATCGAGGAAATCGGCGGCTATGTGGGCAACTTCCACGTGCGCGTGCGCCAGAAAGCCCGCTTCGTGGATGAAAAAGAGTGCACTTCCTGCGGAGAATGTGCCAAGGTCTGCCCCGTCCTCGTTCCGGACGAGTTCCAGATGGGCCTTTCCACCCGCCGGGCCATCTACAAGCCGTTTCCCCAGGCCGTCCCCTCGGCCTATCTGGTGGACATCGCCCACTGCCTGGGCAATAACCCCATCGCCTGCGGCAAATGCGTGGACCGCTGCGACAAGCACTGCATAGACTTTGACCAGCAGGACCACCGGATCGAGTTCGATGTCGGGGCCGTCATCGTGGCCACGGGGATGGATGTCTACGACCCGACCCCGCTCGACGAATACGGCTACACCCGCTTCGAGGACGTCATCACCAGCCTGGAGTTCGAGCGGCTGATCTCGGCCGGCGGGCCGACCGGGGGTGAACTCATCCGCCCCAGCGACCGCCGGCATCCCCGGCGCATCGCCTTCATCCAGTGCGTGGGCTCCCGCTCGCCGGCCCGGGGCAACCCCTACTGCTCCAACATCTGCTGTATGAATACGATCAAGGATAGCCTTCTCCTCAAGGACCATGACCCGGACGTCGAGATTACCGTGTTCTACCTGGACATCCGCGCCTTTGGCAAGGGCTTTGAGGAGATGTACCGGCGCTGCCGGGAGGCCGGGGTGCGTTTCATCCGGGGTCTTCCCGGCGAGGTGCAGCGCCGGGAGGATGGCCCCCTGGTGCTCACCGTGGAGAATACCACGGCCGGCCGGATCGAAGTCCACGAGGAGGATCTGGTGATCCTCTCCGTGGGCGGCATCCCCCGCCAGGAAAGCGAGCCGATTCGCCGCCTCCTTTCCCTCTCCCGCTCTCCCGACGGCTTCTTCCTGGAGGCCCATCCGAAACTCCGGCCCGTGGATGCGCCGACCCGGGGGGTCTTTTTCGCCGGCTGCGCCGAAAGCCCCAAGGACATCAAGGATAGCGTCACCCAGGCCGGCGCGGCCGCCGCCCGAGCCCAGATTCTCCTCAACCAGGACTCGATCACCCTGGAGGCGATCACCGCCCGGGTCCACCCCGAAAAGTGCACCTCCTGCGGGCTGTGCGCCCGGGTCTGCCCCTTCTCCGCCATCGTTTGGGAGAAGAAACAGCCGGCCCGGGTGATCGAGGCGGCCTGCGCCGGCTGCGGTGCCTGCGCCGCCGAGTGCCGTTTCGGGGCCATCGAGATGCGCCACTTCAGCGACGGAGCCATCCAGGCCCAGGTCGAGGCCATGCTGGACGTGGAGCATCCCGAGGAGGTCATCGTCGCCTTCGCCTGCAACTGGTGCTCCTACGCCGGGGCAGACCTGGCCGGCACCTCCCGCCTCCAGTATCCGCCGACGGCCCGCCTGGTGCGGACGATGTGCAGCGGCCGCGTTAGCCCCCACTTTGTCTGGCAGGCCTTGGCGCTGGGGGCGCCCGTCGTGCTCGTCTCCGGCTGCCATTATGCCGACTGCCACTATATCCACGCCAACCGCCAGACGGTGCGCCGGGTGGATGCCCTCTGGGAGGCGCTGGAAAAGGCCGGCCTGCGCCCCGAACGGCTGCAACTGGAGTGGGTCAGCGCCGCCGAGGGGCAGAAGTGGGTTCAGGTGATGACGGCGCTGGAGGAGTTGCGGGCCACGGTGACCCCGGAGGAAATTGCCCGAACCCGGGAGGCCCTGGCCGGAAGCAAGGTGCCCATTCCCAAGGCCTGGAAGGAAGGCCGGGGGCCGGCCGCCTTCCGTTGCCTGCGCTGCGGCCATGCCTGGGAACAGGAGTACGACCCCTGGCGCGACGAACGGATGTGCCCTTCCTGTCGTTCCAACAGCGTGCGCTGGGTGGGGTAAAGCCGCTGGCAGGGGAAACGGGCCGTTACCTGAGCCGTTCCAGGAACTCTTCCTGACTCAGGCCGGCACTGCGGATCATTGGCGAAGTCCGCGATCCAGGTCGCGGTTGTGCCAAGGGACGACCACCCGACGGCCATCGCTGGATCGCCACAGGACCCCATGGCTGCCTGTTGGGGGAAGTAGGCCAGATGTCCGAACGGGAAGCGCTGGAAAAAGCCGTTGCCGCGCTGGAGGCGCAGCGGGCCACCCTGGGCGACGCCGTGGTGGATGCGGCCATCGCCGCCCTGCGCCGGCAGATGCTGATCTCCCAACCCCGCCCCTCGGAAGAACGCAAACGGGTGACCGTCCTCTTTGCCGACCTGGTCGGCTTCACCTCCCTGGCCGAACGGATGGATCCCGAGGAAGTGCACGAAGTCCTGGAGGCCTATTTCGGCCTCTGGAAGACGGCCATGGCCCGGCATGAGGGGATGGTGGAAAAGTTCATCGGGGATGCGGTGGTGGCCGTCTTCGGCCTCCCTCTGGCCCGCGAGGACGCTCCCCGGCAGGCCGTTTCCGCCGCCCTGGAGGTCCGGGAGGCGATGGATGAACTGAACCGGGAGTTGGGACGACGCCGCGGCCTGCGTCTGGCCATGCGGGTGGGGATTCACAGCGGCCCGGTCCTGGTGCGCTACGAAGAATCGGGGTTTACCGTAACCGGCGACACGGTGAACCTGGCCGCCCGGCTGGAACAGGCCGCTCCGGCCGGCGGCATCCTGATCTCCCATGAGACCTTCCAGCAGGTGCGCGGCCTCTTCGAGGTGAGGCCCCTGGAGCCGTTCCCGGTCAAGGGGAAGGCGATGTCGGTACGGGCCTATCTGGTGTATGGGCCCCAGCGGGCGACTTTCTGGCCGGCCGGCCGCGGTCTGGAGGGTCTGGAGACCCCGATGGTGGGCCGAGAGCGGGAACTGGCCGCCCTGCAGGAGGCCTTTCACGCCGTCGCCTCCGGCCCGGAGGCCCGCCTTCTCATCGTCGTCGGCGAGGCCGGGGTGGGCAAAACCCGGCTGCTCCGGGAGTTGGAGCGCTATTTGCGCGGCCTCTCCACGCCCCTCACCTTCCTCTACGCCCGGGCCGTTTCGGAGACCGCCTCCACCCCCTACGCCCTCCTCCATCACCTCTTTTCCCTCCATTTCGACATCCTGGAGAGCGACGATGCGACGGCGGTTCAGGCCAAATTTCTTCGGGGAATGAACGTCCTGCCGGCCGAGCGCGCCCTGCTCGTCGGCCAACTGGCCGGCTTCGATTTCTCCGCCCTTCCCCCGGTGCAGGCCCTCTTGGGCAGTCCATCCTTTCTCCCGGAGGCTCTGGCCGACCTGATTCGCTTCTTCCGCTCCCTGTGCGCCTCCTCTCCTACCCTGATCTTCCTGGAGGACCTCCACTGGGCCGATAACCCTTCTCTGAACCTCTTCCTGCGTCTATCGCGAGAACTTTCCGGCCCGCTGTTGATCCTGGGGTCGGCCCGGCCGGACCTCCTCGAGCGCCGGCCGGACCTGTCTGCGGCGGGAAACCTCCTCCACCTCCATCCCCTGCCTCCGAGGCTCTGCCGGGCTCTGGCGGAGGAGATTCTGCGTCGGGTGGAAGACCTGTCGCCCGACCTGACGGAATTTCTGGCCGGGCAATCCGGGGGCAACCCCTTCTTTCTGGAAGAACTGGTGCGGATGCTCATTGAGGAGGAGGTCATCGTCCCCGGTGCCGGGCGGTGGCAGGTGCGCGCCCCGTCTTTGGAGGAGCGTCACGTGCCCTCCACCCTCACCGCCCTCCTGCAGGCCCGGCTGGACGCCCTGCCACCGGCCGAGAAAGCCCTCCTCCAGAAGGCCTCGGTAGCGGGGCAGAACTTCTGGGATGGACTTCTCCGGTCTCTGGGAGGAGAAGGGGAGGACATCGCTGCCCTCCTGGAGAACCTGGCGGCGCGGGAGATCATCCTGCCGCAGGAGCGTTCGGCCTTTGCCGGAACCAGAGAGTATGCCTTTCGCCACGCCCTTTTGCGTGAAGTCTGCTACGAGACGGTGCTCCTGCGAGAACGGCGGGACGTTCACCGGAGGGTGGCGGAGTGGCTGGAAGAGCAGGCCGGCCGGCGGTCGGGGGAGTATGCCGGCCTGATCGGGGAGCACTATGAACGGGCGGGCGAAAGGGAACGGGCCGCCCTCTGGCTGCAGCGGGCCGGGGAGGCCGCCTTGCGGACCAGCGCCTTTCCCGAAGCCGTGGCCGCCTTCGAGCGGGCCCTGGCATTGGTTTCCCCCACCGGGCCGGAGCGGCGGCCGGAAGAGCTCGAAAGGCAGGTGGCCCTCTCCATCCACCTGGGGAAGGCCTGGGAGCAGTGGGGAAACTCCACCGAGGCCGAAAGGCATTTCCGTGCCGGGCTGACCCTGGCCCGGGCGATGGGCTGGAGAACATGGGTGGCGGAAGCCCTCTGCGGGCTGCTCCAGTTGGCCATCCGGCGAGGCGATTATGCGGAAGCCTACCCACTGGGAGAGGAAGCGCTGGCCCTGTCCAGGCAGGCCGGCGAGCACGCCATAACGGCTACGGTGCTACGCCGCCTGGGGGCGAGCGCTTTCTATCAGGGCGATTTTCAGGGGGCCCGCGGCTATCTGGAAGAGGCCCTGGCGCTGGAAGAGGCAGGGGGAAACCGCTTGGGCATGGCCATCTGCCTGAACACCCTGGGACATATCGAACTGGCCCGGGGCGACCATGCGGCGGCCGCTTCCTATTATGAGCGCGCCCTGGCGTTATGCCGGGAGGTCGGCAATCGCCGGGGAATCGCCGCCAGTCTCAACAGCCTGGGCAGCATCAGCTTCTACCAGGGGGACTATGCGACGGCCTTGAAGCACTATGAGGATGCCCTGGCCGTCTCGCGGGAGATCGACGACCGCCAGGGCATTGCCTTTGCCCTTCTGGGTCTGGGATGGGTAAACCTGTGGCTGGGGGAGTACGCCCGGGCGGCGCAGTTCAGCGAGGAGAGCCTGGTCCTCTTTCGGGAAATGGGGGAGCGGCAGAACGTCGCCAGTTGCCTGAACAACCTGGGGCATGCGGCGGCCGGCCTGGGTCAGGACGAGGAGGCCCGAAGATATTATCGAGAAGCGCTGGCCTGTGCCTGGGAGATCGAGGCCCTGCCCGTCGTGCTGGAGGCCGTTGCCGGCCTGGCCGGTTGGCTGGCCCGCGCCGGCCGGCACCGCCGGGCGGCCGAACTCCTGGGGCTGGCCCTGTATCACCCGGCCACTTTCCCCGATGTGGACAAGGTGGTCGGGCCGGTCCTGGAGTTTCTCCGGGCCCGGATGCCGGCCGAGGCCCTGGAGACGGCCCTGGAGGAGGGCAAGTACCTCGACCTGGAGGAGACGATTCGGGAGTTGCTGGCCGAGTAGCCGGTCGGATGGCCCATCCGAGATGGCTGATTGAGCAGCCGGTCAGATGGCCCATCCGACCTACGGTCCTGTCCACTCGACGAAGCGGCCTCCCCGGACCACAAAGATGGGGATTTTCTGCTCCAGGAGGTCTCCCTTCTCATCGTAGCGCAGCGGGCCGTAGGGGGTTTCGATGGTCATCGCTCGGATGGCCTCGGCCACCTTCGCCACCTCCAGCGTGCCGGCCCGTTTGATGCCCTCGGCGATGACCTGCACCGCCGCATAGCCGGCCGGGCTGTTGATCCCCGGCTGGTAGCGGTAGCGTTCCCGAAACTCCTGCACCCAGGCGGCCATCTCCGGCCGGGAGAGGATGTCCGGGAAGAGGGAGGAGATATAGGCCCCTTCGGCCGCCTTGCCCGCATCCCGCAGGAAGCCGTATTCGAAGGAACCGTCGCCGCTCAGGAAGGTGGCCGAAAGGCCCGCCTCGCGCATCTGCCGCAGGAGGAGGTCCCCGCCCGGGTAGTAGCCGGAGAAAAAGACCAGGTCGGGGGAATCGGCCTGGAGGCGGGATACGATGTCGGCAAAGTCCACTGGCGGGTCCACATAGGGGTAGGCGGATACAATCGTGGCCCCCAGTTCCTGGGCCCTCCGGGTGAATTCGGCCCGCAGCCCCTCGGAGTAGGTGTCGCCGCCGATGTAGACGACGGCGATGCGCCTGGCGCCCAGCGTCTGGACGGCAAACTCGGCATCCACCGGCCCCTGCACCGAATCCACCGGGCAGACGCGGAAGAAGGTGCGAAAGCCCTGCCGGCTGATGTCCGGGTTGGAGGCCATGGTGGTGACCTCCAGGATGCCGGCCTGGGCGTAGATGGCCGAGGCCGGCATGGTGGCCCCGCTGGAGTAATGCCCGACGACGGCATAGACCTTCTGCTCGACGAACTGGCGGGCCACCTCGACCGCCACCTCGCCGTCGGCCTGGTCGTCCAGGGGGACGATCACGATCTTGCGCCCCAGGACGCCGCCCTGGCAGTTATAGTGCCGGGCGGCCAGTTCGGCCCCCCGCCAGAGGTCAATCCCCACCGCCGCCTGGCTTCCGGTGAGCGGGCCGGCGTAGCCGATGACGATCTCCCCCTCGTAACGGTGGGTGTCCGGATCCACCGTGCAGCGGACGGCCTCCGGCCGGCCTCCTCCCGGTTCACAGCCGGCCGGTCCGGTCCCCAGCAGGGCCGCCAGCAGCAACATACCCCAGAGGACACGTCCGTACCTCACGATAGACCTCCGTTCTCCTACGCCACGTCTCGGAAGTAGCCCCAGGGGGTCCGACGTAACCCCTGACGCTCGATGTACCGGCCGGCCTTTTCTCGCCACTGCCGAAACGCGGCCTCATCCCCGCGCAAAAGAAGCCCGTCCAGCAGGGCATCGAGGACGAGGCCACGGTGCAGTATCTGTTCCAGTTCCGAGGGCGTAAAGGCCACCACGTCCACCCAGGCCGGTTTCCCCTGATCCAGGAGAGACTGGCGCTCCCAGTAGTCGGGTGGGAGCGTGGCAGCCACGATAAACAGGTCGTAGTCGCTGTATCGGCCGGCTTTCCCCCGGGCATAAGAACCAAAGAGCAGGATGAAAAGAGCCAGCGCCAGGCCTCATCCATGGCCCGTCCCTCCGGAAAACACCTCGTCCAGCGCCCGGTTGGTTGCCCGCAACTCGTCCACCTGCGCCCGCAGGTTCTGCGAGACCACGTCCGTCGCCTCGGTCAGGTTGCGAATCTCCGCCGAACGGAGTATGAGCACCTGGGAGTAGAGGTTGTCCAGGGTGGTCGCCGCCCGCTGCAACTGGGCCTGCCAGCGCTCCAGTCCGTTGCGGATGCGGGCCACGTTCTCCAGGAGTTCCTCCTTGACCTGGAGCGTTTCCTCATACTGCCGGCGCAGGTAGGAATCCTGGGTAGCCTCGATGGCCCGACGCAGCCGGGCGATTTCCTTTTGCTCTTGCTCCACGTTCACCGGCTCCAGCGATTCCTCCAGGGCCTGCGACTTGTAGGCGATCTCGTAGATGGTGTCGGTGATGGCGCCGACCTGCTCCAGCGTCTCGACCAGCACCCGCTGGAGGGCTTCGGGCGAATCGCGGACGGCCCGTTCGATGCGCTTGCGGTCGTCCAGGGCCTCCTGCATGATCGTCGCGTACCGGCCGCGGAGTTTGCGCAGGTCGGCGCTGCGCTCCGGGTAGAGTTCCTCCACGATGACGCGGCGAATCTGCTCCTCGTCGCGCAGGGTGTTCAGGACGATCAGGGCGTAGAAGCAGAGGCCGGCCAGGAGGAAGAGGATGCCCACCAGATCGAAGCCGAAGCCGATGAGCAGGCCGGACCCGACCAGGGTGATGACCAGGGTGGCCGAGGCCGGCGGCGTGGTCAGGGCGTAGGTGAGGGCGATGCGCATCTTGCGCCGGCGAACTTCCTGCAAGGGGTCCTGGAAGAGGTCTTGGGTGGCCATCGTGTTACCTCAGCCGACCGTTGCGCCTAGAAGTAACTGGAGAGGATCACGTACAGCCGGCGGATGTTTTCAGGCGTGCCCTCGACCATCCGTCCCTCCGTGGCTTCGGCCAGGCGCTCCAGGAGTCCCCGGTCGGCGTCGCTGCCGTAGGCGATGGTGAAGATGCGCACCGGCCGGCCGGAGGCCGGGACGCGCTCGATCTCCCGCATCAGCGAACGCTCATCGTAATGGGTCGAGGCCGTGTCCAGGCCGTCGGTCATGAGGACGATGGCGTTGATGCGTTCCTCGTCATAGTTTTCGGGGGCGGCCATCTGTTGCAGGGCATAGGCGGCGACGTCATAGAGCCTGGTCTTGTAATCGGCCTCCAGAGCGTCCACCGCCGCCCGGATGCGCTCCTTGTCCCCCGGCTTCAACGGGGCGAGGGGCACCAGGGTGGAGATGCGGTCGTTAAAGACCACGATGCCCAGGCGGTCGCCGGCGATCACCTGGCCGTTCCGGGTTTCCTCCTCGGCCAGTTGGTCCAGAAAGAGTTTCAGCCCGTCCTGAGCGGCGGCGAGTTTCCCCTCATCCGACATCGAGCCGGAGATGTCCACCACCAGCAGGATGTTGACCCGCTTGCGCACGCCCTGCCAGACCTCCAGCAGGGCCTCCAGCGTCTTCGCCGAGGGCACCTCCAGCACCGTCTGCGGCTGGAAGGGGTCCACCCCCAGGTCCGGCCCGAGGAGCGAGTTCTGGAGGGGGATGGAGGTATCGCTGGGGCGAAAGCCGAGCAGGAGGGCTTTTTCCTGGGCCGGCCGCGAAAGGAGGAATTCCCGGAAGGCCAGGGCAGCGGCCTGCCGGTCGGGGTCCACCCACTCCCCGCGCAGGATGACGTAGGGGTGATCGCTCCAGAACGTGCCCTCGCGAGGGTAGATGGCCACCAGACGCTGGGGGAGTTTCCCGTAGGCCCCCAGGTTCAGCCGGACGACGGTCTGCTCCTCCAGGACGACGGCGCTGGCATAGGCCGGGCCGCGTCGGGCCATCTGCTGGGCAAAGTATTCGGTGGACTCGCCGTAGTGGATAACGGCGCTCTCCACCGCCTGGACGAAATCGCGGGCTTCCGGCCGTTCCAGGTCCTCCGGCAGGAGGTCGCGCACCTTGCCGGCGGCGGCATAGCCCTCGGCGGCCACGCTCAGGAGGCCGCTATTGGAAAAGTACGGGTTGGTATGGCCCAGTTTGAAGCGCCCCCATTCCGGATGTCCGTAGGCCCCCCATCCCCGCTCGTCCAGCGTGGCCGCGATCACCTCGGCCCAGCCGATCCTCCGCTCGGGGTAGCCCATCGCCCGGGCCTGGTCTTCCCACATGGCGATGACCAGGGGGCTGACCACCAGCGGCTCGGGGTAAATGGCCAGCGGCTCCGTCGCCCCGGTCTGCTCCTGCCAGCGCCGGTTCAGGAGGGGCACCCAGAGGGTGCTGGCCGGACTCCAGACGGTGGGCCTTTCCCCCTCCAGGATGGCCTGGAGCGCCTCGCCCGAATCGACGGCTCGGGCCTGGACGCGGACCGGCTTCCCGCCCACGCGGAGGCCGCTTCCGTTGAACTCTTCCACCAGCGGTTCGAGCCAGGCCGACTTCTCCGGGGAATAGAGCAACGTAACGACGATGCCCTCCTCCTCGGCCTGGGAGGGTTCTCCGGTGGGGAGGAAGGTCTCCACGACGGCCCAGATGACCCAGACGGAGAAACAGCAGAAGAGGAGGAGGGTCAGCACCCCCACGACCCAGGCCGCCGTCCGGCCCCGTTTTCGTCGCCTCATCGCGGCCCTCCCTCTAGGGCTGCGCCTGGCGGAACAGGGCCTGGAGTTCGCGAATCACCTCGGCCGAGGGAGGTTCCACCAGGTTGATGCGGGGAATCTGCACCCGCAGGCCCTGCTCCTGGTACAGGTTGAAGGGGTTCTCCGGATCGTCGTTGAGGACGGGGACGTCCACGTTGGCCGGCCGGAAGCCATAGCGCAAGGCTTCCCGCTGGATGTCCTCCCGGAGGAGAAATTTCTGGAATTCCAACGCCGCGTCCTTCTGGTCGGCCGTGGACCAGTCGGCCATGAGGACGCAGAAGGGATGGTCGTTCCAGAGGTTCAGGTGAGGGTAGAAAACGCGCAGGGAGGTGCCCCAGCGGCCGGGGGCGTTCTTCATCTGGGCGGCCACCAGGTTCTCATAGACCATGATGACGTCGTATTTGGAGGCCCCGTAGAGGATCATATCGCGCATGAGGTTGGCCGAGGCCCGGTCGTATCCGCCGACGATGCCGCGCCAGAGGGACTGCATCCAGGCCCGGTACGGGCTATCCATCAGTTCGGCCACCGTTAGCCCGCGGATTTTGTCAAAGTACTCGTAGGTCGCCAGGGTGATGGCCACCAGTCCGGAGTTGCTGAGCACCGGGTCGGTCTGGCCGAATTTGACATAGCCCCAATCCGCCGGGCCGCCGAGCGTCTTCCAGCCCTCGGGTGCGGCCAGCGCCTGCTGGAGGGTATCCCAGTCGGGCTCCTCTCTAAAATGGGCCAAAAAGACCTCGGCCCGGTCCTGCCACATGACCAGGACCATCGGGGTGAGGACGAGGGGGGTGGCCTGGTACTGGCCGACGCGCATGATGAGGTCGGTGCCATGTTTGGGATACCACTCGGCGTTCAGGAGGTTGACCCAGAGCATGGAGGACGGGGACCAGGCGGTGGGGGGATGGAGGAACTTCTCGTCGCGGATATTGAGCAGGGCATCGCCGCTATCCATGGCCTCCAGATGCACGACGATACGCTGTCCGCCGATGCGGTGTCCTTCCTGGTTGAAGCGCTGGGCGGCGGCCGAGAGCCACTCGGTCTCCTCGGTGGCGTGCACGACCCAGATCTCGAGGTCGGGCAACTGGCTGGTCTTGGGCAGAAAGCCTATCAGGACGCCGACCGCGATGCCGACGGCCACCAGGAGGAAGACGATAAAGAGGATCAGGTTGCGCCTTCGCATCCCTGCCACTTCCTTTCTACTGGGGCAGGCCGGCCGGGCAGGGAGGGCCCGGGCCGGCCCTCCCTGCCCCCGTCAGGCGTACTTCAGGCCAATCCCAGTTTCTTCTTCAGTTCGGCCAGGTCCTCCGCCACCGCCGCCTCGGCCTCGACATCCTCCAGTTGCGCTTCGGCGACGCCGCCCTGGAGTTGGGCCATGGCCCGAGCACGGGCCAGCCGCTCGTCCACCCGCTCCTCCATCGTCGCCAGGCCCTCAAAGGCGGTGGTGCTGTCCCCCAGGGTGCGCACGGTGCGGTAGATGGCCTCCTGGGTCTCGGCCTGGTGCTTCTTGGCGATGATGATCTCCCGGCGGGTGCGGGCCTCGGCGATGCGGGCCTCGAGTTTCCCCAGCGCCTCCTGGAGTTCCTCCACCTGCTTATCCTGGGCCTCGTACTGGGCCTTGTAGCTGTCGGCGATCTGCTGGAAGGCGCGCCGGCGGAGGAGGGCCTGCTTGGCCAGGTCTTCTTTGCCGGCCCGGAGGGCCGCTTCGGCCTTGGCCTGCCACTCGTCGGCCAGGGCCTGGTTGGAAGTCCACATGCGGTGCAGTTTGTCCTCGTCGGCCATGGCCGCGGCCACGGTGGTGCGGGCCTCGTAAAGTTGATCCTGGAGTTGGCGCAGGTACTCGTTGACCATCTTTTCCGGGTCCTCGGCCTGGTCGATCATGGCGTGCAGATTGGCGCTGATGAGATCCCGAATGCGCTTGAGCAACGAAGTCATGGTTTTCCTCCTTTTCGCTCGCTCCCGTTGGCTCGGGAGCCCTGTGCTCTGTCCCATTGTAACACAGGCGGTTGCCGTTGTGCAACCGCTTGGATGTACGCAATCCGGGCCGGCCGGGTTTCAAGGTGGAGCAGGCCGGCCTCCGGGCGTGGAACTGGCCAACGGGTGAACGGTGTTCAGGCCAGGCGGGCCAGCAGGAGGCCGATCTCGTAGAGCACGTAGAGGGGGAGGGCCACGATCAGCATGTTGACCGGGTCGGGAGTCGGGGTGATCACTGCGGCCAGGACGCAGATGAGGAGGAAGGCGTATTTGCGCCAGCGGGCCAGTCGCCGCCAGTCCAAGACGTGAATCTTGGCCAGGAAGAAGAGGAAGATAGGCAGTTCGAAACTGATGCCGCTCCAGAGGAGGAGGGTGGAGATAAAGGACAGGTAGGGGCCCAGTTGCGGCTGGGTGCTCACCAGGCTGCTGCCAAAGTTCAGGAGGAAGCGCAGGGCGGCCGGCAGGGCCAGGAAGTAGGAAAAGAGCACGCCGCCGATGAAAAAGAGGATGACCAGGGGCAGGCCGAGGAGGATATAACGCTTCTCGTGGGGAAAGAGGGCCGGCCGGAGGAACTGCCAGGTCTGGTAGACCAGCACCGGCATGGCCAGGGCGATGCCCACGGTCAGGGAGAGGCGCAGGCTGGTGGTAAACTTTTCCGGCACCTCGATGGCCTGGATGTGGGTTTCCGGCCCGGCCAGGCGCAGGAGCACCTCCATCAGGGCGTCGCTGAAGATAAAGGCGACCACCGTGGCCACCGCTATCGCCACCAGGCAGATCAGGAGGCGGCGACGGAGTTCCTCCAGGTGCTCCAGGAGGGACATCTTTCCCTGGTTTTCCGGCCGGACCTCGGAAGTAGGGGGCGAACGGCGGCGGAAAAGGGTAGGCATACGGTACCTCATCCGGGCCGTTCTGGAGGTGCCGGCCCGATTTCCGAAGGCGGCCCCTTTTCCTCCGGGGGCGTTTCTTTCTCCTCCGGGGAGGGAAGGAGATCGCCGGGGGTGGTGGGAACGGCTGCCGGCTCTCCGGTCAGATCCATCCACTGCCGCACCTCCCGGTCCAGGCCGCTGGTGGCCTGGCGAACCTCCCGCAGGAAACGCCCGACGGCGCGCCCGATCTCGGGCAGCCGCCGGGGGCCGAAGATCAAGAGGGCCAGGACGGCCAGGAAAAGGAGTTCGCCAAGGCCGATGCCGAAAAAGTTTCCACCCATCCTTTCCACCCCACGATGTGAGTGGCCTGCATTCTACAGGTATGACTCCAGATAAAAGGGCACGTCAATGATGGCCCGGCCGCGCCCCCGCCGGTGCCGGCGGTAGAGGAGAGCCAGACGGATGAGCATGGCCGTCTGGTTGTGCAGCAAAAAGTGCCACCAGCGACCCGGAATGAACTCGGGGAGGAGGAGCGTGGCCAGTTGGCCGTCGTTGCGTTCGCGGTCCGTCCGCTCCAGATAGTCCAGGAGCGGGCCGACGACCGAGCGGTAGGGTGAGGGGACCACCACCAGGGGCACGCCCATCCCCCACTCCTCCCACTCCCGACGAACCTGCTCCGCCGAGCCCGGCTCCACCTCGACGTAGACGGCGGTGATGTTGCTGGACAGTCCCCGGGCGAAGCGCAGGGCCTCGATGACCCCCCGATGCACGCCGGCCACCGGCAGGACGATGCGAGGGCCCGGCAGCGGCCGCAGCGAGGGGGGCAACCCACGCAACGTCAAAGCGCGGCTCACCTGGCGGTAATGCCTCCGCACGCCCAGAAAGCCCAGCACCAGGAGGGGAAGGAGCAGGAGCACGAGCCAGGCCCCCTCCAGAAACTTGCTCACCCCCACGATGAAAAAGGTCCCGGCGGTGGTCAGGGCCCCCAGACCGTTGAGCAGGGCCTTGGGAAGCCATCCCGGGCCACGCCAGCGAATCCAGTGCACCACCATGCCGGCCTGGGAAAGGGTAAAGGCCAGGAAGACGCCCACGGCAAAGAGCGGGATGAGCGCATGGGTATCTCCGCCGAAGAGGATGATGAGCAGTCCTGCCAGTCCTCCCAGGAGGACGATGCCGTTGGAAAAGACCAGCCGGTCGCCCAACTGGGAAAGTTGGCGGGGCAGGTAGCCGTCGCGGGCCAGGATCGAGGCCAGCCGGGGGAAATCGGCATAACTGGTGTTCGCCGCGATGGCCAGCACCAGGAGCAAGGCACTCTGGACCAGGAAATACGGCCAGCCGGAGCCGAAAAGACGATGGGCCAGCGCCGAAAGGATGGTCTCCCCCGGGCCGGCCACCACCCCAAAGTACTGGGTCAGCCCGATGCTCCCCAGGAAGAGCGTACCCATCAGGAGGGCCATCACGAGCAGGGTGATGCCGGCGTTTCGGCTTTGCGGCGGGCGAAAGGCCGGCACCCCGTTGCTGATGGCCTCGATGCCGGTGAGGGCGGTGCAGCCGGCAGCGAAGGTGTGGAGGATGAGGAAGGCACTCACCGGCTGGGCCGGCGGCGGCGCGGTCGAGGCAAAGGAAACCGGCCCCTCCAGCAGGGCACGCACCACACCGACGGCCAGCATGGCGAGGTAAGAGGCCAGGAAGAAGTAGACCGGAACGGCCATCAACGTGCCCGTTTCCCGCACCCCCCGCAGGTTGGCCAGGGTAATGATGAGAAGCAAAAGCAGCGCCAGCCCGGTGCGGTAAGGCCATAGGGCGGGGAAAGCCGAGGCCATGGCCGCCACGCCGGCCGTCAGGCTGACGGCGGCGGTGAGGAGATAGTCAACGAGCAGTGCGGCGGCGGCCACCAGTCCGAAGCCGGCCCCCAGGTTCTCCCGGGCCACGGTGTAGGAGCCCCCGCCGCCCGGATAGGCATGGATGGTCTGGAAGTAGGAAAGGGCCAGGACCAGCAAGAGGCCGGTGATCGCCAGGGCGATGGGAAAGGAATAGCGCAGGCCGGCCGCCCCGGCCACCGCCAATCCCAGGTAAATCTCCTGGTTGGCATAGGCGATGGAGGAGAGGGCATCGGGGGAAAAAACCGCCAGCGCCCGCACCTTGTCCAGCCGTTCCATTGCCAGCCGGCCGGTGGGTAGAGGGGAACCCAGTACAAGTTCACGAAGGCTACGCACAGGATTGTCCTCCTCTCAACAGCCGGCGACTTGACGTATCTGCCTGACCAGTTGCCAGGTCTGGTCCAGATCGGTTCCGATCTCGTCACGCCGGTATTCCATAGAGGGGCCGGGTGGATAGCGACCCTCGATATAGTACCGTGTGGCCCTCTCACAGAGCTCAACGTAGGAAGGATAAAGGCCGGGTTGAAACTCCGAAGCCAATGCCAACAAAGTGTCCAACTCATGGATCCGGGGAGGCCGTTGCCCGTGCAAGACCAGGTAGCCTTTCAGGTACTTTTCTATGGCCTGCTGAATGTGATAGGCAATGACGTCGGCATGTCCACCCTCGTCATAGAGCAACTGGGCCGTTTCAAGGTCATGGTCGCCCCGCTCAAACCATTCCCGAGCCTGTTCCAGGTACTCACCCATGCAATACCTCACCCTTCTCCAGTATTTCCCGGAGGAAAAAGTCCCCGATGGCCAGCCGCCTCTCGATTTCCTGGGGCGTGTAGACGAGCGGTGATATGGCCACCCGGCACGAGAGGTCGCGCAGTAGCCGCTTGACCTCCATCCATCGCTCAAGGGGACGCTGGGGGGTATCCTTAATAATGAGCAGGTCGATATCGCTACCTGCATCTGGTTCCCCATAAGCATAGGAACCAAAGAGGATGACCTTCTGCGGAGCATAGCCGGCCACAAGCCGACGCACAATTTCCTGGAGGATTTCTCCTGCCCTCTCGACGCCCATCTTGCTGCTTTCCCCGGTAATTACGACCACCGCAGGACCAGTTCCCGTGCCGCCCTGACCTCGTCCAGCCGGCGCACCGGGGCCCGGTGCGGGGCCTCGTGCAAGAGTTCCGGCTGCGTCCGCGCCTCCTCCGCGATTCGGCGCAATGCCTCGGCAAAGGCGTCCAGCGTCTCCTTGCTCTCCGTCTCCGTCGGCTCGATCATGAGCGCCTCGGGGACGATGAGCGGGAAGTAGTTCGTCGGCGGATGGAAGCCGTAGTCGATGAGGCGCTTGGCAATATCCAGGGCGCGGACGTCGCTTCCTTCGACCCGGCCGATGGCCACGAACTCGTGCATACAGCGCCGGTCGTGGGAGAGGCGAAAGACCTCCTTGACCTTCTGTTGGAGGTAGTTGGCGTTGAGGACGGCGTCCTCGGCCACCCGGCGCAACCCCGCCGCCCCCAGCATCCGGATGTAGGTATAGGCCCGCACCATGACGGCAAACTGGCCGTAGAAGGTCTTGACCCGGCCGATGGAACGCTCCGGCATCGTCCAGTCGTAGAAGAAGCATTCCTCTGTATGGGTGTGGCCGCGGACGTCGCCGGGGCAGTCGTCGCTCCGGATGCGCTCCACCAGGGGGCCGGGGAGGTAGGGGGCCAGCGCATCCGAACAGCCCACCGGGCCCGAGCCCGGCCCGCCGCCCCCGTGCGGGGTGGAAAAGGTCTTGTGCAGGTTATAGTGGAAGACGTCGAACCCCATCTCCCCCGGCCGGGCGATGCCCAGGAGGGCGTTCATATTGGCCCCGTCGCCGTAGAGGAGGCCGCCGCACCCGTGGACCTGTTCGGCGATCTCCAGGAGGTGCTCGTCGAAGAGGCCCAGCGTGTTCGGGTTGGTGAGCATCAGGCCGGCCACCCGTTCGTTGCACTTGGCACGCAGGTCCTCCAGGTCCACGTTGCCCCGGGCGTCGCTTTTGACCTCGACCACCTGGAAGCCGCTCATGGCCGAGGAAGCGGGGTTGGTGCCGTGGGCCGAGTCGGGGATGAGGATCACGTCGCGTTTCTCTCCCCGCTCCTCGTGATAGGCCCGAATCATCTGGATGCCGGTGAACTCGCCCTGGGCACCGGCGGCCGGCTGAAGCGATACGGCGGCGAAGCCGCCGATTTCCTTGAGGAACTCCTGGAGTTCCCACATCAGGCGCAGGTTGCCCTGGACGGTGTGGGCCGGCTGGTAGGGATGGGTCTGGGCAAAGCCGGGCAGGGAGGCGGCCACCTCGTTCACCTTGGGGTTGTACTTCATCGTGCAGGAGCCCAGCGGGTAGAAGCCGATGTCCACCCCATAGTTCAACTGCGACAGCCGCACAAAGTGGCGGACGACGTCCACCTCGCTCACCTCCGGGAGGGGCAGGTCCTGCCGGGCAAAGCCCTCCGGGAGCGGCGTCTCGGGGACGCCCACCTCGGGCAGGGTGCAGCCGCAGCGCCCGGGGACGGAGAGTTCACAAAGGAGCGGTTCGCTCATCGGGTCACCTCCCGCAGCACCCGCACCAGCCGGTCGATCTCGGGCACCGGGACCATCTCGGTGATGCAGAGCAGGGTAGAGCGCTCCAGGTGAGGGTGGGTCTGGCTCAGGTCGAAGCCGCCGATGAAGCCTTCCTCCAGGAGGCGGTCGTTCAGTTCGTCCACCGGGATGGGACAGGAGACGACGAATTCCTTGAAGAAGGGGCGGGTGCTCCGCACCGCAAAGCCGCGCAGCCGGCCGATCTGTGCGGCGGCATAGTGGGCCCGATGGTAGCAGATTTCGGCGATGCGCCTCAGCCCCTGCTTCCCCAGGGCGGCCAGGTATACGGCGGCGGCCAGGGCGTTGAGGGACTGGTTGGTGCAGATGTTGGAGGTGGCCTTTTCCCGGCGGATGTGCTGCTCACGGGTGGAGAGGGTCAGGACGAAGCCGCGCCGGCCCTCGGCATCCACGGTCTGGCCGACCAGCCGGCCAGCCATCTTGCGCACGTCGTCCCGACGGCAGGCGAAAAAGCCCAGGTACGGCCCCCCAAAGTTCAGGGGGTTTCCCAGGGCCTGCCCCTCGCCCACCACGATGTCCGCCCCGTACTCCCCCGGCGGGACGAAGAGGCCCAGGGAGATGGGGTCCACCGCCACCACCAGCCGGGCCCCGACGGCATGGACGGATTCGGCCAGCCGGCGCAGCCGTTCGGGGGGGAGTACCTCCCCCAGGAAGGTCGGCGTCTGCACGACCAGGCAGCAGGTGTCGCCGTCCAGCATCCCCTCCAGGGTGTCCAGGTCGTTCTCCGGGCGCTCGTCGCCCAGGAGTTCCAGCCCGCTCCCCCGGAGGTAGGTGCGGGCCACCTGGCGGTACTCGGGGTGCAGGTCCGGGGAGAGGAGGACGCGCCGGCGTTTGCCCCGGGCGGCGCTCTCGGCCATGATGATGGCCTCGGCCACCGCTGTGCCGCCGTCATAATGGGAGGCGTTGGCCACCTCCATGCCGGTGAGGGCGCAGATCATGCTCTGGTACTCGAAGATGGCCTGGAGCGTCCCCTGGCTGATCTCCGGCTGGTAGGGGGTGTAGGCGGTGTAGAACTCGGAGCGGCCGACGACGGCCTGGACGACGCTGGGGATATAGTGGTGGTAGGCGCCGGCCCCCAGGAGGCAGGTGAATTCCTCGGCGGAGGCGTTCCAGGAGGCGATTTCCCGCAACTCGCGCAGGATTTCCACCTCCGAAAGGGGAGCCGGCAACTTCAGTTCGGGGAAGCGGTAGGCGGCCGGGACATCGGCAAAGAGTTCGGCGACCGACTCGGCCCCGATGGCCTGGAGCATCTCCCGGCGCTGGGCCTCGGTGTGGGGAGTATAGGCCATCTAGTGCCCTCCTTCCTCGACCAGCCGGGCATAGGCGGCGGCATCCAGAAGGTCCTCCCACTCGGCCGGGTCCAGGAGTTCCAGCCGGACCATCCAGCCCTCACCGTAGGGGTCGCGGTTGACCACGGCGGGGTCGTCCATCAGTGCCTGGTTGATCTCCACCACCTTGCCGCCCAGGGGGGCATAGATGTCCGAGGTGGCCTTGACCGATTCGACCACGCCGATGGGGTCGCCCCGGCGGTACTCCTCGCCGACCTCGGGCAGTTCGACATAGACGACGTCTCCCAGTTGGGCTTGGGCATAGTCGCTGATGCCCACCACGGCGGTCGGACCCTCCCGGCGGGCCCACTCGTGGGTTCGAGAGTAGCGCAGGTCTTCGGGAATGCGGTGTGCCATAGGAGCCTCCTTTGGAAATTTCCAAATTTCAAGTTTGAATCTACCAGATGACGGGAAAGTTGTCAAAAAATTGTAATGACGAACACTTGCTTTTTTCAGGACATTGTGGTATAAATAATATAAACAGCGTTGCCCCGGATCGCGGCATTCTCGGTCGGAGGAAATTCCCTCCATCCATAGCGACGGTGTAACCCCCCAGCCGAGTTGCCCCTTGGATGATGGCTTTCCCGGCCAGAAAGGAGGAAAGGCGAGGTTTTTTTTCTTTCCACAGGGACGGATGGATCCACCCGCCCCTCTTGGGGAGTACAGAAAGATCCCCTGATGTCCACACCATAAGGAGGTATCCCATGAAGCGCACACGTTCCTGGCTCTTGGTCCTTGTGGCCGTGCTGGTGGTGGCGCTGACTTCCGTCGGCGTGACGCTGGCCGGCCCGCCTACCCCTTCCACGCCCCCGCCGCCGGCTCCCCCCAGGCAACCGAGCGGCCCCGGCCTCCAGGGCAACTTCAACCAGCCGGCCGACACCTCCGTCGAGAGCGGCATCCAGGCCACTCCGATGGGGTTGATGAGTTACCAGGGCAAACTCCTGCAGAACGGCAGCCCCTACAACGGCAACATCGACATCACCTTCCGCCTCTACAAGCAGGCCACCGGCGGCACGGCCTTCTGGGAGGAGACGCAGACCGTCTCCGTCTCCGACGGCCTCTTCAACGTGATGCTGGGCGCGGTCAACCCGATGGCCGATGCGCAGGAGTTCTACGAGCAGGTCTGGCTGGGCATCCAGCCGGCCGGCGCCTCCGCCGAACTCACCCCCCGCCAGCCCCTGGGCGCGGTGGGCTATGCCAATAACCTGCTCCCCGGCGCCACGATGGTGGACCCCGGCCTGTCGGGCTATTGGGCTTCCTTCTACGTCTGGACGACGGACCATCCGGCCATCTACGGTGGCTCTGCAACGGATGTCGGCGTCATAGGCGAAACCCACTACACCGACACCAGCGCCATCGAGGGCTATTCCTACGGCCCCGGCGGCCAGGGGGTATACGGCTACGCCGGACATAACGGCACCGGCGTCCACGGCTATGGCGAGGGCGACGGCGGCTGGGCCGGCGGCACCGGCGTCTACGGCGAGGGCACCAACGGCCTCTTCAGCGCCGGCGTCTTCGGCCGGGGCGGCACGTGGGGCGTCTTCGGCACGGGGGACCTCGGCGTCGCCGGTTCCGGCGACGTTTACGGCGTCTTCGGCAGCACCACCGCCACCGATACGGTCGGCGTCTATGGAACGACCTCGGGTGCCGATAAAGCCCACGGCGTCTACGGGGAGGACACGGGCGATGCCGGCGCTTGCTCCGCCGCCGACACCGACTGCGGTTCCGGCGTCTACGGCACCGCCTCCGGCGACGCCTACGCCTCCTTCTTCTACGGAGAGAACCGCTGTGCCGTGCTTGCCAAAAATGCGGACATTACTTACTACACCATATTCGCCAGGACTCTTGGGGCACCCAACGGCGCCGGCATCTGGACGGACGGCGAGAGCCGCTTCGAGGACTATGTCACGTTCGCCGGCGGCAAGAGCGGTTACGTCGTGGACATTGCCCGCAACGGCGGGACGGAGGTGCTGGAGCGGGGCGACGTCGTGGTCATCAGCGGCTATGATGCCCCTGTCGTCGGCAACGTTCCGGTGATTGTGGTTTCCAAAGCCACCGAGGCCAACGCCACCGGCGTCGTCGGCGTGGTGGACGTGCTCTATGAGCCGTGCGATAAACCCCAGGAGGAACTCCGGGACGGCCAGGCCTGCGGCGGCTTCCGGGAGGACGTCACCACCGTCCAACCCGGCCAGTACCTGGCCGTGGTCACCTTGGGGGCCTACGGCTACCTCAAGGTGGATGCCTCCGGCGGCCCGATCCGCCCCGGCGACCTCCTGTCCGCCTCCCCTATGGCCGGATACGCCGCCAGGGCCCCGCTCCTCACGGTGGAGGGCGTCTCCTTCCACGCTCCCGGCACGATCATCGGCAAGGCGCTGGGCAGTC
>JBMFNL010000016.1:0-11503 GCA_049970175.1 Chloroflexia bacterium
GAGGCGGCTTGCCGGATGGCTATCGAGTTGGGGGAAGTAGAGCCGGTGCTCCGCCGGTCAATGCCGCTTGATGGTCATAGGCAAATAGAGGAGTTGGGCAGCGATTCGGACCGGCCGCTGGAAAGCGGTCAACCCCTGGCCTTCACAGTTGACGACCAGTAGGGTTACGTAATACAGGCCCGGTTGGGTGTAGGTATGGGTGACGACCTGCCCACTAGCGCTGTGGCTATCGCCGAAAGCCCACAGGTAGGAGATCGGTTCGGAGCCGGCGGCCCGGGCCGTAAAGGTGACCGGATGGCCGGCCAGCGGGTAAAACGGGGACAGGCTGAAGGAGGCGTTCTCCACCGGCAGGCAGGGGGCGGTCAGGGCGGCTTGATCCTCCAGGTGCAGATATCCCCAGAAGAGGTCGACGGTATTGGTCAGGCGGAAGCCCGGCGGCAGGTCTGGGGACAGGGTGACGGCAAAGGTGATGGTGACCGGCCGGCTGACAGAGATGTCGCCGGTCCAGGTGATGGTCCGACCGCGGACCCCGTAGAGGCCGCCGGAAGCCTCCAGGGTGCCGCTGAGGTAATACAGGCCGGCCGGCAAGGTATCCTCCAGCCTGACCCCCGGGGCCGGGGCGTGGCCGTTATTGCTCAGGCTCAGGGTGAAGGTGACCGGCTGGCGGGGAGGAGGGGTGGCCGAGGAAACCGACTTGGCGATGGCCAGGTCGGGCAGGGCCGGGGCCTCCCCTTCTCCAAGCAGGTGGACGAGAACCTGGATCGGCTGGTCGGCCGATAGATACAGAGAGAAGTGTCCATCCGGCAGATCGGGCAGCGTATGGCTCCACACCAGCCAGTGCTGTCCTGGAGACAAAGAGATGGTGGGGGATAGAGGGTAGGCGGAGCCATCCTCGTCGAAAAAGGAGCCCACCAGGGTAGCCGTGAGATTTCCCTGGTTTTCTACCTCGAGGGCCGTATTCCAGATGGTGGGGGAGAGGACCTGATTTTTATAAAACAGAGGCACCAAGACGGGGCTGATGGTCGGCGATAGGGGGAGGGGCAAAGCCGGAAAGCCATAGGCCATATCCCCGCCGGCCGTGAACGAAACCGTGCGGGTGAGCAGTACCGCAGCGGCCACCGGCGTGGTCAGGGCCTCCAAAAAGGCGTATCCCAGGTAGCCCGGGGGAAGCGGTTCATCCTCCTGGGAAACCAGGCGTTGAGCATAGGGGGGCAATAGCCAGGTCGAGGTGGGGCCGGAACTGTAGGAGATGACTACGGTGGTGGTCAGGTCGGCGGTATTCTGCAATCCCACCAGGCTGCTGTGGTTGTAGGCCCGCCTGTCCATCACGTAGAGTTCGGAGCGGAACTCCCCCCGGCGGGGAAGTTCGATGGCTGCGCTATCCGCATAGAGGCCGAACAAAAGGGCCGTGCCGGCCAGGGATCCCGTCGTCGAGGTGATCACGGCCCCTAGGGTGCTTCCTTCGGGGTGTCCTTCTTGCTCCTGGCAAAAGAGATGGTGGGTCCAGGCCGGCAGCACGGCCGTGGCGGTCAGACCGTCGGAATAGGTCACATGGACGCCGGCGGCCGTATTGCCGGCATTCTGGACGGCCAGGCACGAATTCCAGCCGGCGTGGGTCCGCATCAGGAGCGGCGCATACAACGTTCCGCCGGGAGGCAGGCCGGCGTCAACCATGCTGCCCGGGCCGACCTGATGGTTGACGAGCACGACCGGGCCTCCGGAGGTGGCGACCACGGAACCGCGAAAATTTTCCCCCAGGGCATCCAGGTTTTCGGTCTCCAGATACCAAGGGGAATGCGGGGGTATGTTGGCGACGAGGCTGTAGCGCGGTACGGGCTCGTCGGCGTAGAAACGCACCGTGACCATTTGGGAGGTATCGGCCGCATTCATAACAGCGATGTGGCTGTTCCATCCCCCAAAGTGCCGGACGACGATGGGCAACAAGGCGGTAGAGGTTGCCGCCGAAGCGGGCCGGCCAAAGTAGGCCCCCTCGTAGCGATAGGGTTGCGGGGAAAGGGCCGGAAACGCCGACTCCCCCCGGCCGGGCTGGCCGATGCCGGAAAAGGTCAGCCCCACCAGGAAGACCAGGGAAACGAGGGAAAAGAAGCGGTGCGATCGCATGGCACATTCCTCCTTGTCCTCGGAGCGAGGAGGCTACACGTCCAGGTTGCGCACATTCGCCGCATGGGTCTGGATGAAGCGCTTCCTCGGCAACACCTCGCTCCCCATCAGTACAGAAAACGTCTCCTCTGCCTCCACCACGTCCTCCAGCCGGACCTGGTAGAGGACGCGATTTTCCGGGTCCAGGGTCGTCTCCCACAACTGCTGGGGGTTCATCTCCCCCAGCCCTTTGTAACGCTGGATGGTCACCTTCTTCCCTTCCGGGAGCCGGGCCAGATACCGCTCCTTCTCCTCCTCGCTGTAGAGCCAGGTCTCCTTTTTGCCATCGCTCACCCGGTAGAGCGGTGGCTGGGTGATGTAGAGGTGGCCGCGTTCGATCAGGGGTTGCATGTAGCGGAAGAAGAAGGTGAGCAGGAGGGTCCGGATGTGGCTGCCGTCGACATCGGCATCGGTAGCGATCAGGATGCGATGATAGCGCAAATTCTCGATGTCGAACTGCTCGCCGATGTTCGTGCCGATGGCGGTGATGAGGGCGCGGATCTCGGCGTTATCGAGCATCTTGTCCAGACGAGCCTTTTCCACGTTCAGAATCTTGCCGCGCAGGGGCAGGATGGCCTGAAAGCGCCGGTCTCGGGCTTGCTTGGCCGAACCTCCGGCACTTTCGCCCTCCACGATAATGAGTTCTGCCTTCGCCGGGTCGCGCTCGGTGCAGTCGGCCAGTTTCCCCGGCAGGGAAAAACCGTCCAGCGCCCCCTTGCGCACCACCAGGTCGCGGGCCTTGCGGGCCGCCTCCCGGGCGCGCATCGTCGTCAGACACTTTTCCAGGATGCGCCGGGCATCGGAGGGATTCTGCTCCAGGAAGGCGTTCAAGCCCTCCACCAGGGCCTGCTCGACCAAGGTCTTGACCTCGCTGTTGCCCAGTTTGATCTTGGTTTGGCTTTCGAATTGGGGGTCCATCAACTTCACGCTGACGATGGCCACCAGCCCCTCGCGCACGTCGTCGCCGCTCAGGTTGGGATCGTTTTCCTTGAGGATGCCGACCCGCCGGGCATAGTCGTTCAGGCAACGGGTCAGGCCGGAGCGAAATCCGGTGAGGTGGGTGCCTCCCTCGACGGTGTTGATGTTGTTGGCGAAGGAAAGCACCAGTTCGCGGTACGAATCCACATACTGCAGCGCCACCTCCACCTGGGTGGTGTCGATCGTGCGCTCGATATAGACCGGCTGGGGATGGAGCACTTCCTGTCCCCGGGAGAGGTATTTGACGAAGGAGAGGACCCCGCCCTCGAAATAGAAGGTCATCTCGCGGTCGCTACGCTCATCCAGGAAACGGATGCGCAGCCCCTTGGTGAGAAAGGCCATCTCCCGGAAGCGCTGGGCCAGGGCCTTGAAGTTGTAGTCGAGCGTCTCAAAGATCTCGCGGTCGGGCAGGAAAGTAATCCTGGTGCCGGTGCCGGCCGCCGGCCCGACCTCGGCCACCGGGGCAAGCGGCACGCCCCGACGATACTCCTGCCGGTACAGCCGGCCGCCCCGGCGTACCTCCACCCGGAGCCACTCCGAGAGGGCGTTCACCGCCGAGACACCCACCCCATGGAGGCCCGAGGCCACCTTGTAGCCGCCCTCGCCGAACTTGCCGCCGGCGTGGAGTTTGGTCATCACCACTTCCAGGGCGGAACGCCCCTCCTTGGGGTGGATATCCACCGGGATGCCGCGGCCGTCGTCGTCCACGGTCACGCTGCTGTCGGGGTGAATGACCACCTCGATGTTCTGGCAATACCCGGCCAGGGCCTCGTCCACCGAGTTGTCCACCACCTCGGCCACCATATGGTGCAGCCCGCGCACGTCGGTCGAGCCGATGTACATGCCCGGCCGGCGGCGCACCGCCTCCAGTCCCTCCAGCACCTGGATGTCCTTGGCCTCGTAACTGTGTTCTACCCGAAGGGCCATCCCACACCTCGACCGACCGTTCTATCCCCCATTTCGAATCCCTGTTCGTATTTTACCACCATTTCCCCCTTCTGTCCAGTGGATCGTTGCGCCTGCCCTCACCTCTCACCCCTAGCCGGGGGAGTGGGGTGAGGGAAAAGGCCGCCTCCCGACAAACCTGGGACACCTCCGTTGCGCCCACCGACCTACGCCTCCCGAAAAGCCGACTCCCGGGGAACGCTCGCCGGCACTTCCAACAGGGCCTCGGCCTTGACCATGATCTGCGCATCGCGGTAATGCAGGAGTTGGATGGCCTTGGCGGGGCATTCGCCGGCGCAGATGCCGCATCCCTGGCAGGCCGCGATCTCGATCTGGGCGGCACCCAGGATGCCGCCGGCCCCCACCTTCGTCGGGTCAATGCGCGGGACGTTGTAGGGGCAGACCCGCACGCAGGTGAGGCAGGCGGTGCAGCGGCTCTCATCCACCACGGCCACGATGCCGCCCACCTCCAGCGTCGGACGGGAAAGGATAGCACTGGCCCGTGCTGCCGCCGCCTGGGCCTGGACGATGGCCTCGGGGGCAAACTTGGGGTAATGGGCCAGGCCGCAAAGGTAAATGCCCTCCGAAGCAAAATCCACCGGGTTCAGTTTGACGTGCTTCTCCATGAAGAAGCCTTCGCCGGAACAGGCCAGTTTGAAGGTCTCGGCCAGCCGGCCGTAGTCCGGCTGGGGCAGGACGGCCGTGCTCAATACCAGGAGGTCCGGCTCCAGAATCACCGGCTCGTGCAGGGCCGGGTCCTCCACCGTCAGGCGCAGGCGGCCGTTCTGTTCCACCTGGGGAGGCTTCCCCTCGTCAAAACGGAGGAAGAGCACGCCGGCCTGGCGCGCCCGGGTGTACTCCACCTCCCAGAAGCCGTAGGTGCGGATGTCCCGATAGAGGATATAGACCCGGGCCTCCGGGTTGCGCTCCTTGAGGAGGCGGGCATTGCGCACGGCCTGGGTGCAGCAGACCCGGCTGCAGTAGTACTCCTGATCGGGTGGGGTGACGCATTGCACCATCACGATGCTGCGTATGTCGCGCAGGGCGGGGTCGTCTTGGGCCAGGCGTTCCTCCAGGTCGCGCTGGGTCAGGACGCGGGGGTCCCGGCCCGGCGCGGGCAGGACCGGGGAAGACCCGATGCCCTCGCCGTTGCCCCGATACTCCAGCCCGCCCGTGGCGATGATGGTGATGCCGTGGGCCACCTCCTCCACCGTGCCGTCGGCCCGGCGCACCCGGCTGCGGAAGTTGCCCACAAAGCCGCTGCAGGCCTCGACCTCGGCCGGCATCCGGAGTTCGATGAGCGGGTGGCCCTGCACCCGGGCGATCTGCTCCCGGAGAAACTCCTGGGGCGGGCGGCCGGCCAGGGGATGATGCAGGTGCCAGGCATTGCCCCCCAGGCGTTCGGCACGTTCCACCAGCGTCACCGGGAAGCCGCCGTCGGCCAGCACCAGCGCCGCCGTCATCCCGGCCAGCCCCCCGCCCACCACCAACGCCCGTCGGGTCACCGGAATCTGCACCCGGTGGAGCGCCTCCAGGGTGCGCACCCGGGCCACGGCCATGCGAATCAGGTCCTTGGCCTTTTCCGTGGCCTCCTCCGGCTGACTGCCGTGCACCCAGGAGCAATGGTTGCGGATGTTGGCCATCTCAAAGTAGTACGGGTTCAGCCCCACCTGGCGAATCGTGTCCCGGAAGAGCGCTTCATGGGTCAGCGGCGTGCAGGAGGCGACGACCACCCGGTTCAGGCCGTGCTCCTGAACGGCCTGCTGGATGGCCCGCAATCCGTCCTCAGAGCAGGCATACAATAGATTTTGGGCGTAGGTCACACCGGGCAACGTCCGGGCGTATTCCACCGTGGCCGGCACGTCCACCACGCCGGCGATGTTGCTCCCACAATGGCAGACAAATACCCCCACCCGGATCTCCTCGCCGCCGACGTCCCGCTCCGGCGGATAGGTGCGCTCCCGCGTCCGCGTCCAGCGGACGTTGCCCAGGAGGGCCATGGCCTGGGCCGCCGCCCCGCTCCCCTCGATGACCGATTCGGGGATGTCCTTCGGCGCGGCAAAGGCCCCGCAGACAAAGATGCCGGGCCGGTTCGTGGTGGTGGGCGAAAAGGGCTCGGTCCAGGCAAAACCGTGTTCGTTCAGGTCCACCCCGGCGACGCGGGCCAGTTCGCGGGTGGATTCGGGAATCTCCATCCCCACGGAGAGGACGACCATCTCGAAGCGTTCCGTGACCACCTGCCCACCTTCGTCCTGGTAGGTGAGCAGGAGGTCGCCCGTGGCCGGGTCCTCCTTCAGGGAAGAGATGCGGCAGCGGGTGAAGGCGACGTGGTAGCGGTCGCGGGCGCGCCGGAAGTACTCGCTATAGCCCTTGGAAAAGTCGCGTATGTCCATCATAAAGACGTGGGCCTGCAGGGCGGGGTCGTGCTCCTTGGCGATGATGGCCTGCTTCATCGCGTACATGCAGCAGACCGAGGAGCAGTAGGCATGCTCCTGGTCGCGGGAGCCGACGCACTGCAGCCAGGCGACTTTTTCCGGCGTCCGGCCGTCGGAGGGGCGCCGGACGTGCCCCTGGGTAGGGCCGGAGGCGGAGAGGAGGCGCTCGAACTGTAGCGAGGTCACCACGTTGGGGTAGCGGCCCAGGCCGTACTCCTGGTAGGTCCGCGGGTTGGAAAGTTCGTAGCCGGGGGCCAGGATGACGGCGCCGATTTCGAGTTCCTCCAGGCGTTCGACGTCCTCGTGGTTGACGGCCTGGGCCTGGCAGGTGTAGACGCAGGAGAGGCATTCCGAGCAGAGGGCGCACTGCAGGCAGCGGGCGGCCTCCTCCTGGGCCAGTTCCGGCGTGTAGCCGCGCTCCACTTCGATGAATTCCCCGGTGCGTTCATCGCGGCGGAAGCGCTGTTCGAGCGGGAGTTCCGGCATGGGGACACGTCCCCGGCCGTGGATTTCGCCGCGGGTCTTGCGTTCGGCCAGTTCCTCCTCGCTCAGGTGCGCGACGGGGAGGGGGGGCTTGGGAGGCGGCTCCAGCGGCAGGCCCTGGAGGTAGCGGTGGATGCTTTCGGCGGCGCGGTGGCCGGCCGCCACCGCTTCGATGACAAAGGCGGTGCCGGTGACGGCGTCGCCGGCGGCAAAGACGCCCGGCCGGCCGGTGGCCAGGGTCCGCAGGTCGGCATCGATCGTCCGCGCCCGCGTCACCCCGATGCGGCTATCGGGCGGGATGAAGGAGAGCCCAACGGCCTGGCCGATGGCGAAGATGACCGTATCGGCCGGCAGGATGTGTTCGGTTCCGGGAATCGGTTCGGGCTGGCGCCGGCCGCTCTCATCGGGCGCCCCCAGTTTCATTCGGATGCACTCGACCGCACGCACTCGTCCATCGTCACCGTCGAGGACGCGCACCGGAGTGGTCAGGAAATGGAATCGCACCCCTTCGGCGCGGGCCGCTTCCAGTTCCTCTCGCCGGGAGGGCATCTCTTCTTCGGAGCGGCGATAAACAACGGTCACCTCTTCGGCCCCCAGGCGCAGGGAAGTCCGGGCTGCGTCCAGGGCCACATTCCCTCCGCCCACGACGATCACCTGCCGGCCCACTTCCACCGGCCGGCCCAGGCGGACGTCGCGCAGGAAGTGGATGGCCACCGTCGTGCCCGGCAGGTCCGCGCCGGGGATGTTCAGTTTTCGCCCCTCGTGCGCCCCCACGGCCAGGAAGATGGCGTCGTAGCCCTCGGCGAAGAGTTCGTCCAGGTTCTCCACGCGGTGGTTGAGGCGCAGGTCCACGCCCAGGTCGATGATGTCCTGCACCTCGCGGTCCACGATCCAGGAGGGCAGCCGGAACTCGGGCACGCCGACGCGGAGCATCCCGCCGGCCACCGGCATGGCCTCGTAGACGGTAACGCCATAGCCCAGTTTCACCAGGTCCTGGGCACAGGTCAACCCGGCCGGCCCGGCGCCCACGATGGCAATGCGCTGCGGGTAACGGCGGGGCACCGGCTCCACCGGCTTGCGGGGCTGGGCGTAGACGATGTCAGTCACAAAGCGCTTGAGGGCGGCGATGGCCACCGGCTCATCCACCTTGCCCCGGTTGCAGGCGTCCTCGCAGCGGTGGTTGCAGATGCGCCCGCAGATGCCGGGGAAGGGGTTATCCTCCTTGATGACGCGCAGGGCCTCCTCGTAGCGTCCCTCGCGGATGAGGGCGATATAGCCCTGGGCGCGCTGGTGGGCCGGGCAGGCGTCGCGGCAGGGGGAGATGCCCCGCTTGGCGATGGCGTAGGCGTTGGGGACGCCCTGGGGGTAGAGTTTATAGGCGGCGTGGCGCTGCCCCAGGAAGGCGTTGAAGGGGTCGGGCAGGACGATGGGACAGACCTGGGCGCATTCGCCGCACCCGGTGCACTTCTGGAGGTCAATGTAGCGGGGGCGGAGGCGGACGGTGGCGGTAAAGTGGCCGGCGCGGCCTTCCAGGCGCACCAGGTCGGCGTTGGTCAGGATGTCGATGTTCAGGTGACGGCCGGCCTCGACCAGTTTGGGGGAAACGATGCACATGGCGCAGTCGTTGGTGGGAAAGGTCTTGTCCAGTTGGGCCATATGGCCGCCGATGGCCGTCTCCTTCTCCAGGAGGTAGACATGGAGGCCGCTTTCGGCCAGGTCCAGGGCGGCCTGGAGGCCGGCGATGCCCCCGCCGACGACCAGCACCGACCCGATCCGGGTCTCTCCCTCGGCGTGTGGGGAGGACCGGGGAGGGCCCACCCCTTTCTCAACGGGAGGCACGGTTGCTTCGGTCACCTTTTCCTCCTGAGAGCGTTCCGGTCTGGGGCGAAAGACCTGCCCGCCAGACCCGGGCGATGCCGTGTCCAACACCTATAACTATACCATCATATCCCGATCCCGGCAACGTGCCTGAGCGGACATCCGTTCATAAATTCCACGCATGCCCTTACGGCGGCCCCAAGCCGGTCGCGACGGGCCTCAAATCGCCTCCAACCGCCGTCCCCCCACCATCTCAACAGCGTTTCGGGCCGCCAGGTTTCGATACGCGCTACGCGCTACTCAACCTACATTCGTGCCAGAACGAGTGATGCGAGGATATCAGGTCAAGAAAGTTGCATTGCCCAGGCGGGTAGCGTATAATAGAAGTATCAAAACCGGGTTCTTCTGGAGGAGGGCCCATGCATCCGCCGGAGGAGGAAGCCGGCCGGAAGTTTTCCGTCCTGGTGGTGGAGCGCGACCCCCACATCCTCAGCCAGGTGCGCCGCATCCTGGAACAGGAATACGAGGTGCATACGGCCACGGCCGGCCGGGCCGGGTGGGACCTCTTCCAAAGCGCCTCCCCCGACCTGGTCCTCCTGGGGTGGGAACTGGCCGATATGGCCGGCCTGGACCTCCTGGTGCAGATGAAGGAGAGCAGCCGCCACGTCCCGGTGGTCATGCTGGCCGGGGCCTCGGAGACGGCCGCGGTCGCCGCCCTGCGCCACGGGGCCGACGACTACCTGAGCAAACCGCTCTCCCCGGACGAGGTCCGGGAACGGGTGCGCCTCAACCTGGAGAAGGGGGAGCAGGCCCGCGCTCAGGCCGCCTTGAGCGAGCAGTTACAGCGGCAACTGGCCACGCTTTCCTCGCTGCGCGAGGTGGCCCGCGAAACCAGCGCCGCCGCCGACCTGTACGAATTGCTCCATCGGGCCCTGGAGCAGACGCTGCGCAACCTGGGACTGGATGCCGGCATCGTCTTCACCTCCGAGGACGGCGACCTGGTGCCGCTGGCCCATCGCGGCCTGCCCCAGGCCATCGCCTCCGCCCTGACCCGTCGGCGCCTCACTTGGGATGACCCTTCGCTCAAGCCGTTCCAGAAGGTCACGGGGGCCGTCCGCACCCGGAGCGGAGAGCAGCGGGGCGGGCCGCTCAGCCTGGCGGTCGGCTACGCTTTCACCGCCGTCGTGCCCCTCTGGGCCCAGGGGCGGTGCTGGGGACTCCTGGAGGTGGCCGGCCGGTCGGAGCGCACGGATAAAGACCTGGAGATGCTCACCACCGTGGGCCAGCAACTGGCCGTCGCCCTGGCCAACGCCCGTTTGCAGGAGACGGCGGCCCTGCGGGTGCGGGAACTGGCCCTCCTGAACGAGGCCTGCCTGGCCCTGACCTCCGACCTGGACCTGGAGCAGATTCTGACCACCATCATGATGCGCACCAGCGACGTGATCGGCGTGGTCACCGGTTCCTTGCTCCTGGCCGATGAGGAGAGCGGCGAACTCGTCTTTCGCATCAGCCTGGGGGGCAATGCCGAGCGGCTCCTCTCGCGGCGCATCCCGCCCGGCCGGGGCATCGCCGGCTGGGTCTTTCAACACGGCCAGCCCCTCCTGGTCTCCGATGTGCGCCAGGATGCCCGCTACTATCCGGAGATCGACCGCTACACCGGCTTCCTCACCCGTTCCGTCCTCTGCGTGCCGTTGCGCGTGCGGGGACGCACCTTCGGGGTGATCGAACTGGTCAATAAAATCTCGGGGGAATTCAGCGAAGGCGACCTGCACCTCCTGGAATCGGTGGCCGCGCTCATTGCCACGGCGATCGAGCAGAGCCGATTGCAGGAATGGACGACCTCCTTCGTCCTGATCGACCCGCTGACCCGGTTGCCGAACCATCGCTTCTTCCTGGAAGCGCTGGAGCGCGAATCGGCCCGTTGCCGCCGCTATGGACGGGCCTGCAGCCTCCTCCTCCTGGGGGTGGATCGCCGTCTGCCGCTGCCTGACATCCGCTGGCGGGAACTGGCGGAAGTGTTGCGCCGGGCCTTGCGCCAGTCGGACCTGCTCTGCCGGCATGCTCAGGGGCACTTGGCGGCCCTCCTGCCGGAGACTTCGGCGGAGGGGGCGCGGGCGCTGGCCGGCCGGCTGGTGGAGGAACTCCGCCGGGCCGGACTCCAGGAGCCGGCCGGCGTTCCCCTGGCCGACCACGTGCGCTGCGGCCAGGCCACCTTCCCCGGCGATGTGGACGACCCGAAGGATCTCCTGGCGCGGGCGGAGAAAGCCCTGGCGCAGGCCTGGCAACGGCAGCCGTGATGTCTGCCCGGGTAGAAAGGAGGTGGACAGGGAACGTTCCAGGTGGAGACCGGATAGAGTGTGCGATCCAGGAGGTGTCCAGTGTTCTGCCCATGGTGTGGAGCGCAAAACCCGGATGAAGCCGCGGTTTGCCAGAAGTGCGGTCGAGCCCTGCGGCCGGCCGGCCCTCTCCCGGTCGCTCCGGCATCGGCGGCCGGGGGCTATCCCCAGGGCTTTTTCGCCCGCCTCTTCGACTTTTCCTTCCGGGGGTTCATCACTCCGACGATCATCTCCATCATCTACGGCATCGTGGTCGTCCTGTGCGCTTTCGGGGCGATCGCTCTGATCGGAGTGGCCTTTCGGGCCGGAACAGCCGCAGGCGTCATTACCCTGATCCTGTCCCCCATC
>JBMFNL010000016.1:11603-19967 GCA_049970175.1 Chloroflexia bacterium
GGCCTTTCGGGCCGGAACAGCCGCAGGCGTCATTACCCTGATCCTGTCCCCCATCATCTTCCTCATCTACCTTATCTTTGCCCGGATATGGCTGGAAGTGACCATCGTCCTCTTCCGCATTGCCGAGGACGTGGGGGAGATGCTGCGGACGAAAAGAGGCTGAACCGTTCTCCTTCCCCTGCTCCCTCTCTCCACGGGTCGTGGGGGAGCAGGGGAGCATTTTCCCACGCAAAGCGGCGGAGCACCGCCCGATGCGGGTGCTTTGGGAGCGGCCGCAGCGGATCGATCTGCCGCCGGTGCTGGGCCAGCGGCAGGGGCCGGCCGTCGGAACCGCCCCGGCCCGTTCTTTCAGGCCTCCAGGTCGGAGGCGGCGGGGATGCCCGGTATGCTGCGGGCAGCGCGTACCCCCCGGAGAATGGCCTCGGCCACGGCCTCGGCGGCATAGGCACCGATGAGGTTCACATCGGCCCGGCGGGGGCCGGTGGCCAGGCAGAAGAGGGTGTCGCCGTCCAGGAGGGTGTGGGCCGGCCGGATGACCCGGGCGATGCCATCGTGGGCCATGCCGGCCACAAAGTTGGCCTGGGGGACATCCAGGGCGGCGTTGGTGGCCACCACGCCGATGACGGTGTGGGAAAAGGCCAGGGCCGCCCGCCCGAGAACGCGGCGCATCAGGGCCAGGGTGTCGGCCAGGCCCGGCCCCAGGGGGGCGCGGGTCCCGGCGATGATTCGCCCGTTCTTTGGGTCCACCACGTCCCCCAGGGCGTTCACGGCCACGATCGCCCCGACGACCAGCCCCCCGCCCAGGGCGATGCCGGCCGTGCCCAGCCCACCTTTCATACAGCGGGACATCCCCAGTAACTTGCCCACCGTGGCCCCGGTGCCGGCCCCCGCATTGCCCTCGGCCACGGGGCCGTCGGAGGCCGATTGACATGCGGCATAGCCCATGGCCGCATCGGGGCGGGTGGATGCGTCCCCTACGGCCAGGTCGAAGAGGATGGCCGCCGGGACGATCGGCACGCGGGCCACGCCGGTGTCATAGCCGATGCCGTGCTCCTCCAGGTAGCGCATGACCCCGTCGGCGGCGGCCAGGCCGAAGGCACTCCCGCCGGCCAGAAGCACGGCGTGGGCCTGGGAGACCAGGGGATGGGCCGGCCGGCAGAGGTCGGTCTCCCGGCTGCCGGGCGCTCCGCCCCGCACGGCCACCCCCACGGTGGCCCCCCGCTCGCAGATCACCACCGTGCACCCGGTCAGCGCCCGCTCATCGGTGGCCTGCCCCACCCGAATGCCGGGCACATCGGTAATCGCCCCTCGAAGCACCCGTCTGGACATCGTTTCCTCCCGGACGGCGCCGGCGGCCTAGGCCCGGGAGCGCCGCCACGCTTGCCAGACCGGCCACCCGACCGTGACCAGCAGGGCCGCACCGGAGATGGCCAGGGCCCATTGCCGCAGCGCCGTCATCCGAAAGGTAAGTTCCACCCGGTGGAGGCCTCCGCTGAGGCCGAAATCCATCAACCCGTAGGGGTTCTGCACGCTCGGAGACTGCACCCGGCCGTCCACCACGAGTTGCCAGCCGGGGTAGTAGAAGACGGCCGCCCGCAGCCAGGCCGGCCCGTCGGCCTCCAGAAGCCAGCGGCAGGACGTGCCGGTCAGGCTTTGCTCCAGGAGGCGCACCCGGCCGGCCAGGACAAACAGCCGGCTGGCCGGGGCCGGACTCTCCGGGGGCACCATCGCCCAGACCGGCTCATACTCGCCGGTGGTGGTCACCTCGATGCCCCGGGCGGCGATGACCGCGGGGGCATAATCGGCGTCGCTGACCTCGTGGAAGCCTTCCGGATGGGCATAGGGCAGGGCGGCCAGGAAGAATCCCCCCAGGAGCACCAGGAGGAGCCGGCGTCGCCGTTTCTCCTCCCGGACGCCCAGGAAGGGGAAGGCGCAGATGAAGGCGGTGGCCAGGGCGGCCAGCACCAGGGCCCGCCAGGGGAATTCCAGGTATGGCAGCAGAGGCAGCCGATTCCATAGCCAGAGCGAGTTATCGGTGACCAGGAAGACGGCCAGGCCCAGTACGCCGATAAAGAACCAGAAGTGAGGCCAGCCCTCGCCGGCTTCCCGCAACTGGGCCCGCAGGTAGCGGGCCAGGACCAGGCTGACCCCCAGCATCACCAGCGGAACCAGCCCCAATCCGAAACTCATCTCATCATACGGCCCCGGCAGCGAAAGCCCAAAGCCCCAGGGGGAGTAGATCAGTTGGTGCAGGTAGACAAAGTGGTTCTGGTAGTTGAGATAGCCGCGCAGGAGGTTATCGAGTTTGACCCAGTGCCGCTCGGCGATGGCCGGAAGCCAGAAGAAGGCGCTCAGGGCCAACCCCAGGGCCAGGGCCAGGAGGCCTCTCCCCAGCACCCGCCAGCGGCGCTTCCGACGGGCCAGGAAGAGGACGTACACGCCCAAGACCGGGATGACGACCAGCGCCACCGGATTGCTGCTCAGGGGGAGCAAGGCCGTGGCGCCGGCCGCTCCCAGAAGATACCCGATTTCCCCCTCCTTTCTCGACGCCGGGCCGTCTTCCCGTCCCCAGGCCCACCGCCATAGCCCCCAGAAGGCCCAGGGGAGCAGGCACATGGCGGCCAAGTCGGCCAGGGCATAGCGCACATAGAGGTTGGTCAGGGTGTAGGGGGCCAGGACGTATCCCACACCGGCCACTACTCCGCCGGCCTGGCCGAAGAACTCCCGGGCGAACAGGTACATCCCCAGCCCGGCCAGCGCCAGAAGCACCAGGCAGGTCAGGTTCAGGGAGGCTATGAAGGAGGCCCCCAGGGCATGGAAGGCGGAGGCCAGGTAATAGACCAGGGGCGGGTTGAACAGGAAAAAGGGCTGGCCGTAGCCCCGGCTCAGGTCCGGCGCCCAGCGGGGGAGAATTTCGCCCTCCTGGAGTCCCCGGTAAAACTCGACCGCCCGGGGCAGATACTCCAGGGCATCGTGGCCGGTCATCTGCTTCATCTGGAGCGTGGGCAGTCCGGTCAGCAGGACAAAGACCAGGAGGAGGGCCACCCACCGCCACTCTTGCTGCCAGCGCAGGCGAAGCGCCTCCCCCCAGGTTTCCCAGACCGGCCAGCGGGGCGTCCTCCGCTCGCCCCGACGCACCCGCAGGTGCCCGACCAGGCGGTGCAGCCGCCGGCCCTGCCATTCGGCCAGGGCCGCCAGGAGGAAGACGGCCAGGCCGGCCACCCCCAGCGGGAGCCGCAGCGGCCAGGGCCGGTAGCGGAAGACGGCCCGGTGGCCCCCCGGTTCCACCGCCACCCCCACAAAACTGGGGGCCAGCATGGCCGTCTCGGCCTTCCGCCCGTCCAGCGTGGCCTCCCAGCCGGGATGGAAGGTCGCCTTCAGGAGAAGCCAACAGGCACGGCCGGCCGTGAACTCGACGGTGTAGGTTCCCCCCTGCACTTCCTCCCGGAGGATGCGTCCGCACGGCTCGGATGTCGGCAAGGGGAGGTCGGGCAACTGCTGGGGGAAAGCGGACAGGGGCAGGACGGGGGCTTCGCCGACCGGGGCCGGCCCGAAGACGATTCGGGGATGCTGGCGGGCCTCCACCCAGCGGCTCTGCACCCAGGCCTGGGCGGCGGCGAACCAATCGGCGCGCGGGCCGTACAGGAGGAGGCGGCTATCTACCAGGTCGAAGTAGCCGCCGGTCTCCACGAGGTAGAGGGTGTGTCGGCCGTAGGAAACGAGGGGGCGCGCCCAGGCAGGCCCCGGCCGGTCGGCCGGAGCCACGATGTAGCGCAGGTTGAAGAGGTTGAAGGTGGCCGGACGGCCTTCGTCCAGGTAACCCTCGATGTCGGCGTTGAGCGAAAGGGCGTGGTAGAGGTAGCCGGGGTTGGGCAGGCCGTTTTGGGCCAGGAAAGCATAGAGCGGAACGCTGCCCACCCGGTAGTCGTTGCCCCAGCCGGCCGCCCGTCCGGCATAGACCCGCCCCGGTGGGAGGCCGCGGAGTTTTTCCAGCAGGCCGTCCAGGACCGCCTCCTCGTCCCGATAGGCGGCCAGGTTTTCGGCCAGCCAGCGGCCGTTGAGCGCCAGGTAGGCGCTCCGTTCGGCATAGACCGGGCCCAGAAGGCCGGCCGAAAGGATCCCGGCCAGGGCCAGCGGCCAGAACCGCAGCCGGCCGCCCAGTTTCCCGGCCCAGGGCGGCGGGGCCCGGAAGGCGGCCCAGGCCCGCTCCCACAGCCAGGCCAGGCCCAACCCGGCCAGCCCCAGCGCCCCCAGGTGCACCGGGACGATGAAGCGGTGCAGGTGCAACTCGCTGCTCATCGGAAGGAGGTTCAGGAGCACGCCCCAGGTGGGCCGGCCGAAGTAGAGCGCCAGCCAGAAGAGGAAAAAGAGCACCAGCAGCCGATAGAGGTCGGAGCGTCTCCAACGAAAGATGGACACGACCAGCCCCAGGCCGGCCAGAAGGGTCAGCGAGGGGAAGCGGTCGGAATCGAGCAGCCGGCCGGAGAAGAGGGCCTGGAGCGTCCACTGCCAGCCGTAGGCATCGTATTTGCCGGGGTCCTCCCAGACACTGCGGTTCATATAGAGCCGGTCCAGGAAAAAGGGCAGGAGGAAATAGGCCGAGAGAAGCGCCACCAGCAGGAGGACCAGGCCCAGGCGCAGGGCACGCCGGCCGAGGGCCGAGAACGGCCCTAGAAGGAGGAAAAGCACCCCCGAGAGGAGGGCCACATACCCCAGGACGGTGTGCGAAAGGAGGGTGGCCGCGACCAGCGCCGCCGTCCCGGCCCAGGCACGTCCCTCGCGTATGGTGACATACAGGCCGGCCAGGGCCGGCGGCAGGAGCCACATCCCCCACAACTGGGTGTACATGCCCCATCCCCGCCAGACGTAACTGGAGAAATCCATCCCATACAGCCCGCCGGAGGAGAGCAGGGAGGAAAGCAGCCCGGCCAGGGCGGCGGCCGGCGCCCGGAGACCCAGCCGCCGGCCGGCCCAGTAGACCGAAAGGGGAAAGGTACAGAGCAGCAGGTAGCGGACGAGGTCATAGAGTGTGCGCAGCGAAAGCGCCCCGCCCAGCCCCTTGTACAGGAGGGCCGTCACCAGGTGCGGCAGGTGCTGGTAGTGGTGAAAGAGGGGATAGCCCTGCACAAAATCGGGCACCCAGAAATCGGTGGGGTCCTCGCCGCGATCCAGCGCCTCCACCGTCCGCTCCACCAGGTCCAGGTGCAGGGTATCGTCGTTGAGGACAGGGGCCTCCAGGGCCACCTCCGGCCAGAGGGCCACCAGATTGAACAGGATGGCCCCGGCCAGGAGCAGAATCGCCACCAGCGTCGCCCGGTCCTTCATCGTCGCCCTCCGGAAGTGCGCAGGCCCAGGCTGGCCCGGTCGGAAAGGGCCAGGGGGAGATAGAGGAGCAAGCAGGTGAACAGGCCGACGGCCTCCATCCCCAGGATATACCAGGGCCAGGGCCCCAGGTAATCCAGCAGGGTGGGTTCGGCCGGTTTCCGGTTGATAAAGAGGTAGTTGCTCCCCAGGAGCAGGTTCAGGGCGAAGACGGGCAGCATATAGAGATGGATGGCCACGGCCACCCGCAGGAGGGACCGGAGGGTGGGGCGGTATCCTTCCACCACCGTCATATAGACCGTGCCGAGGACGATGGGGGCGTGGGCGAAGTAGGACTGGAAGAAGCGGTAATGGGGGAAGCCGAAGCCGGGGTGCGGGGTGATCAGGGCCTGGACGGCCCCGCCGATGCCCAGGAAATAGGCGAACTCATAGATTCGGTAACTGCGGGTAAGGAGCATCACGGCCGTCAGCCAGGAGAAGACGCTGCAGAGGTGGAGCGGCAGCATATATTGCACCGACCACTGCTGGACCCAAGCGTGCCAGAGGTGGGTGGAGACCTCGTTGGCGATGAGCAGGCCGGCCAGGCCGTAGCGGAACAGGCGGCGGGCACGGGGAGAAAAGCGCCGGCGCAGGAGAATCACGGCCGCCACGGCCAGCAGGAGGATGCCCAGACAGGCCAGATGCGCCGGTCCGAAGAGCACAAACGGGCCGCAACCGTGATCGTACCATTGAAAGGGCCGGCACATCTCCTGGATGCACCCTGCTCGCAGGCGACCGATTCGGAGGAGCCGTGGGACGCGGCCCTACTCCGCGATCACCTTTTCATCGATGAGCGTCTGCTCGACGATGCCTCCGTTCGGGTTGAAGCAGAAGTATTCGGAACGCAGTTCAAACTCCAGGTCCACCTCGGCCCGGCCGGCCCGGTTCTTCTCCACGCTAAAGACCACCCAACTCTTCCACTTCTCCGCCTGCTGGATGTTGAAGGTGATGTGCTTCTTGGAGAGAATCTTCCACTTCTGGTTCATGATGATGGCGATGTCGCACTCGTAATCCAGGGCCGAACTGCCACGCAGGTGGCGCAGGTGCAGGCGGGTGGCCTTGAGGCCCTCCCGGTCGGAAGCGACGATGGAGAGGACGGCGATGCCGTGGCTCAGGGCAATGTTCTTCAGCCCCTCTACCACGATGGTGACCTTTTCGGCCTCGTTTTCGGTCAGGTAGGGCAGGGGAATCTTCTGCAAATAGTCCACCACCAGCACCATCGGGGCGTGGTTGGTCTGGGCCTGCAGGTGTTGCACGATGGCCTCGACGACCGGGAGCGTCGTCTTCTGCGGGCTGGCCTTGAGCAGGTAGAGTTTGTGCAGATACAACTGGATTTTTTCAAAGATCTGGCTGGCCTGGGGGAGAGACTTCAGGACGTCGAAGAAGCCGGCGTTGGGGTTGCGCTGGCGGTAGAGGAGGATGGCCCGGTGCAGGTCCCGCAGGCGCAGCCCCCGCTGTAGCCCGTCCACGGTGGGGTCGATGCTCTCCATGCAGAGGAGCCGGCTGAGCATGTGTTCCTCATCATGCTCGTAGGAAAGGTAGACGACCACGGCCGGCGTGTAGGCGGCGATGTTGCGGGCCACCTGCAACGCCCAGACCGTTTTGCCCAACCCCTGGGCCCCGCCCAGGAGGATGAGTTCCCCCTGCTTGAAGCCGCCCCCGATCACCTCGTCCAGTTCCCGGAAGCCGGTCGGCAGGGGGGTGTAGGCCCCCAGTTGCCCGCTGGCCACCTTGCGGTCGGTCTCCACCATGACCTCCCGCAGGGAGCGGGGCAGGGGCACGTCTCGCAACAGGTCACCGTTCGGAGGGGTCGTGTCCTTCATCTTTCCACCTCCTTGCCAGGCGTCCCCACAGGGCCTCCAGCGCCTGGGCCGCTCGCCGCAGGGGATACAGCCACAGCCGCCAACGCGATGCGCTCCAGGCCTGCCGGACGATACAAAGGTCTGCACTTCGGAGAGGATGCGGGCCGAAGCGCTCCCGAGTATAGAGTTCGGCGATTTCCCGCAAGCGGGGGCGCACGTCCGGCAGCGAGGCGGCCAGTCCCTCGGCCGTCTCGATGGGGGTAGGCTGGCCGGCCGGCAGAAGGCGCAGCAGGCCGGCCCAGCGACACATCCGTTCGTAGGTGGCCGCCGCCGGACCCAGCGCGCGCAACCCCCATCCCACCCGCAGGTTCAGGAAGAGCCACACTCCCAGGCCGGCCAGGGCCAGCGCGCCCATGGTCAGGGCGACGGCCGGGCCGGCCGGGGAGGAGGCCGTCGTCGGCAGCGTGGTCTCCCCAAAGTCGGCCTCGATCTCCTCATCGAGCAGGTCACGCCGATTGCGCCGATCTCGAAAATCTCTCGGCGGCCGGGCCTCCCGGTCGGAATCCCGCCGAGGGGGCGTCTCCTCTTCCTGGGGCGATTCCGGACGTTCGGGCAGGGCGGTATAGTTCGCCGCCGTCGGCTCGAAGCGCTGCCAGCCGTAGCCGGGGAAGTAAACTTCCACCCAGGAATGGGCCAGGTCCGCCGTAACGATATAGGTTTTGCTCCGGGCATCGTACTTTCCCGAGGCATAGCCCCGTACCAGGCGGGCCGGGATGCCCTGGGTGCGCAGGAGCACCACCATCGCCGAGGCAAAATAGTCGCAATACCCGGCTCGGCTTTCAAAGAGAAAATAGTCCACCGCATCGGCATCCGGGGGCGGGGCGGAAATGTCCTCCCGGTAGGTCAGGTGGGTGCGCAGGTAATTCTGAACCGCCTCGGCGGCATCGTAAGGGCTGATGAGCCCCTCGGTCACCAGAGCGCCCGAGGGGAAAACGCCGATGATTCGGTCTCCCTGAATGCGCAGGCCGATCCTTTCTCCGGCAACCTCGATCTGGATGACAAAGGCGGCCTCGGCGTTCGGCGTAGCAACCAGCGGCGCCATCCGGACTTCGAGGGGGGGGACTGGCTCCGCCACCTGATGATGCACGGCGTTCGGCGTAGCAACCAGCGGCGCCATCCGGACGGCCAGGGTCTGGCTGAT
>JBMFNL010000016.1:20067-50875 GCA_049970175.1 Chloroflexia bacterium
CGGCGTTCGGCGTAGCAACCAGCGGCGCCATCCGGACGGCCAGGGTCTGGCTGATCTCGGGCCGGAGTTCCAGGAGGCGCTTCAGGACGATCTGATCGGCCAGTTCCCATACGCGGTGGGGAAGGGTCGGTGGGAGTTGCAGGTAATGCTCCCGCACCCAGGCGGGGTAGTTCTGACCGGCTTGGCGGAGCGTAGCCTTGTCGACCATCGAGAGGAGGGAGGTGGCCCGGTAGCCATGCCCCTCGGCCAGCGGGCTGTGCGCCCGCAGGGCAATCATGTCCTCGAAGCCGGCTTCGGCCAAGGAAGCCCCCAGTTCCACCTCGATCGGCAGGCTCACGCTGACCGGCTCGGCAATGGCAAAGAGGACCCGCCCCCCCTGCAGGCGGGGGATGATCTCCTGGTTGACCACCCGCCGGCCTTTGGCCGAGATCGGCAGCGTTTCCCGGGCCCCGATCTGGGCGATGACCCGGTTCCGAACCAGGTTGCTCCAGCCGTGTCCGTCGTAGTAATCGAAGGAGACGGCCCGGAGATAGTCCATATAGGGGGTGCGCACCTCCAGGGCCACGCCTTGCATGGGATGGCGCGCTCCACCCAGGGCAAAACTCGGCGCATATTCCCCCAGGGCAATCCGCTCGGCACCGCCTTGGATGTTGAAGAGGCGCTCCCAGGTCCGGCGCACCTCCCGCCAGGGTTGGAAGAGGCGGTCCCAGAAATCGCCCGTCCCCTCGCCGCCGGCGGCCGGCAGGAAGGAGGCCCCCAGCACCAGAGCGGCGCTGAGGAGCACCCCCGCCCAGAGGACGCCTGCCCCCAGTTCTCGGGGGTAGCGAACCCGCTGCCGCTGCCATTCGACTTCGCGCTGTTTCCAGAAGTAGGCGATCAGGTAGAGCAGGGCCAGGAACAGGAAAAGGCCGAAGTAGGCGGAAGAGGCCCTGGGGCCATAGAACTGGCTCAGCAGGATGACGGCACAGGGGAGGCCGGCCGCCATCCAGGGCCAGTGGGAACGGTAGGTGAACCAGGCACCCAGAAAGCCGAGCAGCCAGCAGACCAGGGCCAGGACGGCGATAAAGAGGACGACATCCTCGCCGACGGTGCCCCGGGCCACGGTGCGCCGCAGAAACTCCAGGCGTAGGAGGAGTTCGGTGGCCACATCGCCCCAGCCCTGGAGGGCCGGGTCCAAAAAGGCTACGGGCTGCGTGCTTCCCGGAACGGCCACGGCCCGGAGCGATTCGCAGAGGTGAATCACCCAAGCCAGGCCGCCGGCCAGCCCCAGGAGGTGGGCCAATCCGCGGGGAAATCGCCGCCACCAGGCCAGGAGGAAACCAAAGGTCAGGCCCAGAAGCGCCGCCGGCGTTAGCACGCCCAGGGCCGCTTGCAGGGCGGGCACCCAGGCCGCCCACTGGATGGACTGGGCCACCACCAGCACCATGCCGAGCAGAAGGAAAAGGGGCCACCAGCCCTCCGGCAACTGCCACCAGCGCCGTTCGGCTCCCTCTTCCTGCCGGCCGGCCCGCTCAGGCCGGATGAGCGGCCACTCCTGCGCCATCGGAACGCCCCCGCCCGGGCGGTCCCCACCGGGTCGAACCCCTTCAGGGAGAACCGGACCGGGCAATTCTATTATATCCCTTTTCCCACCGATTGGCAAGCGCGCCGACCGAGGGAGGAGCGGTTCGCCCTGCGCGAGTGTTACGGCTTTGTTCGGTTGGTCAGGTGCTCACCAGCCCGGTTTTCGGACTTGGGACATCTCAACCGGCGGCTCAACACGGCGCCCAGTGGAAGCCCTTGCCCCGGGAGAGCGGCGCAGGTCGTTACGGGCTGCCAAGGGCATCCCGCACGATTTCCAGCAGCCGTTCGGCCCGCCGGCCGTAGGTATAGGCCGAGGCCCGCAGCCGGGCCCGTTCCCCCTTCCTCGCCGCCTCCTCGGGCCGGGTCAGCGCCGCCTCGACGGCGCGGGCCAGGGCCGGGGCATCGCCCGGAGGGAAGAAGTAGGCCGCGTCGTCGTCCAGGACCTCGCGCAGGGCCGGGATGTCCACGCAGACGATGGGCCGGCCCATCGCCATGTACTCGAACATCTTCAGCGGGGAGGCCGAGGCCCCCGAGACCGTGCCGGGGATGACCAGCACGTCGGCCGCCCCCAGGTAGCGGGGCACCTCCACCCGGGGGACGCTTCCCCGGAAATGCACCCGTCCCTCCACCCCCAGGGCCCGGGCCTGCTTCTCCAGGGCCGCGATCTCCGCCGGCCGGCCGCCCACCAGTTCCAGCCGCAGCGCCGGGAAGCGGGGAGCCAGACCGGCCAGGGCCTCCAGGAGGAGGTCCAGCCCCCGGTAGGAAAAGGTCAACCCGGCATAGGCCAGGATCGGCCCATCGGCCGGAAGGCCCAGGGCCTTCCGGCACGAAGCACGTTCCAGGGGACGGTACAGTTCCTCATCGTAGGCGTCGGGCAGGACGGCGGTGCGGGCGGCCGGCCGGAAGGAGCGTTCCTCCAGTTCGCGGGCAAAGGTCTCGGTCAGGGAGACGACCCCATCGGCCCGCCGGAGGAGGGTGCGGTCCAACCGTTCCAGAAGCGGCTGCCAGAGCCGGCCTCTGGCCCGCGAGGGGTTGCGGCTTTCCAGTTCGTGGGCCTCGTAGATCAGGCGGGCACCGGTGAGGTGCCGGAAAAAGCCGCTCAACCAGTAGGCGCAGATAACCTCCCGGACGTAAACGGCCCGGCAGCCTCTTCCTCGGAGGCGGCGGAAGAAGAGAAAACCGGCCACCATCCAGGCGAAGAGGGTGCGTTCCAGGTAGTACCAGCCGGTGGAGGGAAAAAGGCGCGAGAGTTTCCCCACCGGGAGGCGCGGCAGGTGCACCGCGCCGAGTTCGGCAAAGGCGCTGGGTTCCCGGAGGAGGCGCGGGACGATCACCAGGAGGTCGGGATGGCGCTCCCGCAGCGCCCGTACCGTGAGGTAGGTCTGGATGGCGTTGGCCGCCTGGAGCGTCAGGCTGGTGGGGTAGGCCAGGTAGCATAGGGGGAAAGAGCCCTGGGGACCTGGTGCTGCGGAGTGCGAAACCTCCATGGCAACCGCCCTCTCCGCTCCTGGAACGGCTCGGCAAAGGATTTCGATCCGGCCGTCGCCGCGCTCCGGCCTACTTCACCCGGCACCCCGCCCGACCGAACTGTGGATCGTTCTTGATGGTGGAGAGGCGTCTCCGGACTTTTTCCGATCCACGAGGAACGTTCAACCGTACTCAGCGCTTCGGGCCGGCCGAAGTTTTTCGCCGGGCCAGGGCGGGGAAATCGCGTTCGATCTCGGCCAGGAGGGCCTCGACCAGTTTCTCCTCGGGAGCCGAGCCCACGACCTCCCCATGGCGAAAGATCACCCCCCGACCCCGCCCGCCGGCGATGCCGTAATCGGCCAGGCGGGCCTCGCCGGGGCCGTTGACGATGCAGCCCATCACGGCCACGGTGATCGCTTCCGGCAGGCCCTGGAGCCGCCGCTCGACCTCCTCGGCCAGGCGCACCAGGTCCACCTCGGTGCGTCCGCAGGTGGGGCAGGAGACGAGGGTGGGGCCGCGCCGGCGCAGGTCGAGGGCCCGCAGGATTTCATAGGCCACCCGCACCTCCTCCACCGGGTCGCCGGTGAGGGAGACGCGAATCGTATCCCCCAGGCCCTCGAAGAGGAGGATGCCGATGCCCACGGCCGAGCGAATCGTCCCGGCCCAGGGCAGCCCGGCCTCGGTGATGCCGATGTGGAGGGGGTAGGGGACCTGCCGGGCCAGCAGGCGGTTGGCGGCGACGGTGATCGGCACGTCAAAGGCTTTCAGGGAGACGACGATGTCGTGGAAGTCGAGTTCCTCCAGGATGCGGATGTGGCCCAGGGCGGCCTGGACCATCCGCTTGGGCAAGGTGGCCTGCACCTCCTTGAGCGTCGGTGGAGGCCGGCCGGGCTCCTCCTCCGGCGGGGGAAGGGAGCCGGCGTTGACCCCGATGCGGATGGGCACCCCCCGCTCGCGGGCGGCGCGCACTACGGCCCGCACCTTGTCGGGGTCGCGGATGTTGCCCGGGTTCAGGCGCAGGCCGTGGACGCCGGCCTGGAGGGCGGCCAGGGCCAGGCGGTGGTCAAAGTGGATGTCGGCGACCACCGGGATGGGGCTGGCCCGGACGATCGCCTTGAGGGCCTCGGCCGCCTCGGCATCGGGGACGGCCACCCGCACCACTTCGCAGCCGGCCTCGGCCAGGGCGGCGATCTGGGATGTGGTGGCCGCTACATCGCGGGTATCGGTGCTGCACATAGACTGGACGACGATCGGCCCCCCGCCGCCGATGACGACCGGTCCCAGGCGCACCGGACGGGAGAGGCGCCGGGGATGTGGACGAGATGCTTCCATCATGGACCTCCCCACCCTCCACCGGCCACGCGCAGGATGTCGTAGTAGGTGAGGAGGAGGGCCAGGCCGATGAGAAGGATAAAGCCGGCCATATGGATGGCCCCCTCCCACTCCGGCGGCACCCGCCGCCCCCGGCGCAGCCACTCCAGGAGGACAAAGGCCAGCCGGCCGCCGTCCAGGGCCGGCAGAGGAAAGAGGTTCACCAGACAGAGGTTGATGCTGATGGCGGCCGTCGTCCGAAGGATGCCGAGAAAACCGGCCTCCCGGGCCACCTGGGCGGTGATGTAGGTGATGCCCACCGGGCCGGCCAGTTCGCTGGCCGGGACCGACCGGCGGAAGATGGCCGCCAGCGTCCGCGGCACCAGGAGCATGGCTTCCACCGTTTCCTTCCACCCCTCGGCCAGGCCGCCCCTACGCCAGGCCCAGCGCCAGTAGTCCAGCCCCAGCGGCAGTTCGGCATAGGCCAGGTCGTTTTCCAATACCAGAGGGCCGAGGCGCTTCCCATCCCGTTCGACCTCCAGGCGCACCAGGCGGGGCAGGAGGTCCCGGACGTAGCGCCCGTCCCCGACCAGGAGGCCGGCGATGGCCCGCAGCCCGGCTGCGGCGGCCTCACGGCACTCCCGGGTAAAGTAGGCCCGGTACTGGAGGCTGTTTTCCAGGGGTTGTCCGTCCAGGGAAAGGATGACGTCGCCCACCTGCAGGCCGGCCCGCTCGGCCGGGGAGCCGGGGAAGATGCGCTGCACGATGACCGGCGCCTCATCGTAATCCAGGCCGATGCCGATGGCCCCCTGGCCCGGCGGCGGGTTCTGGCGGGGCACCAGGTCCACCCGCGCCTGCCGGCCGTGGCGCTCGATCTCCAGGGTGATGGTATAGCCCCGGTTGAGCGTGGATTCCAGCCGGACGTCGTAGAGGGAGGTGACCGGCCGGCCGTTGATGGTCGTGATCACGTCGCCCACCTGCAGGCCGGCCCGCTCGGCCGGGGAATCCGGCTCGATGAGGAAGATGCCCACCCGCTGGCTGACCGGCTCCTCATACCCGTAGACGGCCACGCCGGTGAAGAGGGCCAGGGCCAGGATAAAGTTCATCAGCGCCCCTGCGCTCAGTACGATGGCCCGCTGCCAGGGCTTTTTCCCGGCCAGGCTGCCCGGAACGCGTGGGTCCTCCTCGCCGGCCATCTTGACAAAGCCGCCCAGGGGAATGGCGTTCAGGGTATAGCGGACGCCGCCCCACACTCCCAGGGTGAGCAGGCGCGGCGGAAAACCGAGGCCGAACTCCTCGACCCGCACCTTCATCCAGCGGGCTGCCAGGAAGTGCCCCACCTCGTGGACCAGGATCAGGACGGCCAGCACCGGAATGGCCAGCAACCAGAAATAGAACTCCACCCAAACCTCCTCGGCCCGAAACCGTTTTGTTCCTTATTGTACTACAGCCGCCCCAGGTGCGCAAACTGTTGTAAAGGGTATGTCCCAGGTTTGTCGGGAAGTGGCCTTTTCCCTCCCCCACTCCCCCTAGCCGTGAGAGGTAAGGGCAGCTACACCCTTTGTAAAATTGCTGTCCCGGCTTGAAGATGGTATAATAGGGGTAAGGCGTCAGGGAGGAAAAGGATGAATCGAATTTATTTTGCAGAGAACTTGCAGGTTCTGAAAGACATAGCCACCTCCAGCGTGGACCTGATCTACATCGATCCGCCGTTCAACACCGGCAAGGTTCAACGGCGGACTCGCATCCGAACCCTCCGTGCGGAGGATGGCGACCGCATCGGCTTTCAGGGAAACCGGTATAGGACTGTCGAAATCGGCACCCGATCGTTTTCCGATATCTTTGATGATTATCTGGCTTTCCTGGAACCCAGGCTGCGCGAGGCCTATCGCGTGCTGGCCCCCCACGGCAGCCTGTACCTGCACGTGGACTATCGGGAAGTTCATTATTGCAAGGTCCTGCTCGATGCGATTTTTGGTCGGGAGTGCTTCCTCAACGAGATTATCTGGGCCTATGACTACGGGGGGAAGACCGCGGCGGAGGTGGCCTCCCAAACATGACAATATCCTGCTATATGTGAAGAATCCCCGGCACTATACCTTCAATGTGGATGAAATCGAACGCATCCCTTATATGGCCCCCGGCCTGGTCGGACCGGAAAAGGCCTCTCGGGGCAAACTTCCCACCGACGTATGGTGGCACACCATCGTGCCGACCAATAGCCGGGAGAGAACCGGCTATCCGACCCAAAAACCTCTGGGTATCCTCAAGTGGATTGTGCAGGCCTCATCCAATCCCGGCGATCTGGTCCTGGACTTCTTCGCCGGTAGCGGCACCACCGGCGAAGCCTGCCTGCTCCTGGGCCGCCGCTTCATCCTGGTGGATAACAATCGGGAAGCCCTGGAGGTGATGGCCAGGCGCTTTGCCCACGTTCCTTCTATTGAGTGGATCGGCTTTGATCCTCGACCTTTCTGGCAACCCTCTCTGTTCGGTGAAGCACTTGCTTCCCATAGGGAAAAGGACCTCCAAAATGAAGCGTCTGCTGGCACCGGATGTCCAGTGCTTGGCGGATATTGCGGCCAAGAGTGAATATATCCGGGAAGACAACGCCTGGGCCAACAGTCCATTTGCCTGGATTCGCGATTGCCCTTCTCGTCAGGTGGGGAAAATTGGGGAACGCCTGGTTGCAGGTTGGTGCGTAAGCAAGGGACTAGAGGTGATCGGATGCCGCGACCCCCAAGCGGATTTGCTCATCGAAGGGCATCGCGTGGAAGTTAAATTCTCCACCTTTTGGGAAAGTGGGGTCTATGTGTTTCAGCAAATTCGCGATCAGGACTATGAGTATGTCATCTGTTTGGGGTTGTCCCCCTTTGATGCCCACTGCTGGGTGATACCCAAAGAGGTAGCGCTGAAAAAGCCCTTCCCCAGCATACCGGCAGGGGCGGAGAAGAGACGCACTGGCTCCATGTGAACGTAGATTCGCCCCCGGAATGGCTGTCCGAGTACGGAGGCTCCCTGGAGAACGCCTGGGAAGTGCTCCAGAGGATGGTCAAGCAGCGAGGAAAGGTTGGGGATCCCCCTGGGTGACCTGAGGCACCCGATCAGTGAGACAAACGCTCCCGCACCTGCGCCAGGACGGCGTCCAGCATCTCCGCCGTCAGCCGGCCGGTGCGGGTGTTCCGCTGGCTGGGGTGATAGGACGCCACGAGAAAGCGGCCGTTTCCCAGCGGATAGACCCCTCCGTGGCGAAACTCGCCGCCCGGGGCCTCTCCAACCTCCTCGCGCCAGGCCCGGAGAAAGCCTTCCCAGGCCACCCTTCCCAGCGCCAGAACGACCCGCAGGTTGGGAAGCAGGGCCAGTTCGCGCCGCAGAAAGGGCCGGCAGAGACGCAGTTCCTCCGCCGTGGGGCGGTTCTCCGGCGGGAGGCAACGGCAGACGGCGGTGAGGAGGACGTCCCGGAGTTCCAGCCCGTCGCCGGGGCCCTCCGAACGGGGTTGGTTGGCCCATCCGGCCCGGTAGAGGGCCGCAACGAGGGTGCGGCCGGCCTCATCGCCGCTGAACATACGCCCGGTGCGGTTGCCCCCATGGGCCGCCGGCGCCAGTCCGACCACGAGCAGACGGGCCTGCCGATCCCCGAAGGCGGGAAGCGGCCGGCTCCAGTACGGGCCGCCCCCATCGGCCCGGCGACGCCGACGCGCTACCTCCTCCCGCCAGGCCACCAGGCGGGGACAGCGGCGGCAGGAGATGATTTCGGCCTGCAACGGTTCCCAGGGATCACAACTCACCATGTGCATCCGGGGCTTTCCCGAAGCCCGCCAGCATGCGCCGTCACATTTCCCCCAGCCCCGCACCCTCCATCATCCGACGCATCATGCCGGCCATCAGGCGCGGCATGGCCCGCATCGTCAGGACCACGGCCACGCCCCCCACCACGGCTCCGAGCGCCGCGGCAAGCAAGTATCTTCCGGCCTTGTTCATGGGTCGCCTCCTCCTGCCCCAAGGGCAAGATTTCCCCTATCGGTCGCCTTGCCCTGGACCTGGGCCCAGCCGCCCCAGCGCTTCCAACACCCGCTCCGGCGTCGCCGGAATCCGGGTGATACGCACTCCGGCGGCCGCATAGATGGCGCTCGTGATGGCCGGGGCGGTGGGGATGGAGGTGATCTCCCCCACCCCCTTGGCCCCGAAGGGGCCTTCGGAATGATGGGCTTCCACCAAGATGGGGATGACCTCGGGGATGAGCGGGGCCCGGGGCAGCCGGTAGCGGCGCAGGTCGGCGTTGCGCACCTGCCCTTCTTCCAGGACGAGTTCCTCGCTCAGGGCATAGCCCATCCCCATCACCACGCCCCCCTCCAATTGCCCGATGACGGCCTGCGGGTTGATGGCCCGGCCAACGTCGTGGGCGGCCACAACCTTGAGGACGCGCACGCTCCCGCTCCGAAGGTCCACCTCCACCAGCGCCGCCTGGGTGGCGAAACCGTAGGCAAAGTGGTCGTCGCCGGGCTCGCCCAGCGGTGTGGTCGGTGGGGGCGTGTAAATGCGGGTGGACTGGGCCGGCCGGCCCTCCTCCCGGGCCAGACGCGCCGCCTCGGCCAGGGTGAGCCGACGCCCCTCGGGGGAAACGATCGTCCCCTCGACAAAGGCCAGCCGGTCCGGCGGACAGTCCAGCGCCTCCGAGGCCGCGCCGGCCAGGATGGCCCGCACCTCTTCCGCCGCCAGCTGCACGGCGTTGCCGGTGACAAAGGTCTGCCGGGAGGCGGTGGTGGCCCCGCCGTCCGGCGTGAGCAACGTGTCGCCCACCACCATGTCCACCCGCTCGAGGGGCACGCCCAGCACCTCGGCGGCGATCTGGGCGGCGATGCTCACCACCCCCTGCCCGACCTCGGCCGCGCCGATCCTCACGGAGAGCCGTCCCTCCTCGGTCACCAGGACGGTCGCGCCGGCGCTATCGGGTACCCCTCCGCCCAGGCCCACATTCTTCATACAGCAGGCAAAGCCCCAGGCCCGCCGCCGGTCCGGCCCCGAGGGGAGGAGCACCTCTTCCCCCAGAGAACGCACGGCTTCCTCCACCCGGTCGATCGTCTCCAGGAGGCCGACGCTCTCGCGCAGGAGTTGTCCGGTGGCCGTGGTCGCGCCGGGCCGCAGCGCATTGCGCCGGCGCAGTTCCAGGGGATGCAGCCCCACCTTTTCCGCCAGCATGTCCAGCGCCGTCTCGATGGCAAAGGTCGCCTGGGGCACACCGAAGCCGCGCATGGCCCCGGAAGGCGGGTTGTTGGTGTAGGCGGCATAGCAGTCGACGGCCACGTTGGGGACGATGTAGGGGCCGGCCGCGTGGGTCGCCGTGCGCGTCATCACCGCTTCCGAAAGCGAGGCATAGGCTCCGGCATCGCCGTAGATCTCCGCCTGCACGGCCGTCAGCCGGCCCTCCCGGGTCGCCCCGACCCGGAGGTGGATGGTGGTGGCATGGCGCTTGGGGTGGACGCGGATCGATTCCTCCCGGCTCAGGACGAGTTTCACCGGCCGGCCGGTCTTCCAGGCGGCCAGGGCGGCGTGAATCTGCACCGAGATGTCCTCCTTCCCGCCAAAGGCCCCCCCGACGGCCGTCTGCACCACCCGCACCCGCTCCAGCGGCAGGCTGAGGGAAGCCGCCACCTGCTCGCGATCGGCGAAGGGTATCTGGGAGCCGACGTAGACGGTTACCCCCTCCTGCCCCGGAGCCAGTTCGGGGACGGCCACCGCCGCCTCCGGCTCCAGGAAGGCGTGCTCGACGGTCGGCGTGCGGAAGGTCTCCTCGACGATGACCTCGGCCTGGGCCAGGCCGGCCGCCACATCCCCTTTGCGCACCCGGATGTGCTTGAGCAAGTTCCCGCCCTCGTGCACCTGGGGGGCACCTTCCGCCAGCGCCGCCTCCGGGGAAAAGACCCCCGGCAGCACCTCGTACTCGACGGCGACGGCCGCCCGGGCCTCCTCGGCCTGGGCCGGCGTCTCGGCCACCACCACGGCCAGGGCATCCCCGATGTAACGCACCTTCTCCCCCACCCCCACCAGCACCGGCCAGTCCGGACGCAGGACGCCATGGGTACGCCGGCCGGGGATGTCGTCGGCGGTGAGGACGGCCACCACCCCCGGCATCGTCCGGGCCCGTTCCACATCCAGCCGCAGGATGCGGGCGTGGGGATGGGCGCTGCGCAGGACGGCCGCATATAGCAGGCCCTCAAAGCGCAGATCGGCGGCGTAGCGGGCCCGACCGGTCACTTTGGCCCGGACATCCGGGCGGGGAAGGGAGCGGCCGATGGTACGGAGCGGGGCAGTGGGAGGAGGCGCAGCGGGCGGGGGCAACTGGCCGGAGGCCTGCAGGACGGCCCGGACGATGCTGGAGTAGCCGGTGCAGCGGCAGAGGTTCGGCTCCAGCGCCAGGAGGATTTCCTCCCGGCCGGGGCGCGGGCTCTGCTGAAGAAGCGCCAGGGCGGCCATGATCATCCCGGGGGTACAGAAGCCGCACTGCACGGCCCCCTGGTCGATAAAGGCCTGTTGCAGCGGATGGAGACCCTCGCCCCCTCCCTCCTGTCCCCAGGGGGAGGGAGCGAGGCCCTCGATGGTCAACACCCGGCGTCCCGCCGCCCGACGGGCCAGGTAGATGCAGGAGCGCACCGCCTGGCCGTCCACCAGCACGGTGCAGGCTCCACAATGTCCCTGGCCGCAGCCGTTCTTGGTGCCGGTCAGGCCGAGTTCCTCGCGCAGCACCTCCAGCAGGGTGGTGCGTGGACCGACCCGCACCTCCCGTTCCACGCCGTTGACCGTGAGGGTGATGGTTTCCTCTTCCATATCCTTCCTCATCCAAAGACGTTATCCAGGAACATCATCGCCATGAAGCCGACGATGACGCCGAACGTGCCCTCGCGCTGATAACCCCGGCGGTGGGTTTCGGGGATGATCTCATCGCTCACCACAAAGAGCATGGCCCCGGCGGCGAAGGAGAGGGCCGGCGGCAGGAGGAAGTGGGCCAGTTGTACCGCCAGCACGCCCACCAGCCCGGCGAGGGGCTCGGCCAGCCCGGAAAGGGTGGCGTAGTATAGAGCCCGGGGGCGGGAGTAGCCTTCCCGCAGGAGCGGCAGGGCCACGGCCAACCCCTCGGGCATGTTCTGGAGGCCGATGGCCAGGGCCAGGACCAGGGCCTCCCGCAGGTTCCCGCTCCCGAAGCCGACGCCCACGGCCAGCCCCTCGGGGAAGTTGTGCAGCGTGATCGCCAGGATAAAGAGCCAGATGCGCCGCAGGCGGGAAGAGGGGCCTTCCGGTCCGGCAATAAAATGCAGGTGGGGGATGGCCCGATCCAGGAGGGAGAGAAAGACGGCCCCCAGGAGCAGGCCGGCCAGCACCACGGCGATTCCCCAGGGCCCCCAGAGGGCATCGCCGATCTCTATGGCCGGCCGCAGGAGGCTAAAGGCCGTCGCCGCCAGCATGACTCCGGCGGCAAAGCCCAGCATGGCATCGAGCAGCCGCTCCGAGACCCGGCGCGTCAGGAGCACCGGCAGGGCCCCGACACCCGTGGCCAGACCGGTGCCGATGGTCGCCAGGAGTCCCCAGAGGACTGCCGAGTCCATCGCCCTCCCCCCGCGTCAGACCTGCCCCTCAGGCGAAGGGCGGCCGGCCAGGTAGGCCTCGATGGCCCGGCGCAGGGCCTCCGGGGCGACCACCGAATCGGCCTTGCGCTCCGGGACGCCGCCCAGCGCCTCGATGACCACCTCCGGGGTGATCTGCAGCGCTTCCTCCAGCGTCCTGCCCTCGGCCAGGCTACAGGTCAGGCTGCTGGAGGCGATGGCCACCGGGCAACCCATCGTCTTGTGGGCGATCTCGACGATGCGCCCGTCGCGCACCTTGATCCAGACATGGGCCATATCCTCCGGGCAGAGCGGGCCTCCTCCGCCCTGGCCGGAGGCGTCGGCATCCTCCAGCATGCCCACGTGGCGGGGATGGGTAAAGTGCTCCAGGAGCGTCGGGGTATACCGGGTACTCACGGCACCTGCCTCCGTACAATGTCCTCCAGAACCTCCAGGAAACGCTCGACCTCCTCGGAGGTGTTGTAGATGTAGGGGCTGACGCGCACCGTCCCCCCCACGCCCAGCCGCCGGGCCAGGGGGTGGGCGCAGTGCCCGCCGGCCCGCACGGCGATGCCCTCGTCGTCCAGGAGTTGGGCCACCAGGCTGGGGTTGCTCCCCTCCACGGTGAAGGAGACGGCCGCCCCCCGCCGCTCCGGCTCCAGGGGGCCGTAGACGCGGAGGCGGGGGATGGCCTGCAGGCCCCGCAGGAGTTGGGCCAGCAACGCCCGCTCGTGGGCCTGGACCTCCGCCATGCCGATGTCCTGCAGGTAATCCACCGCCCCCACCAATTTCCGGCCGCTCCAGAGGTCCACCGCGCCCCCCAGGGCAACGCCGCCGGCCACGTTGGCCGTCCCGGCCTCGAACTTCCAGGGCAGGTCGTTCCAGGTGGAATGCTCCAGGGTGACGTCGGCGATCATATCCCCGCCGTAGAGGAAGGGGGCCATCCGCTCCAGAAGGGCCCGCCGGCCGTAGAGGACGCCGATGCCAAAGGGGGCCAGCATCTTGTGGCCGGAAAAGACCAGGAAATCGCAATCCAGTTCCCGCACGTTCACCGGCATATGGGGCACCGACTGCGCCCCGTCCACCAGGAGAAGGGCGCCGGCGGCATGGACCCGGCGGGCGATCTCGGCCACCGGGTTGATCGTCCCCAGGACGTTGGAGACGTGGGCGCAGCAGACCAGCCGGGTGCGCGGCCCCAGTTTATCCTCCAGGTCGGCCAGGTTCAGGGTGCCGTCCTCCAGGATGTCCACCACGCGCAACGTCAACCCGGCCTCCTGGGCCAGGGCCTGCCAGGGCACCAGGTTGGAGTGGTGCTCCATCACGGTGATGAGGACCTCGTCGCCCGGAAGGAGCCGCAGCGGTCCGCTCTCGCGGCGCAGGAGCGAGTTCGCCACCAGGTTGACGGCCTCGGTGGTATTGCGGACAAAGATGATCTCTCCCTCATCCTCCGCTCCGATGAAGCGGGCCACGTTCTCATGGGCCTGCTCGTAGAGCAGGGTGGCCTCCTGGCCCAGGAGGTGAGGGGAGCGGTGGATGTTGGCGTTATAGTGGCTGTAGAAGGTGAGCAGCGTCTCCAGGACCTGGCGCGGCCGCTGGGTGGTAGCGGCGTTGTCCAGGTAGATGAGCGGCTTGCCGTGGACGGTGCGCTGCAGGATGGGAAAATCGGCGCGAACGGCGTTCACATCCATCGGGCTGCCTCACCAGCGTTCCAGTTCGTCCAGCACGGCGACCACGGCGGCCTCCAGAAGGCGCCGGCCCCATGCCTCCGAGGCCAGATTGACGTCCGCGCCGCCCGAGCCGTCCGGGTAGTGCTCGGCCCAGACCTGGGCGTTGGGCCAGACCCTCGGTTGCACCACCGGCAGGACCTCCACCGGCCGGTCGGAGACGATTCCCGGATGCAGTGCCATCACCAGCGAGGTTTCCCCGGGCGTGCCGTGGCCGTCCTCCTTCTCCCCAAAGGCCTCGTCCAGGACGGCCTTGACGCCGGGAAGTTCCCACCAGGAGACGACCTTGATGCGCAGTTCGCTGTGGACATCGTTGGCTTCGGCGATGCCGGCCGTGAGCACCGGGGTGTTGCCGCCGTGCCCGTTCAGGAGGAGGATGCGGCGGAAGCCGTGTCGGGCCAACGAGGCCAGGAGGTCGAAGGTCACCTGGAGCAGGGTGCTGGGGCGCAGGGAGATCGTCCCGGGAAAGGCCATGTGGTGGAGGGACATGCCGTAGGGGAGCGTCGGGGCCACCAGGACCCCGCTGCGCCGGCCGGCCTCCCGGGCAATCCCGGCCGGCACCAGGTGGTCGGTCCCGATCACCGCCCGCGGGCCGTGCTGCTCCGTGCTGCCCACCGGCACGATGATGCGGTCATCGCGCTCCAGGTAATCGGCTACCTCTTTCCAGGTCATCTCAGCCAGTACCATGGTCCACCTCGCTTGTCTCCGGGACTCGGTTTTGCAAGTTCGGATCGGATGTTTTGGCCAAATCAGCAGAAAATCATCCGGTATTTCAACATTTCGACAGGCTCAATGCACCGCCTTCGAACCTGGAACTTTCTAACTGTACGAAGAGCCCCACCCACTCCGCTTATACTCCTCCCGAACCCGCTTATACACCGCAACGGTCTGCCGGGCCAGGGTCGCCCAATTGTAGCGCTCCAGCACCTCGCGGTAGGCGTTCTCCACCCGCTGCCGGGCCCATTCGGGGTGTTCCAGGGTGTGCAGGATGCCCCAGGCCAGGGAATCGGGGTCGCCCGGGTAGACGGTGATGCCGGTTTCGGCATGGCGCACCACCTCGGCCAGCCCTCCCGTCTCGGCCACGACGACCGGCGTGCGGGCCGCCATCGCCTCCAGGGCGACGATGCCGAACGGTTCGTACAGGCTGGGGAAGACGGCCACGTCGGCCACCTTGAAGAGGCGGTCGCGGGTATAGTCCGGGACGTAGCCGACAAAGTAGATGCGCCGGGCCACGCCCAGTTCTTCGGCCCGCCGGCGCAGGTCCTCCAGGAGCAGCCCGGTCCCCACGATGACGAATTTGGCCTTGTCGTAACGCGCCAGGACGCGGGGAACGGCCTCGATAAGCACCGGCACCCCTTTTTCGGCCACCACCCGGCCCACGTAGAGGACGATCTTTTCGTCCGGGGCGGCATAGTTCTGGCGGAAGGCGCTCAGGTCTTCCCCCTCCAGGGCCTGGAAACGGCCGGGGTCCACGCCGTTGGGGATGACGTCGAGTTTGTCGGCCGGCACGGCAAAGTACTCCTGCACCTGGCGGGCCATGTAGTGGCTGGTGCAGATGATCCGCCAGGCCTCGTAGGTGAGCCACCACTCGATGCTGTGGATGGCCTGCGATTGCTCCCCGGGGAGGTTGCCCCGACCGCGCCCCCGTTCGGTAGCATGGATGGTGGCGATGAGGGGGAGGCGATGGCGGTGCTTGCACTCGATGGCCGCCCGGGCCACGAGCCAGTCATGGGCGTGCAGGAGGTCGGGCCGGCCGGCCTCCTCCATCAGCCGCTCGGCCCGCTCGCGCAGGAGCCCGTTGTTGTCGGAGACCAGGTTGAAGAAATCCTGGCCGTACCCCCAGGGGACGCCCACACGGTGGATAAAGTGGCCCGGCCGGCCTTCCTCCAGCGGACCTCCGGCCAAACAGGGGACGATCAGGTGCACCTCTACCCCCTGACCCGCCAGGGCCGGGGCCAGTTCCATCACATGCTTTCCCAGGCCGCCGACTACATAGGGGGGATATTCCCAGGAAAACATAAAGATGCGCATCGCCCCTACCTCAGATGCTCCTTGCGGACCACCAGTTTCCACCACAGCCGGGCCAGATCCCGGGCCGTCCGCCAGAGCCGGGGAAAGTTGAAAAACTGGGATCGGCCGTAGGCACGATGGTAATGGTGGACCGGCACCTCGACGAAGCGGAAGCCGGCATCCTGCATCTTCTTGACCATCTCCAGGCAGATCGTCCCATGGTTCGATTCCAGGGTGATGCGGTCGAAGATGCTCCGGCGAATCAGGCGAAAGTCGCAATCCACATCGCGCAACCGGAAGCCGAAGAGGAACTTGACCGTGTAGTGGTAGATTCGCCCGATGATCTTGCGAATCAGGGGGTCGGAGCGGTCGATCTTATAGCCGTTGACCACGTCCACCCCCTCCTTCAGGGCGGCCACCAGATTCTTCAGTTCCCGGGGGTCGTACTGGGCATCGCCGTCGGTGTAAAAGACCCACTCCTTGGTGGCGGCGGCAAAGCCGCTGCGCAGCGCTCCGCCGTAGCCCCGATTTTTCTCGTGGCGGATGACGCGCACCTCCCCGGGGTAGACGCGCTCCAGTTCCTCCAGGATGAGCGGGGCATAGTCCTTCCCGGCATCGTCCACCACGATGACCTCGTAATCGTCGGTGAGTTGGCGGAGCGTCACCAGGGCGCTCAGCACCATGCTGGCGATGGTGCCCCCGTCGTTGTAGCAAGGGAAAAAGGCCGAAATGCTCAGTTTTCGTTCCATCGTTTTCCTCTAATCCCAGAAGGCGTAGCGCAGGATGCAGTAGACGGCCTGCAGCGCGTCTTTCCAGCCGATCTTTTTCCCCTCGGCATAGGTCCGGCCGTAGTAGGAGATGGGCGTTTCGTAGATGCGGCAGCCCAGCCGGGCCACCTTGGCCGTGACCTCCGGCTCGAAGCCGAAGCGGCTGGAGCGCAGCCGGAGGCGACGCAGGACTTCTGTGCGAAAGACCTTGTAGCCCGTCTCCATGTCGCTCAGGTTCAGGTTGGTGAACATGTTGGACAGGGTAGTCAGCACCTTGTTGCCTACATAATGCCAGAACATGAGCACCCGATGGGGGCCGCCCAGGAAACGGGAGCCGTAGACCACGTCGGCCCGGCCTTCCAGGATGGGAGAAAGGAGGGCCGGGTAATTTTCCGGGTCGTATTCCAGGTCGGCGTCCTGGACGAGGACGATCTCCCCGCTGACCTCGGCAAAGCCCCGGCGCAGGGCCGCCGCCTTGCCCTGGTTGCGCTCCTGGTAAAAGATGCGCACGTTCTCCCTCCCCTCGTAGGCCGCCAGCACCTGGCGCGTGCCGTCGGTGGAGCCGTCGTCCACGACGATGACCTCCTTTTCCAGGCCCAACGAATCGGCCTGCAGGACCTTTTCGATGACCCGTCCGACGCGGTCGCGCTCGTTATAGACCGGGATGACGATGCTCAGGCGGCGGAACGTTTCCATGTCCTGCTCTCTCCTCGGTACCCGGTTGTGCCGGTGCACATCGGATGTTTGGGCCGAATCAGGTGCAGGTCGGTTGGACAAAGCGACCTACCCCCGGTATTCCAAGCACCGTCTTCCACCCCTGGAACTTTCAGCGGCAGCCGGCCGAGTAGTAGAGCACGTGGCCGGCCCAGAACGATAGTCCCAGGAAAAGCAGGTACAACCCGGCAAGGAGCGCCGTCAGCCGGCCGGCCCGCCCCCGGCGGCTCCAGCGGGCCGGCCACCAGGCCGCCCCCAGCGCTACAAAAGGCAGCAAAAAGTACATATAGCGCACGTACAGGTTCAGGGCCAGCCCGATGATAACAAAAAACAGGGCCGTTGTAAAGGCCAGCCCCAGCAAGCGGACGGCTGGAGCACGTTGCTCCCCGGCCAGTCCGGGCAACGCGGCCAGGGCCAGGAGGAGCGGCCAGGTATCGTAATAGGCCCGGGCCTCGGCGGCCACCTCTCGCCCCCCGGCCAGGACGGCCTCTCCCCAGGTCGAAACCTCGACCGCCTGCAGGCCCAACTCGGGGTCGATGACCGGCCCACGGACGAGGATTCCCCCCTGCCGGGGTTGCTCCAGGTTGCTCCCTTGGCCCATCGCCTGGAGCGATTCCCACATGGTCGGGACAAAGTGGCTGTAATAAAGCGCCGTGACCAGCCCCAGCGCTCCCAGGGCCGCGCCGGCCCAGCGCCCCACGACCGGCCGGGGAAGCCCCCCCGGCCGAGGCAACCACCAGGCCAGGAAGAACCATCCGCCCAGCAGGGCGGCCGTCAGGAGGACCGTGCCCGGGTGGGAGAGCAGGCCCAGGGTCAGGAGCGCCGCCGCCAGCATCCAGGCCGGCCGGCGAGAAAGTCTCCCGGCCGGGGAAAAGAGGAAAGCCAGCAGGAGCAGGAGGAGCCACTGGCCGAAGATGTTGGCTACAACGCCCCAGGAGAAGATGATGTAGGACTGCGGCAGGGTCAGATAGAGGAAGGGGGCCAGCCAGGTCGCCCTTCCCCATCCCAGCAGCCGGCCGGCCAGATAGGCCACCGGCAGGGCGGCCGAGGTATCCAGCAGGACGGCGGCGACCTGGAGGGGCACCAGCCGGCCGCCGAAGACCGCCCAGAAGGGGGCCAGGACGAGGTAGAGCGAGGGCAGGTAGAGGGTCTGCAGGCCCCGCCATTCCCCCGAGACAATGGTGAAAAAGGGCTCGCCCCGCGCCACATCCTGCAGGCGATGGAAGTGGAAGCAGAGGTCCCAGGTTTCCATGGCCGGATGCAGGGCGCCGGCCAGACGCACGGCCAGGAAAAAGAGCACCACGCTCCAGAGAACGCGTTCCACCGGGAGGGATGGTTTCCCCCCGGAGCGGGTGAGGAGGCGGTGGAGCGGCTTCCGAAAAAGGGCGTGGAGGAGGTAGGAACAGGCCAGGGTCAGGGGGAAAAGGGCCAGGCCCGGGGCGAGGAACGGACGGGTCCAGGCCAGCAAGGCGGCCAGCACCAGGGCCCCGGCCGCCCCCGCCCCCAGGGCCACCTGCCGAGGCCAACCCAGCCGTCGCGCCAGGAGGACGGTCAGGAGGACGGCGGCGAGGGGCCAGAGGTAGGTTTCGGGAGGCAGGAGGGCGAGCGGCCGGCCGGCCCTCCATACCTCCAGGCGGTCCAGCACGACCCCCAGCATCCGGGGATCGCCCTCGCCCGGAGAAAAAGTTTCACAGCGCCATTCCAGGGCCAGATTCCCGGGGGAAAGCGCCTCCGCCGGCAGGAGGAGGGAATAGACCTGGGGCACCGGTTCGACGGTCGTTTCCAGGAGGAGGTGCCCGCCCTGAATCAGGCTCAGGAGAGGCGGAGGCGTGCCGGCCGGCCGGGGGGCGGCGAGGCGCAGGTTGAGGCGGTAAGGCGCGCTCCCCAGGGCCGGGATGTCCAGCCGGCCCTCGCCGGTGCTCCAGCGGAAGGAGGAGCCGGCCACCCTCTCCGGCTCGTAGAAGCCGCTGAGGAACATCTCGTCCGGGCGTTCGCCGACCTCCAGGGTCAGCGGAGGGCCCACCTGGCCGGCCAGGAAGAGCAGGAGCAACGTCCCCAGAAGGAGGAAGCCCAAAAAAGGGTCGCCCAGCGTCCGCCCCCAGAGGCGGACCTCCCGATCGAAGGCCTCCCTGGCCCAGGCGAGCGGGCGGGAAACGGTCCCGGCGGCTTCTTGGCGAAACCACGGGGTGGGCGGCATCGCCCGCTTCCACAGCAAGGCCACCTGCTTTTTCCTCACCGAAGGTTGTCCCGGTGTGCCCAAGTTCCTGCCTCGGAACATCGCCCGGCTGGAGGCCGATGACACCCACGGCCCGGATGCCCGCCTCATTATACTACACCCCTTCCCGGCGAACAAACGCGGTCGGCCCGGATTGGGCAGGGCCGAACGGCCGCATTTGACAAAGGAAAAACTCCATGTTATAGTTGATTTACCTCCGTCCGGCCTGGCCGGCGGGGTGGAGGTTCGGTATCGATGGACGAGGATTATCAACGTAGTCGGGGACTGTGCGAATCCGGGCGTGGGGCATCCATCCCGGGGGAGGTGGCTATGCCGGTGGCCGCTTGATTTCCCCCTCCCTCCCCCGCCTGAGTTCCCCAGTCCCCCCTGAGAACGGAAGATACGCCAAAAATTCACATCATTTGCTGTCGTGCACGGGTGAGATACCGGGCCCGATCCTGCGGACTTGGGAACCACGATAGGCCGATCACCCGGCTCACGATCATCCTGGGCGTGGGCATGTTCCTGCCCGCCTCAGGCACGTAACCGGAGGACGCAGATGGGCCGCCTGCGCCGCCGCTTTGCGCCTTTCCTGCCCCCGGGCCCCCTCTTCGACGTGGGGGACCTGGCGGTGCTCATCGCCCTGGTCGGATTGCTCTACCTGGGGGTGCGGTTGGCGATGGGCACGCCGGCCATTGTGCCGGGGCCGGCGATTCACCGGGAAGCCTGGGCCCTGCCCATCTATGCCTTCTTCTCCCTGGGCCGGATGCTGGCGGCCTACCTCCTCTCCCTGACCTTCAGCCTCCTCTACGCCCGCACGGCCGCCCGACGGCGCCTGGCCGGCCAGATCATGATCCCCATCCTGGACGTGCTGCAGTCGGTGCCCATCCTCTCTTTCCTGCCGGTGGTGCTCCTCAGCCTGGCCGCCGTCCTGCCTTCCGGGGTGGCCGCCGAACTGGCCGCCATCGTCCTCATCTTCACCAGCCAGGCCTGGAACCTGACCTTTTCCTTCTACCAGGCCCTCCAGACCATCCCCGGGGACCTGGACGAGGCGGCCCGCACCTTCCGCCTTTCCGACTGGCTGCGCTTCCGCCGGCTGGAACTGCCCTTTGCCGCCCCTGGGCTGATCTGGAACACCATCATGTCCTGGGCCGGCGGTTGGTTTTTCCTCATGGCCGCCGAGGTCTACACGGTGGGCGAGCGGGACTTTCGCCTGCCCGGCCTGGGGGCCTATTTGCAGGAGGCCGCCCAGGCCGGAGATGTACGGGCCCTCCTCCTGGGGGTGGCCGTCCTGGTCGGGCTGATCGTGCTTCTGGACCAACTGGTCTGGCGGCCCCTCCTGGCCTGGGGGGAGCGCTTCCAACTGGAGATGGTGGAATCTCAGGAGCCGGTCACCTCCTGGTTCTACAACCTCCTCCAGCGCTCGCGTCTCCTTGCCGGGCTGCACCGCCGGATGTTCCGCCCCGCCCTGGAGTGGCTGGATATGCGCTTCTCCCGGCCGCCCCAGGAGGGGGAAGAGAAAGGCACGCCCTGGCTGAGCCGGCTGATCGGATACGCCCTGGGGGGCATCCTGGCCGCCGGCCTCCTCTACGGCGCCTTCTGGGCCGGCACCTGGCTGGTCGCGCTGCCGGCGGCCACCTGGGGCGAGATCGGGCTGGGCACGCTGGCCACCCTCCTGCGGGTCACCGTGGCCATCGCCATCTCCCTGCTCTGGACGGTGCCGCTGGGCGTCCTCATCGGCACCCGTCCCCGCCTGGCCGCCCTGCTGCAGCCGGTGGTGCAGATTTTGGCCTCCATCCCGGCCACGGCCCTCTTCCCCATCTTCCTCCTGTTCCTCCTGCGCCTGCCGGCCGGGTTGCAACTGGCCTCCATCTTCCTGATGATGACCGGAACCCAGTGGTATATCCTCTTCAACGTCATCGCCGGTGCCTCGGCCATCCCCCAGGACCTGAAGTTCAGCACCGAACTCCTGGGGGTGCGCGGCTGGGGACGCTGGCGCATCCTCCTCCTGCCCGGCACCTTTCCCTACCTGGTGACCGGGCTCATCACCGCCAGCGGCGGGGCCTGGAACGCCAGCATCGTGGCCGAATATGTGGTCTTTGGCCAGCAGAAGCAGAGCGTCACCGGCCTGGGCGCCCTGATCTCCCAGGCGACGGGGGAGGGCAACTATCCCCTCCTCCTGGCCGCCACCCTCACGATGATCGTCGCCGTCGTGCTGCTCAACCGGCTCTTCTGGCGCCGGCTCTACCGCCGGGCCGAGGAACAGTACCGGATGGACTAGCGGGAGGTATCCTATGGCCCAGAACGGAGTTCTCCTGGAACTGCGCAACATCCGCCAGATTTACGGGCACGGCCCCCGGGCCATCGTCGCCGTGGAGGGAATCAACCTGACGGTGCGCCGGGGCGAATTCCTGGCCCTCCTGGGGCCTTCCGGCTGTGGCAAGAGCACGCTCCTGCGCATCATCGCCGGGTTGAACGCACCCACCGAAGGGGAGGTGCTCTACCGCGGCCGGCCGCTGCGGGGCGTCAATCCCTACGCCACCATCGTCTTCCAGACCTTTGCCCTCTTTCCCTGGCTGACGGTGCTGGAAAACGTCGAGGTAGCCCTCCAGGCCCGCGGCATCCCCTTGCCCGAACGTCGGGAACGGGCCCTGGCCCTGCTGGACAAGGTCGGCCTGGACGGCTTCGAGAACGCCTACCCCCGGGAACTTTCCGGCGGGATGCGCCAGAAGGTGGGCTTTGCCCGGGCCATGGCCGTCGAACCGGAACTTTTGTGCCTGGACGAACCTTTCTCCGCCCTGGACGTCCTGAGCGCCGACGCCCTGCGGGGCGAACTGGTCGAACTGTGGACCGGCGGCCAGATTCCCACCCAGGCCATCATCCTGGTCACCCATAACATCGAAGAGGCCGTCTTCCTGGCCGACCGCATCGTGGTGATGGAGACTCGGCCGGGACGCATCGCCGCCGAGGTGGAGGTCCGCCTGCCCCACCCCCGGCAGCGCAAGGGAGAGGATTTCCTGGCCACCGTGGACCGGGTCTACGCGGCGGTGGCCGGCCAGACCGAGCCGCCGGCCGTGGAACTGGGTTCGGCCCCCGGCGAGCCGGGCAGGACGCGGGCCCTCCCTCCGGCCTCCATCAGCGCCCTCTCCGGCCTGATCGAGCACCTGGATGAGGAGCCGGGCAACCGGGAGGACCTCTACCGCCTGGCCGACGACCTGCGCATGGAGATCGACGAACTCCTGCCGGTGGTGGAGGCCGGGGAATTGCTCGGTTTCCTGCGCGTGGCCCAGGGCGATGTCAGCCTGACGCCGCTGGGGGAGACCTTTGCCGAGGCCAGCATCCTGGCCCGCAAGGAGATCTTTGCCTCCCGCGCCCGGCGCATCCCGCTCATCCGCTGGCTCCTGAAGGGGCTGCGGGCCACGCCGGAGGGCCGGGTGCCGCGCCGGGTCTTCCAGGATGTCCTGGAGTGGGAGTTTACGCCGGAGGAAGCAGAGGCCCAGATGGACCTGGCCATCGCCTGGGGCCGCTACGGCGAACTCTTCGGCTACGACGACAATCGGGATATGCTCTACCTGGAAGCGAACGGCTCAGAGAAGAAGTAGGTCGGGTTTCATCCCGACCCGCCGGCCAGCCGGGCGATCTCCCGGCGCAGGCGCAGCGTCCCCCAGGGGGAAAGGGGTGGGGAGAGGAGACGGGACAGTTCCCCCAGCGGCACCCGACGCCGGCGCTGCACGGCCCGGCGCTCCGGCCACAGCCGGGGGAGCATCCGCAGTGCCGCCAGCCGGCCGCGCCAGACCTCATGTCTTCCGCTCAGAACCCCGTAGGCACAGGCAGCCAGGTCATAGGCCAGGATGAGCGGCGCGTAGCGTAGCCACAACCCGGCCGGCAGGTTCAGGAAAAGCACCAGCCAGCGGTTGCGGGCCAGGTAAAACGATTTCCGGGGCGAATCCTGCCCTCCGGTGGCGGAGTAGACGTGGCGGACGACGGCCCGGGGGGCCAGCAGGGCTCGCCAGCCGCTCAGGCGGGCCCGCCAGGCCAGGTCCGCATCTTCCAGGTAGGCGAAGAACTCGGGCCGGAAGAGGCCCACCTCCTCCAGCAGGGTCCGGCGCAGGAGTGCCGCCCCGCCGCTGGGGCCAAAGATTTCCTGCGGCGCCTCCGGCAATTCCTCCCGTCGCCGGCCGGCCCACAGGTCCAGCGCCACCCCATCCCACTGCATCCGGATGCCGGCCGAGGCGATGAACTCCGGCCGCCGGTCGAAGACGAGCACCCCCCCGACCAGCCCGACGCGCTCGTCCTGGCCGGCCGCCTCCACGAGCGCCTCCAGAAAGGAGGGTTCGGCCTGGGTGTCGTTGTTCAGGAGGATCAGAAACTCGCCCCGCGCCTCGGCCCAACCGCGGTTGCACCCCTCGGCAAAGCCCAGGTTGCGCGGGTGCACGATCAGGCGGACTTCGGGGAAATGTTCGGCTACCCAGGCGGGCGAGCCGTCGGTGGAGGCGTTGTCCACCAGGATGGTCTCGAAATCGCCCCAGCTCTGCCGGCGCAGCGCCTCCAGACAGGGGCCCAGGTAGGGCCGGCCGTTCCAGTTGACGATGATGACCGAGCAGCGGGGAGAACTCACCCCGGGAGGCCCTCCGCCAGACGGGCCAGGAGGACGGCGACGTGGACGATGCCCCGTTCCAGGTCGCTCAGGCGCACGTTCTCGTTGGCCCCGTGGACCTGGGAGCCGGGATGGGCGAGGCCCAGCCCGACCACCGGAAGTCCCAGCCCCTGTCCGAAGAGAAAGATCGGCCCGGAGCCGCCGGCGATGGGGAAGACGGCCGGCCGTTTCTGAAAGGCCTGTCGGGTGGCTTCCACCACGGCACGGACGAAGGGGGCATCGAGGGGCGTGCGAAAGGGCATGAGCGGGGACCCCAGGGGGCGAATCTGGATGTCGGTGAAGCCCTCCCGGTCCAGATAGCGGCGCAACTGGTCCAGCACCTCCTCCGGGCGCTGCCGGGGCACCAGCCGAAAGTCCAGCCGGGCGCGGGCCACCGAGGGCACGATGGTGCGCTCGCCCGGGCCCACGTGGCCTCCGGAGAGGCCGGAGATGTTGCAGGTGGGGGAGTAGAACTGGCAGAGGAGGAGGGTGCTCCCGGACATGCCCTGGAGGAAGGCGGGCACCTGCCAGGCCTCCAGGTACTCCTTTTCGGGAAAAGGCAGCCGGCGGGCCCGACGGATCTCCTCGTGGTCGGGTCCTTCCACGGCATCGTAAAAGCCGTCGATGAGGATTTCCTCGTCCGGGCTTTTCAACTTAGAAAGAGCCCAGACCAGCCGCCAGGCCGGATTGGGGGCGATGGTGGCCCAGCCGGAATGCAGTTCGGTGACGGCTCCGCGGGCCTCCAGTTCCACGCTCAGGAGGCCCTTCATCCCCAGGTAGAGGTGAGGCCGGCCGTCGGCGCTTACGCCGCCGCTCTCCCAGATGCAGCCGTCGGCCCGCAACTTTTCGGCATGGGCCAGGACAAACTCGGCCAGGTGGGGGCTGCCGACCTCCTCCTCTCCCTCCACCAGGAAGCGCACCCCCACCGGGAGGCCGCCCTCCAGTTCCTGCCAGGCGCGCAAAGCCCACAGACGGGCAAGAAGCGTTCCTTTGTTATCCACCGCGCCCCGGGCATAGAGCCGGCGGCGATACAGGCGCGGAGAAAAAGGGGGGAAGCGCCACTCGCGCTCGTCGCCGGGCGGCTGGACGTCGTAGTGGTCGTAGAAGAGGACGGTCGGCCGGCCCGGAACTTCCCGTTCGGCCAGGACCACCGGCGGTCCGCCGGCGGAAAGGACCTGCACCTGGAGGCCGCTTTCCTCCAGGGCGTGGGCTACCCAGGCGGCAGTCGCCTGCAATTCGTCCGGCCGGCCGGCCATGCCGGGCAGGGCACAGAGGCTCCGCAGGTCCTCCACTACCTCGGGCAGATGCTTTCGGGCAAAATCTCGAAAACGGCGCACGGTTGCGCTCCTTTCACTTGGCTATTGGGCGACCGGCGGAACCTCCTGACCTTCCCTTCGCTCACGCAGGCTGCGCAAAAGTTGCGCCCGGACGATCTCGCGCTCGCGCCGGGCCCGCCGCTCCTCCGGCGTGCGGTCCAGGACCATCTGCACCGTCTTCACCAGGGCCAGCGGGCTGAACGGCTTGGTGATGTACTCATCGGCCCCCAGTTGCCATCCCCGGATGATGTCGGCATCCTGCACCAGGGCCGTCAGCACGACCACCGGCGTATCCTGGAAGGCCTCGTCCTGCCGCAGCCGGCGCAGCACCTCCCAGCCATCCAGACCCGGGCCCAGCATGATGTCCAGGATGATGAGGTCCGGCCGGCTTTCCTGCACCTTCTGCAGGGCCTGCAGGCCGTCGGTGGCGGCGATGACCTCGTGGTTCTCCAGCCTCAGGTTGACTTCGATCAACTTGAGGATGGGATGCTCATCCTCGACGACCAGAATTCTGCTCATTCGCATCTCCTGGTGCGGACGAAGGGGGCGGGCAACGGGCGATCAGGTCCTCGACACAGGCGGCGAACTGTTTCAGCGAGAACGGTTTCAGGAGGAAGGCATCCATATGCAGCCGGAAGGCTCGCTCCTCGTCCTCGGCGTCGGTCGAGAGGAGGAGAATCGGGCGGTGTTGCAGTTCGGGAATGGCCCGCAGTTCCCGGCAGAGGTCCCAGACGGAGCCGTCCTCCTGCCAGGCGTCCAGGACGATGAGCGCGGGCGGGGAGGTGCGGACCGAGGCCAGCAATTCACTCCCCGTGGCATGGAGGTGCACCCGCCGGCCGGCCCGTTCCAGATGAATCCGCAGGAGTTGCAAAAGGTCCCGCTCCGCCCCGGCCATCGCCACCTCACCGGGGGGGCGGTACCCCCGCCGCTCCGCTTCCTGGGAAGGCGGTCGGGCGGAGGAGGCGCGCCGGTCCACGGCATAGGTGCTTCCCGGCATCCGCTTGGCCAGATGCTTCATCTCCGCCGCCAGCCGGCCCACTTCGTCCAGGTCGGAAAAGGTGCGGTGGACGTTGGTCACCACGCCGATGGAGATGGTCATCAAAGGGAAGCGATGGGGCACCCCGTGCCGGTCATAGCCCCGCAAATAGCCCTGCTCCAGGTCGGCCGGGTCGTAGAGGGTGGGAATGGCGGCATCGAAGCGCTCGACCAGGGTTTGACAGATGGCCTCCACCCGCTCCGGCCGGGTGATGATGGCGAAATCGTCCCCGCCGATATGGCCGATGAAATCGTCCCGCGAACCCTTCTCGGCCACCGTCTCCTGAATCAGGCGGGCCAGCAGGCGGATGGCCTCGTCCCCGCGCACGAAGCCGTAGGCGTCGTTAAAGGCCTTGAAGTGGTCCATATCCACATAGAGCAGGGCCAGCGGCGCCCCGCTTTGCAGGCGATGCCGCAATTCCTCCTGCAGGAGGCGGTTGCCCGGCAACCCGGTCAGCGGGCTGCGTACCGGAATCTCCCGCGCCCGGCGCAGGAGAGAGCGGATGCGGGCCAGGAGTTCATCCAGGTCGAAGGGTTTGGTCACATAGTCGTCGGCACCGCTTTCAAAACCGGAGAGTTTATCCCCCAGGGCCGAGCGCGAGGTGAGCATCAGGATGGGCACGTGGCTGGTGCGGGTGTCGTTGCGCAGTTGCCGGCAGGCCTCAAAGCCGTCCATCTGCGGCATCATCACGTCCACCAGGATCACGTCCGGCGCGCTCTCCTGGGCCAGGGCGATGGCCTCGGCGCCGTTCTGGGCCAAGACCACCCGGTATCCGGCCTTTTCCAGGAAGATGCGGAGAAGTTCCCGGACCTTGGGGTCGTCGTCGGCGACGAGGACGGTGGCCTGTTCGGCTTCCATCTCAACTCACCAGGCGCTGGTAGAGCAGTTCCAGGCAGAGGTCGCTGCGCACCGTTTCCAGCGATTGGGCGGTCAGGGCGGCGGCTGAGACGCCCAGCCAGACCGCCTCATCCAGGGGAAAGCGGTTGACCAGGCCGTAGATGAGCGCGGCGGTCTGGGCATCGGCCGCTCCGGTCGGGTCCACCACCTCGGCGCGCATGGCCGGCACGTAGCCGTTCTGCTCCCGGCTGGCATAGGCTACTCCCTGCTGCCCTAGGGAAATGACCACCACCTCCACGCCGGCGGAGACGAGTTGTCGGGCGGCATCGGCCGCCTCCCGGGGCGAGGAAACCGGCCGGCCGGTCAGGGCCTCGGCCTCCACCGCTCCGGCGGTCAGGAGGTAAACGTGCTCCAGGTGGTCCCGGTGTCGGAGGGCCAGTTCAAAGGAGACCGGGTCCAGGCAAACGGGCACCTCGTACTTTCGGGCCAGCCGCAGGGTCGTCTCGATGGCCGGCCGGGGGATGTTGGCATCCACCACCACCATGCGGGCCTGGCGAAAGAGGCGTCGGCGGTCGTAGATGTAACGAGGGGTCAGGGCGGACAGGATGGCCGTGTCGTCCACGGCGGCGGAGAGGTTGCCCTCGCCGTCCACCAGGGCCATATAAGAGGCCGTGCGCTGCTCGCGCAGGAAGAGCACCTGGCTCACGTCCACGCCGGCGCGGCTGGTATGCTTGACCACCTGATGGCCGAAAGGGTCGCGGGCCACTGCGGTCAGGAGGGCGGTGCGCAGCCCCAGGCGGGCCAGGTTCTCGGCGATGTTGCGGGCCACCCCGCCCACGGCGATGCGTACCCGGCCCGGATTGGAGGTCGCCGGGTGAATCCGGCCGGCCACATGCCCTTTGATATCCAGGCAGGCCGCCCCAATGACCACGATCTCGGGATCCCACGGGCCCATACCGGCATCCTCCTCCTGCATTATACCACAGGAAAGGCCGGGCGCAACGTGGCCCGGGTTCGCGGATGCCTATCTCCAAACCCGTCCGGCCCATGCAAAAGCAGGACGCCGCGTTTGCGTGGGTTGAACAAGCGTAGCGTCCCCTTCCCGGGTTGGCTACGGGGGTGTCCCAAGTTGGTCGGAAGAGCACCAGGCTTCAAAACGTCCCTACCACACCCCAGGGCCGGCCCTGCCGGGTGATCCTGGGCCGAAACCGCACGCTGTGGGCCCGCCAGGATTCGAACCTGGAACCTGGTGATTATGAGTCACTCGCGCTGCCGTTGCGCCACGGGCCCAGCCGGGGCAGGCCTGCACCCCTGCCCCTCCCCACGCCGGCCGCTTTGGACCCGCGGGGACGTGGGATCGCCTGTTATTTTTATTATACCACCTTTCGCCGCATTTGACAAGGCGGCCTTTTCGGCCTATGATGGGGCCGATAGGACGGTAACAGGAGGCCGGCGATGCCCGAAGAACCTTATGCCCAGGCCGTCGCCCTGCTGCGCCGGAGCCGCCGGGCCGTGGCCCTGACCGGGGCCGGCATCAGCACACCCTCCGGCATTCCCGATTTCCGCTCCCCGGGCACCGGGCTGTGGAGCCGGGTGGACCCGATGGAGGTGGCTTCCATCCAGGCCTTCAGGCGCAATCCGGCCGCCTTCTACCGCTGGTACGGCGCTTCGGCCCGCCAGATGTTCGCCGCTCGGCCGAACCCGGCCCACCACGCCCTGGCCGAACTGGAGCGACGCGGCATCCTGCGGGCCGTGGTCACCCAGAACATCGACCGGCTGCACCAGCGGGCCGGCTCCCGTCGGGTCCTGGAACTGCACGGAAATTGCCAGACGGCCCACTGCCTGAGGTGCGGGGCCGAGGTCGAGGCTTACCCACTCCTGGAACGTTTCCTGGAGATGGAGGAGGTCCCTCACTGTTCCTGCGGCGGACTGATCAAGCCGGACGTGGTCCTCTTTGGGGAGATGCTGCCGCCGGACGTGCTGGAGGAGGCCCGCCGGGAAATCGCCCATGGTGACCTCCTGCTGGTCGTCGGCTCCTCGCTGGTGGTAACGCCGGCCGCCGAACTCCCCTGGTTGGCCGTCCAGTCCCACACTCCCCTGATCCTCTGCAACCGGGACGCCACCTGGGCCGACCCCTATGCGGCGGCCATCCTACGGGACGACGTCGCCCGCAGCCTCCCCGCCCTCCTGGAAGGGTGGTGAGGGGGACTCGCCGGCCGCTTCCCCCTTCCGCCGGGCCAGAAGCGCCTGGATGCGGGCCAGGAGTTCTCCCAGTTCAAACGGCTTGACCATGTAATCGTCGGCCCCGGCCCGATAGCCCCGGGCCATGGCTTCGCGCTCCGTGTGTACGGTCAGGAAGATCACCAGGGAATTTTGCTCGGCCTTGAGCCGACGGCACATCTCCACCCCGTCCATCCGGGGCATGTTGAGGTCCAGCACCACCAGGTCGGGGCGAAACTCCCGGGCCATTTTCAGCCCCTCCACGCCGTCCCGGGCCACCTGGACCCGGTATCCTTCCCGCTCCAGGACGTAGCGTACCAGGGTGACGATGTGGCGGTCATCCTCGACGATCAGAATCTTCTCGGCCATCGGCGTCCCCCTACGGCAGCAGCCCCAGGGCGGATGAGAGGAGGCGCAGCAGGACCAGGCTGCCGAACAGCATCAGGGCCAGGAAGGCGATGCGCCAAAGTTCCCCCCGCACATGGCGGTACTGCCGCTCATCCGTGAACGAGGCCCAGGTGGATTCGCGGGGGGAAAGGCGACGGTAGCGCCTTCCGGCCGGCGGGGGCGTTTCGGGCGGTGGAGAAGCGGTCGTCTGGCGAACCCTCCGGCTCATACGGACCTCCCGAGGCTATTTCTCCTCCACCTGAAGGGAAGCGATCAGGACCGTCGCCGTGCTCCCCTCGCTGGACCAGCGGAGGGAGGCCGGCCGGCGCTGGTACAGGACATCGCCCCGGCTCAGGCGGATCGCCTGGCCTCCCAGGCTACAGGACGGTTCCCCATCGAGGACGTAATAAAAAGCACGGCCGGCGGCGGTCAGGGAAACCGTGCCGGCCGTGCCCGGCGCGATCGAGACGATTTCGGCCTGGAGATAGGCTGCCTCCGGCGGGAGAAGCGAGGCCCGCCGGACCTCGGGCCCATCTTCCTGCACGATGCGCTCATGGGCCCGAACGACCAGCCCCCGGGGATGCAACTCCTCCGTGAAAAAGTAGGTGATCGGCACGCCGAAAAAGGCCGCCACCTTGCGCAGATTGCCCACCGAAATGTTGACGATGCCCCGTTCCAGGCGGCTGAGGAAGGAAGGAGTCAGCCCCGAACCATCGGACACTTCCTGAAGCGTGCACCCGCGTTCACGTCGCAAGCGACGCAACCGCGCCCCCAGCATCGTCATGACCCGTCTCCTTCGCGCATCCCGGGTAAAGGATCGCCCACCGCCCACATTGCATAAAAGGAAAATTCTTGCTTGAGTTGGCTACTTGTATTATACTACATTTCAGCCTTTTGTGCAACGTCCCGGCCCGCTGGGCCGTAGGTCGGTTGGACAAACCGACCTACATCATCCCGGCCGGCGGCGAACGATCCACGAGGATCAATGCCTTCGGCGGCTTGGGGGATCG
>JBMFNL010000017.1:0-50729 GCA_049970175.1 Chloroflexia bacterium
GGGCCGGGGCCACCCTCACCCCCTGTCCCCCTCTCCCAGAGGGCGAGGGGGAACATCCGGCCCGCCGGCCGAAAACGGGGACGGCCCGGCCCCTGCAAGAGGGCGGGGCAGGGCTCTCGCAGCCAAGCCCGCCTGCAGGGAAGGTGCACAACACGGATGGAGGGTGCCCGGCTCGACCGGCACCCTCCCATGCACGAGGGGAATTCAGAGGTCTCGCCGGCCGAACAGGTAAACGGTGGCCCCAAGGACGGCCGTCACATAAAGGAGAGCGTAAACCACCATCCCCACGCCGGGGTCGTCGCCGATCGTGAACGGGGTCAGGCCGGACAGGGAGGACGGTGCCAGCACATGGGTCGCCCGCTGCCACATGGCTTCGCCAGGAAGGAGGAAGCGGACGACGGTGCCAATGACCGCTGCCGTCGTGTTGGATAGCCACTCTCCGATCTGCCCGATCCAGCCGGCTACAAAGTCCAGGCCGTACAGCATGAGCACCACCACCCCGTTGCCCAGGGGTGGAAGGTACGTCCCCCCCAGGAGCGATAGACTCAGGAAAACCCATCCCTCCAGAATCATCAGCCCCATTCCCTCCAGAGGGCGGTTGGGGAAATAGCCGGAGATGGCCCAGACGGATACGATCATCCCGCCGGCCATCCCCAGGACAAAGACGGCCAGCATCGTCGCCAGCCCCAGCCATTTGCCCACTACGATCTCCCACCGCCTGAGCGGCTTGGTAGCAATGGTCTGAATCGTGCCCGAGGCAATCTCCCCAGAAATGGTGTCCACCGAGATCAATACGCCCAACGTCACGCCCAGGGTATTCACTCCATACAGCCCCACCAGGAGCATGGTGCTTCGGATGGTGGTCTGGATCATCGTTTCCGTCGAGGTCCTCAGTTCGCGGTCGATAAAATAGAACCCCAGGGCGAAGAGGGCCAGCGAAAGCAGGCCGACGGCCAGGATGATCCAGAAGAGTTTCCTCCGACGGGCCTCCAGAAAGGTCAGTTGGGCTACGGTCAGGGCGTTCATTCGCTTTCCTTCATAATACGCACAAAAAGTTCTTCCAGGGGCAAGCGGCGCGGCGACATGGCGTACAGACGGGCTCCGCCCTCCACCAGGTGGCGGGCGATGGCCGGCAAGGCCTCCCGGTCGGCCACGGTCAGGGTCAGGAGGTCTTTTTCCTCCCGGATCACCTGCCCCCAGCGCGCCAGGCCGGCCCGTACCTCCGGCGTCACCCCGGCAGCCCGGACCTCCACCTCCAGCGCCGCTCCGGTCAGTTCGTCCAGCGTGCCGGTGCGCACCACACGCCCGCGCTTGATGATCGCCACCCGGTCGCAGGACATCTCTACCTCGCTCAGCAGGTGCGAGTTCAGAAAAACGGTTACCCCATCCCGGCGCAATTCGCCGATGAGTTCGCGCACCTCCCGCCGTCCCAGGGGGTCCAGCCCGGAGGTCGGCTCATCCAGGAAGACCAGTTCCGGCTCGTTCAGGAGGGCCTGGGCCAGCCCGATGCGCTGGAGCATCCCTTTGGAGAACTCGGACAGGCGCGAACGGGCGCGGTCGGCCAGCCCGACCCGTTCCAGGAGTTCGGGGATGCGCCTCCGGCGTCGTTCGACCGGGATGTGGAGAAGGCGAGCGTGAAAGTCGAGAAAGTTGGCCGCGGTCAGCCAGGGGTGGAAGCGAAAGTGCTCCGGCAGGAAGCCGATCCTTCCCATCACCGCCGGGTCTCCCGGCGGCCGGCCCAGGATGCGGGCCCGGCCGGCCGTGGGGCGGACCAACCCCACCAGCATCTTCATCGTGGTCGTCTTCCCGGCCCCGTTGGGTCCCAGGAATCCCAGCACCTCACCCCGTTCCATCGAAAGGGTCAGGTCGTCCACGGCCACCGTCCTGCCGTAGACCTTGCGCAGCCCCTGCGTTTCCAACACGACCATCTTGCACCTTCCCTAGCGCAGCCACCACCCCAGGAAGGCCACCAGCGCCGACGCCGGCAGCGCCCAGCGGGTATAGGGCCGGGCGGCCTCGGGCAAGACGATGCGCCGCCCTTCCGAATCCAGGAAAGCCAGGACCAGCACACCTCCGGCCAGGGCCACCACCACTTCCAGCCCGTCCAGGTGCGGCGGAAGGAGGGCCCCGGCCCGGAGGACAACGGCGACCAGCCCCAGGTGGACCGCCAGTTCCAACGCCTCCAGGGCGCGGAAGACGGCCAGCGTCCTTCCTCCCAGCCCGGCCAGGGGAGCATCGTACTCGTCCCGGTCCCACAGCGGCCAGGGGAGAAGAACCAGGAGGAGCACGGCCATCGCCAGGCTGAGGAGGGCATGTTCGAGGGTGGGCGACAGGCGACCGGTCAGCGTGGCTTGGCCGGTCGCCAGAGGGAGCGCGGCCGCCGTCAGGGAAAGGGGCAGCAGGCGGGCCAGTTCGCCGGGGGCCTGCCGGCGCAGGCCCAGGACGGCCGGCGGATAAGCCGAGAGGCCGGCGGCCAGGAGGCGGGATAGCGGCGGGACGGCCAGGAGGGCCAGGTAGACGGCCAGGCTCCCGGGCAGTTCGACCGGCCCGCCCCAATGCGGCCAGGGCAGAAGCGCGGTCGCCCAGGCAAGGGCCACCAGCCCGGCCAGGCCCGGCCAGACGGCCGGCTGCGACTCCCGCGGGGGGGCCTTGCCGGCCAGGGTCAAGGCTTCCTGCAGGGGCCTCCACGGTGGCGGCGCCGGCCGGCCGCGTATCCCGGCCCCCAGCCAGTCGGCCAGCCCTCGAACCAGGAGCCCCAGAAGGAGGGCGCTCACCAGGCCCGGACAGAGGAGCACCCGCGCCATCCCGCTCAGGACCGACATCGCTCCCCCTCCGGGCCGACCTCGTCCTCCCCCGCCGGGGCGGCCGGCCGGCGCCGCCCTCCCCAGGCCTCTTCCATGCCCCCCAGGATGGCCTCCGGCGACGGAGGACACCCGGCCACCGCCACCTCCCGTTCGGCCGGAGACCCGGCCGGGGCGCAATCCCCCACCCGAACGCACGCCCACGGCTCCGCAAGGTGACTCCCCAGTTCTCGGGCCGCCTCGCCCAGGGCCCCCTCCAGCGCTCCGCAGATCACCAGCACGTCGGCGTGGGCCGGGGATTCCACAGCCCGGATTCCCCGTCGCACCGCCCGATAGCGCTTCGTCAAGGCCGCCTGAGCCTCCAGGGCACAGCCGCCGCAGCCGGATCCGATCACCAGATGGACCCGCATCGAGCTGCCCAACGACCACCTCCGAACCGTTTCCATCACTTCGACAGTTTCAGCGCACCGCTCAGCGCCCCACCGCTGTTTCCAGGACACCCAGGAGCGGCTGGGGATACAACCCCAGGAAGAGCAGCCCCAGCATCAGGAGCAGGATGAGCGCCGTGATCGGCCAGGGAGCCCGGCGGAAGGGCACCGTCTGCTCGGCCGGCAGGAAGAGCGGCCAGAAAGACCGCACCAGCGCCAGCAAAAAGAGCGCCGCCGCCAGTAGCAAGCCGGCCAGATAGGGCCAGCCCTGGACCAGCGCCTCCTGATACAGCGGCCACCGCCCGGGGAATCCCCCCCAGGGGGGAATTCCGGCCAGGCTCAGGGCGGCCACCAGCATCCCTCCCGCCACCATCGGCAGACGATGGCCGATTCCCACCAGGCCGGCCGTGTCATCCCGGCCGGTGCTCCACTCCAGCGTCCCGATGCATACCAGGAGGAGCACCAGGGCCGTTCCATGATGGACGGTCAGGAACAGGCCGGCCGGCAGGCTCCGGTCCCCGGCCAGGGCATAGAGGATGAAGGCGAGGTCGAAGGAGGAGGCATAGGCGGCCAGACGTTTGAGCCGGTCCTGCCCGGCGGCCAGCAGCGCCGCCGCTACGGCCGCCCCAACGCTTCCCCCGGCCAGCCACAATTGCCCGGCCGCATTGCTCTGCAAGAGTTCGGGAAAACGCAGGAGGATGCGGACCAGCAGAATCAGCCCCATCCCCTGAACCGGTGCCACCAGCAGGGCCGTCACCGCCGTAGAGGTGTGTCCGGCCAGATCGGGAAACCAGAGGTGGAAGGGCACCACCGCCGTCCCCAGTCCCAATCCCACCACTAGCAATCCCAATGCCAGGCGAACATCGGTCGGCTGTTGCCCCTCCAGAAAGCGGTTCAGGAGCAGCAGTCCCGGAACGATGCAGAAGCCGGAAAGGGCCGTCATGATGAGGTATTTCAGGCCGGCCATCAGCGCCGAGGCCGGTAGCAGCCCCACCGGCTCGTGCGGGCGGTCCACCGTGGCCAGCAACACCGTCAGACCGACGACCTGCAGGAGCAGGGCGACGGCCAGCGGGTCGTCCAGGAGGAGCATGGCCCAGGTCACGCTCAGGATGAAGAGGCCGATCGGTATCGGCAACTCTCCCTGATGCAGGACGTGGGCCGCTACCATCACAATGCCCACCAGGAGGAGGAAGATGGCGGCGAAGAGTCGGTCCACCGGAGCCAGCGCCAGGAGTGCTCCCAGGAGGCGGACCGGCCGCTCCAGGGGCAGGCGGGCGATCAGATACCCTCCCAGAATCAGGGCCACCCCGCCGGTCCAGAGGACGAGCGAACGATGGCGGCTCAGGAGGAGCGTGTAGAGCGCTCCGATCATGGGTAGGCCGATGAAGAGCAAATAGACCATACCGAGCCCTTGTGTCTGGTACCTATTCCCACTCCTCGGCCGAGGGCAACCGCCACCGGCGGAGACGCAGGTAAAAAAGCAGCGCCAGGTAGGCCGAGCCCAGCCCCATCAGGATGGCCACCGCGCTCAGAAGGCCCAGCGCCAGCAGCCCGATCGTTCGAGACAGGGCGATGTACAGGAGGGTCACGCTGCTCCAGCAGAGCAGCAGACCGACGCTGACCTCGTGCATCTCCTGGGCCAGGAGCACCGTGAGCAGGCCGGCCAGCCCCAGCCAGTACCAGACCAGGTCCACATAGCCCCACAGGAGGCCGTCCGGGGCACCCGGCCTTCGCACCACCGGGTAGACCAGGGCCAAACCGTGGGCGGCCAGCACCAGGACGGCAAAGGCGAAAACGGGAAAAAGATAGGCCGCCAGGCGAAAGCGCTGCCCTCTCCCCAGGCGGGCCGTCCGCCAGGCCGTCCAGCGCAGCCGTGCTTCGGTCACCTCATCCAGGGGCGGTTGCATCTCCAGGGTCACGCGCCGCCGTACCGCGATCGTTACGGCCAGGACGGCCACGATGGTCAACCCGGTGGCGGCCTGCGCCAGGATGACCCGGCTCAGCACCAGCGGCCCCATCTGCAGATCGGGTAGCATGAAGGGAAAGCGGGAGAGGAGCAGGCAGAGCAGGCCGTATATGCCGAGCAGCCCCAGGAGTTCGATCCACCAGCCGCGAAAGACGATCAACAGGCCGCCGAAGAAGACAAAACCGGCCCAGATCAACTGTTCCACGCTCCAGTGCAACGGCCCCAGTTCCATCGCTTACCTCGTCAGCACAACCACCACGGCCAGGGCGATAAAGAGCATGACCAGGAGGAAGTAGGTGGTGTGTCGTTCCAAAAAATTCACCAGACGGCCGGCGGCGTTTGCCGCCCGGCCGGCCAGTCGGCCCAGGAAACGGTAGACGGGGACGGGTTGGGCGGGCCAGGCCGGCCAGGCGGCTTCGTCGGGAAGGACCGGCAGCGTATCCCAGAGGGGCATGGCCGCCGGCCTCGCCACGGCTCTCCGGCGTAGGACCCCACCCCACCAGGCTCCCAGAATGCCGATCATGCCCAGCCCCACCCCCCAGGCCGGAAGCCACGAAAGAAGCGCCTCCAGGGCCGGCCGCACCTCGACGGCCTCCCTCCCCAGCACCACCACAGCCGCCGGCTCCAGAAGCGGCTGCCAGAGCCAGGGGACGGTCGCTCCGGCCACCGTGACCAGCGCTGCCACAACGAGCGCCCCCCAGCGTACCGCGGCCGGCCGGGAGGCCGGTTCCTCCATCCTCGGCAGAAGGGTTCGGGCGCGCCAGTGGCAGGCCAGGAGCAGGGGCGTTGCCAGGAGCACGACCGGGAGGTAGACCCACCGACCGGCCTCGATCATGCCCAGCACCAGGAGCCAGCGCCCGACAAAGCCCAGGCTGGGCGGCAGGCCAGCCGCCTGCCACACTCCCAGTGCAAAAAGCCCCTGCCGTGCCTCCTTTCCCAGACCCAACCCGGTGAGGGCCGGGTAGAAGACCGCCTTGCTGAGAAGCAGGTCCAGAGCGAGTATCCACCCCGCGCCGATGCCCCAGGGTCCTCCCAACCCCAGGGCCATCCAGATCAAGGCCAGCCGTGCGGCACTGTCCACGGCCTGGATCGGCCCGGCCCCACGTTGCCGGAGGGCCAGGGCCGCGTTGCCCACCAGGCTAACACTGCCCCCGATCAGCAGCACTTCCCCCGGCCAGGCCTCCACCGCCTTCGGGAGCAGGCGCAGCCAGAGGTAGGGGCCAGCCAGCAGACCGCCGTTTCCTATCAGCATCAGGCCGGTCGCCCCGGCCGCTCCGGCAGCCGCCGTCGCCCAGTTCTGGAAAGGCACCTGGGCCGTGCGAATCCAGGCCGCGCCGGCGACGAGCAAAAGCGCTGCTGCGCCCACGGCCCCGATTCCTAGCCGGCCGTGCTCCAGCGTCCCCGCCTGTCCGACGAGCAGGAGGGCCGCCAGGAAGAAGTAGCCGGCCGCATGCTGGGTGCCTAAATACCATTCGGCCACCCCGGGCACCGCCAGCCGCGGCCGGGGAGAGACAAGCAGCCCGTAGGCCGCCAGGACCCAGACCTCCCAGACCGCATAGGCCAGCAGCAGATCGGCGCTGCCGAGCAGGGTCAGGAAGAGGGCCAGAAGGAGCAGCACCCAGGGGGCCTGTCGCCGCTCTTCCCCCGAAGACCCCACCGCCAGCCAAAGGAGGAAGAGCAGGGCGGAAATGCCGGCCGGAAGAGCCAGGGCCTGCGAGAGAAGGTCGAAGCGCCAGGAAAGGGAGATGCGCCAGTTCCCGGCCAAAGTCCATTGCCCCAAGGCGAACTCCGGCGGGCCGGAGCGCCACAGGAGGAACGGCAACCCGGCCGCCAGGCCCAGCCCCAGCGCCGTCCAGGCCAGGACCCGATCCCGCCCGGGCGAGGCCCGCGTGACCCGGCCGGCCAGAAGCAGGCCGAGCCCGCCTCCCAGGAGCACCACGGTCGCCCAGAAGGCCGCCTGACTCACCGACCTACCTCCAGGCCCCAGGAAGCCACGATGACCCCCACCAGTTCCACACGCTGGCCCACCAGGGTCGGCGGAAGCGCGGCCAAATGCACGGCCCCGGGCGCGGTCCGCCATAACCCGCTCAACCGGCCGTCCTCATCCACGGCCACCCGGATGGTCAGCCGGCCATCGGGCGCTTCTACCCGCGACTGGGCCTCCCCGGCCGGGAGTCTCGCGACGGGGGCATAGACCGGCCCGGCCGGCATCTCCTCTACCGCCCGTTCCAGAAGGCGCAGGCTCTCAAAAATCTCCAGCAGCAGCACCATCCACCGGGCAAACACATCGCCCCCGACCTGGGTGACGACCTCAGGCGGCACTTCCCCATACGCCGCATACGGCTGATCGCACCGCAGGTCCTGGGAAAGGTCCGAACCCCGCGCCACCGGCCCGCTGACGCCGTTCGCTTCGACGAACTCCCGGGTCACTAGCCCGCCTTCGACGAGGACGGCGACCTCCGGACGGGCCGAGATCACCCGGTGGGCCAGCCGGTACAGCGGCTCCTTGATCCGGAGGACCCGTTCTACCGCCACGTCAGCATCCGTCAGGTCCTGGCGCAGCCCCCCGGGGACGTTCAGGCCGGGGAAGAAGCGGCGTCCGGTGAGTCGTCTTCGGATTTCCAGCACCTCCTCGCCCAGGTCCAAGAGGCTGGATGCGGCGGAGGGCAGGCCGGCCAGGTGCAGGATTCGTCCTGCCGTCCACAGGTGGGCGACGATGCGCTCCAGTTCGGCCAGAAGAAGGCGCAGGAAGCGGGCCCGCTCGGGCACTTCCAGACCGGCCAGGGACTCCAGCGCCTGGCAGAACGCCAGACTGTGCGCCCAGGAGGAAGCGGCACACAGCCGCTCCACCTGGACCAGAGCATCCTCTATCCGAAGTCCGGCCCATGCCTCCGGTACGGGAGCAGAAGGTTGAAGCAGTTCGGCCTGGACCCCCTGAACCAGGCCGTCCTCGACCTCCAGATGCAGCCGTAACGTCCCCGGCCATCCCGGATGGAACGGCCCCAGGGCAAGTGGGTACCCCATCTACGGCCCCTCGTGCCGAGCCGGCGGCCGGCGACTCCCCGGTTTCTGGGGCCAGCCGGCGCCGGCTTCATCGCAGAACATAGAGAATCACCAGGACGGCGATTCCCCAAAGCAATAGGTTCAGAAGGAAGGGGAAATCGCCCAGGAGGATTTCCTCCGGACTGCCCCCTTTGTTCTTTTGATAGACCAGGAACAGGTAGCGAAAGATGGCATAAATAACAAAGGGGATGGTCAGCATCATATAGGGGATGTCGTGCACATACTCATAGGTCGGCAGCCTCGGGTTCGGCCCGTAGACGGTGTAGAGGGAGTAAGCGATCACCGTGCTGGCGGCGACGATGGCAAGCAACTCCTCCAGCAGGGCCGGGGAGTACTGGCTGAGGATGTGGCGGTGCGAGCCGGCGTTCTGTTCCAGCAGGAGGAGTTCGTGCCTCCGCTTGGCCAGCCCGAGGAAGAGGGCCAGGAGGATGGTGCAGACAAAGAGCCAGTGGGAGATGGATACCCGGATGGCCACGGCCCCGCCGGCCGCCCGCAGGACAAAGCCGAAGGCAATGGCCATGATGTCGAGGATGACGACGTTTTTGAGGCAGAAGGAATAGGCCACCATCAGGAGCAGGTAGGTCAGCAGAATCGCGCCAAAGTACAGGCTCAGCCAGAAAGCGGCCGGCACAGAGATAGCGATCAGCAGGACGGCGGCGGCGATGGCCACGCCCGGTCGGAGGCGGCCCGAGGCCAGGGGGCGGTTGCGTTTGACCGGATGGGCCCGGTCGCGCTCGATGTCCGTCACATCGTTGATCAGGTAGACCGCGCTGCTGGCCAGGCAGAAGAGGGCAAAAGCCAGCAACGCCTCGGCCACGGCGTAGGGATCGAACAGGCGCACGGCAAAGACCAGGCCGGCAAAGACAAAGACGTTCTTGCTCCACTGTTTGGGCCTCATGCTGATGAGTAGGTCTCGAAGCACCTGCCCTCCCCGAACCACGACGCTCTGCATCCGGCCCATCCCACGGCACCTCCTGAGCAGCCAAAGACGAAACATTCCGTACTCCTGGGTACCGATGTTTAGCCGCCGCCGGCGGCGGCCCTATGATACCGCATCTCCGGCCGGCCGTCAACATTTGCGCCCGTGCTCCGGCTATAGTACAATGGCGGGGCGATTACCGGACGAGGATGTGTCCCATGCACATCGCCATCTTCGGTCTGGGAGGTGTCACCCAGACCTTTCGCCAGTGGCCGGAACGGGTGCTGGGCGAACGACTGGTCCGCCTGGGCCATTCGGTCGTCTTTTACGGTTACCACGATCCCCGCTCTCCCCATTTTCGAGAAAAAGAGGAGGAAATCGCCGACATCCGCGTCCACCGCCTCCCGCCCCGCTTCTGGCCTTCCGGCGCACTGCGTCGGGCCATGGCCGGCGAAGTGGTCCCGGACGTGGCCCACTTCTTTCACCCCCGCAACGTGCTGGCCTTTTCCGCCACCCGTCTGCTCCGGCGCTGGCGGGTGCCGATCGTCTATACCTGGCTGGGGCCGTTCCACGACCCTTTTCTGGTGGACGACCGGGAGGACCCCTACCGCGCTCCTCCCCACTATGACCGGCTGATCCATACCTTCCCAATGCTCCTGCGTCGGGTGCTCCACGACGGCCGGCTGCGCGCCCACCTGCGCAACTACTTCCTGCACCGGCCGCTCTTCCAGGCCGACCTTCACCTGGCCTGTTCGGAACACGAAACGGAGGAACTGGCCCGCATGGGCATTGCCCGGGAACGCATTCGCCGGGTGCCGCTCTGGATCGAACGCGACTGGATCACGGCCATCCCTTACCGTCCTCCGGAGCGCACCTTCGGCCGGCCGCTCCTCCTCTACATCGGCCAGTTGACCCGTCGCAAGGGGGCGGACCTCCTGGTGGAAGCCATGCCGGAGGTCGCCCGCGCCTATCCCCAGGCGACCTTTGTCCTGGTTACCCACAACCCGGCCGGCCGGGAGGACCTCCAGGCCCGCGCCGCCGCGCTGGGCCTGGCCGACCACCTGCACATCCTCGGTCCGGTCTCGGAAGAGGAAAAGATCGCCTTGCTGCGGGCTTGCGACGTCTACGTCCTGCCCACCCGCTACGAGGGCTTCGGCCTGCCCCTCTTGGAGGCGATGGCCTGCCGTGCCCCGGTGATCACCACCGACATCCCCGTGGTGCGGGAGATCGTCCACGACGGCGAGAACGGCCTGCTGGTCCCCCGGGAGGATTCCCAGGCGTTGGCCCAGGCCATCCTGCGCCTGCTGGGCGATCCCGACCTGCGGCGACGGCTGGCCGATGGAGGGGAGCGCACCCTCCGCGAGCGCTACGACGGCGAGCGCCTGGTACAGGAGGTCCTCCAGGTTTATCGGGAGGCTATGGCCCTGGCCCGGAAGGAGAGAGGGGATGGATGAGCAGGCCTACTATGCGGCGCAGGAATGCAAGTCAGAGGCCAAGGTGTCCTGGGAATACGGCCGGCTGCTTCGCCTGGCCGGGCTGCATCCGCCCCGGAACTGGCGGGTGCTGGATGCGGGTTGCGGAGCCGGGCCCGGATTGCGCTTTTTCTCCTCCTGGGGAAACCGCATCCTGGGCCTGGACCGCTCCTTCTATGCCCTGCAACGGGCCCGCCAACGCGTCCCCGAGGCCGGCCTGGTGCAGGGCGATCTCTCAGTAGGCCTCCCCTTTGCCGGGGAAAGTTTTGACCTGGTCCTCCTGGGCGATGTGCTCGAACATCTTGCCCAGGGCGAACGTTTGCTGGGCGAGTGTCGGCGCGTCCTGCGCCCCGGAGGTGTGCTCCTGGTGCGCACCGTCAACCGCTGGGATATACGGCGTTTCTTTCAGGGCCGGCGCTGGTCGGGCGTGGCCGACCCCGGCCACATCCGCCTCTACAGTCCGCCGGAACTGCGGCGGGCCCTGCGGGAGGCCGGCTTCGAGAAGGTCCGGGTGCGGGCCGGGGTCAAGCCGCTCTTATGGCTTCCGCTGCGCTGGAGGATCGGCCTGCCCGGGCCCCCGCTCCTGGGCAACGGCCTGGTCGGGATGGGCCGGAGGTTCTGATGCAGAGGGAACAGGCCGGGGCGCTGGTGGAACAATACGGCCGGAGCGCCTCGGTGGACGACAAGCCGGCATACTTTCGCCTGCATCGCCGGCGCTACCTGGCCCTCCTGGAGGCGCTGGAAGCACCTCCGGGCAGCCGGGTGCTGGAGATCGGCTGCAATCCGGGCCAGTTCACCGAGATTCTGGTGCGGGCCGGCTATCGGGTCTGGGGGCTGGACCTGCGCCCGGAGGACCGGGCGTCCCTCTGGGAACGGCTGGGTGTGGAGGTGCGCCGGGGAAACCTGGAGACGGAGCCGCTTCCCTACGCGGAAAACTCCTTCGAGGCGGTGGTGCTCTCGGAGGTCGTCGAGCACCTGGCCGCCTCCCCTCTGCCGGCCCTGCAGGAGGTCCACCGGGTGCTCCTCCCCGGCGGCCACCTGATCCTGAGCACCCCCAACGCCTGCTCCTTGCGGGAGCGCCTCCTCCTGGCTGGCCGGCTGCTTTCCTTTCGCAGCCTGGAGCCGGCAGAGGCATTCCACCGGCGGATGCGCCTCCGGGGCGAGGAGCGCTATACCATGCATCAGCGCCTCTACACCGCCGGGGAACTGCGCTGGCTGCTCCGGGAGGCCGGGTTCGAGCGGGTGCGGGTCGCATATGTGGCGGCCCGAGAGGGCGTTGGGGTGACCTGGCGACGGGTGCTTTTCCAGCCCTGGCGGGGGGTGCCCAAGGCGCTCCTCTGGGGGCTGGCCCTTCTCCTGCCGCCACTGCGCTCCACCCTGCTGGCGGTGGCCCGTAAAGGGGACGCGACGCGCTGCGCCCCTGCATAAGGCCGGGGGAGGCCATGGCCGTATTTCAGGGCATCGGACTGGGCCGGGGAATCGCCATCGGACCCGCCTTCCTCTACCGGCCGGCCCCGCTGGAAGTGGGCCGGCGGCGGGTAGGAAGGACGATGGAGGAACTGGCCCGCTTTGAAAGCGCCCTGCAGCACGTCCAGGCCCACCTGCGGGCGTTGCGGGCGGCCATCCCCTCCTCCCTTCGCCTGGAGACCGACCGATTGCTGGAGGCCCAGGTGCTCCTGCTGGCGGATCCGGCCCTGGTGGACCGTACCCGGGGGGCGATCCTGGAAGGGCGGCCGGCCGAACAGGCCTGGCAGGAAGCCGTGGAGGCCTATCTTTCCATCTTTGCCTCCATCCAGGCCGAGGACCTGCGGGCCCGGGCGGCCGACCTGCACGATGTGGGGCGCAGCGTGCTCTCCGTCCTGCTGGGACGCCTGGAGCCGGCCCCCTTTGCCACCGCCCGCGGAGCCGTCCTGGTAGCCGAGATGCTGGGGCCGAACGAGGCCCTGCAACTGGCCGCCCAGCCGCCACGGGGGCTGTGCCTGGCCGGCGGCACGCCGACGGCCCCGGTGGCCGTGGTCGCCCGACGGCTGGAACTGCCGGCAGCGATCGGCCTGGGCGAGGACTTCCTGCGGCAGGTCCGGAGCGGCCAGACGGTGGTGGTGGACGGGAGCACGGGCCTGGTCGAATTGGATCCGGAGCCGGAGGTCCTGGCCTATTACCGCGAGCGCCAGCGCCTGCTCCAGGAAACCCGGCCGGCCCGGGATGTGAGCGCGCCGGCCGTCACCGCCGACGGCTGGCGCGTAGACGTGCGGGTGGACCTGGAGCGGCCGGACGAACTTTTTTCGGCGCTGGCCGGCGGGGCGGAGGGAATCGGCCTGGCCCGTACCGATTTCCTCTTCCTGGGGAGAGAGTCTCCACCCGGCGAGCAGGAACAGTTGGAAGCCTACGGCCGACTCCTGGAGCAGGCCCCGGCCGGCCGGGTCTTTTTCTGCACCCTCTCCGCCGGCCCGGAGGCGGCGCTGCCTTTCGCCGCCGAGCCGGAACTGCGCAATCCCCTGCTGGGGCTGCGGGGCGTGCGCCTCTCCCTGGCCTACCTCTCGGCCTTTCGGGAGCAACTTCGGGCCATCCTGCGGGCCGGAGCCGGCCGGCCCATCGGGGTGGTCTTTCCCATGGCCGAGACGCTGGCCGAACTGCGCGCCGCCCTGGAGTGGCTGGAACGCGCCCGCCTGGACCTGCAGAACGCCGGCCTGCCCCAGGCCCGGGACGTGGCCCCCGCCGTGCTCCTGCAGACGCCGCTTGCCGTCCTGGGGCTGGAGGCGCTGGCCGGCGAGGAGGTCGCTTTCTTCCTGGACCTGGACCGGCTGACCGAATACCTGACGGCCTGCGACCGGCGCAACCTGCGGGTGGCCCACCTCTTCCGCCCGTTGCACCCGGTGGTGCTGCGTCTGGTGCAAGGTGCGGTAGAGACGCTGCACCGTCGGGGCAAGCGGCTGGATGTCTGTGGGGAATCGGCCGGCAGCCCCGGAGCGGTGGCCCTGCTCCTGGGGTTGGGCGTGGACGGCTTCTGTCTGCCGGCCGAGCGCATTGCCGGCGCCAAAGTCCTGCTGGCGCACCTGAGCATCCCGGAGGCACAGGCCCTGGCCCGGGAGGCCCTCTCCAGGCAGAGCGCCGCCGAGGTCGAGGGCCTGGTGGAGAACGTCTTGGAATCCCGAAGAGCAAGTTGATAGGAGGAGGTACCGGATGGCTGTGAGGGTGGTCCACTACCGCCAGGTGCCGGCCGAGCCGGTGGCCGAGGCCGAAGGCGTTACCATTCGCTGGCTCATCACCCGCTCGGACGGTGCGCCGAACTTTGCCATGCGGCTTTTCGAACTGCCGCCCGGAAGCGGCTCCCCTCATCACCGCCACGACTGGGAGCACGAAGTCTTTATCCTCGACGGCGAGGGCCTGCTGCGCACCGAGGCCGGGGATTTTCCCCTTCAGCCGGGCACGGCCGTCCTGGTCCCCGGCGGAGAACTGCACCAGTTCTACAACAACGGCTCGGGGTTGCTCCGCTTCCTTTGCCTGATCCCACATCCCAGGGAATAGGGTGTCCCGGATCGAGCGACTTCTGGAGCAAATCGCCCGCCTGAGCCCGGCCTTTCTGGCCGGCCGGTTGCTCTCCCGCCTGGAGGCCGAAGACTTCTGGCCGCCGCCGATCCATTCGGAGGGGCCGGCCGATGCCGTCTTCCTCTTCGACGGGAAAAACGGTCGGTACGCCTCAGAAGTATATGGTTCGGAGGGGCCGGCCGATGCCGTCCTCCTCTTCGACGGCGGCAGCCGGGGCAACCCCGGTCCCGCCTACGGAAGTTTTCTCCTCACCCTGCCCGACGGCCGAAAGGTTCGCCGTCGGCACGAATTCGGCTTCCTGACCGGCAACCAGGCCGAGTACCACACCCTGATCGCCGGGTTGAAGGAAGCGCTTCGCCTCCTGGGAGAGGAGGCCGGCCGCACCGTCCTGGAAGTACGCGGGGATAGCCGCCTGCTGGAGGAGCAACTTCAGGGCCGCTGGAAAGCCCGCGACCCCCAACTGCTCGCCCTTCGGGACGAGGCCCGGGGGCTTCTCCGGCGCTTCCGGGACTGGCGCTTTGTGCGCCTCCCACGGGCGGAAGTGGTCAGGCACCTGGGGCATTGAGGGCGGGCTGAAAGAGCCGGAGGAGGATAGGCCGGGCCCGAAGGGCGGCCCGGGCCCGATGGCTGAGGCGGTTCTTCTCCTCCGGGCTCAATTCGGCCATCGTCCGGCCCAGTTCGGGCAAAAGGAAAATGGGGTCGTAGCCAAAGCCCCCTTCTCCCCGAGGCGCATCGGCGATTCGTCCCGGACAGAGGCCCTCCACGGTATGCACCTCACCCGCCGGGGTAGCGATGGCGATGACGCAGCGGAAACGGGCGGTGCGACGCTCGGGAGGGAGGCCCTCCAGTTGGCGGAGGAGAAGGCGGTAGCGTTCGGTGTCGCTTCCGGCGTGGTAGCGATGGGAACGAGGTCCGGGCGCGCCGCCCAGAGCGTCCACTTCCAGGCCGGAGTCGTCGGCCAGGGTGATGAGGCCGCTCCCTCGGGCCAGGGTTAGTGCCTTCCGGCGGGCATTTTCCTCGTAGGTGTCGCCGCTCTCCTCCACCTCCCCTTCCAGCCCGATCTCGGCCGGCGTGACCAGTTCCAGGGGAAGGTCCCCCAGGAGGGCGCGGTATTCGCGCACCTTGTCGGGATTGGCGCTGGCCAGGAGGAGGCGGGGACGCATCTCACCTCTCCTCGGCCGGCTCAGGCCCGGGCCAGCCCAGCGTGCGCAGGAAGACGAGGTCCTCGGCGGTGAGGGGGGCGCGGGCCAGGAGGTCGGGCCGCCGCAGCAAAGTCCGCCGCAGCGCCTCCCGACGTCGCCAACGGGCGACCTCGGCGTGGTGGCCGGAGAGGAGGACGGGGGGGATGCCCAGCCCGCCGTAGACGGCCGGCCGGGTGTAGTGGGGATGTTCCAGGAGGCCCTGGTGGTGCGATTCGGCGGCCAGCGATTCCTCATCCAGCACGCCCGGCAGCAGGCGCACGACGGCATCCACCAGGACCATGGCCGGCAGTTCGCCTCCCGTGAGGACGTAATCGCCGATGGAGATTTCCTCATCTACATGGAGGAGGCGCACCCGTTCGTCCACGCCCTCGTAGTGGCCGCAGAGGAGGATGAGGCGGGGACGGCCGGCCAGTTCGCCGACCAGACGCTGGGTCAGCAGCCGTCCCTGGGGGGTGAGCAGGATCACCGGGGCCGGCTCCGCCAGGGCGCGCACGGCGCAGATGGCCCGCCCCAGCACATCGGGCTTCAGCACCATGCCGGCCCCGCCGCCATAGGGGGTGTCGTCCACCGTGCGGTGGCGGTCGGCGGCCCAGTCGCGGATGTTATGGAGGAAAATCTGCACCCGCCCTTCTTCCACCGCCCGTCGGATGATGCTTTCCGAAAGGGGGCCGGCGAACATGCCGGGGAAGAGGGTGAGGATATCAATGCGCATCGCCTTCCTCGTCGGCTTCCCAGACCTGCAGGCCGCGCAGGTCAAAGTTAAAGGGGACGACCTGGCCGCCGGCTTCCTCCAGCGCCTGGGCGATGCGGTGCTTGCGCTCAAAGGGGCAGAGGAAGAGGAGGTAGCCGCCCCCGCCGGCCCCCAGGAGTTTTCCGCCGATCGCCCCGGCCCGCCGGCCGGCCTCGTAGAGCGCATCGATGGAAGCGTTGCTGATGCCCTCGGCCAGGCGTTTCTTGTTCTCCCATTCCGCATGCAAAAGGCGCCCGAAGTCGTTCAGCCGCCCCTGAAGGAGGGCGTTCTTCATGGCGATGGCCAGCGCCTTGATCTCGTCCAGCGCCGCCACCACCTCCGCCTTCCGGCTCACGTAACCGGAAATCTGGCGGTCCAGGATGTGCTCGGCCAGGCGCGTCCGGCCGGTGTAGCAGAGGAGGAGGCGGTACTGCAGTTCGTTCAGCGTGGTGCGTTTGATGCGCAGGGGGTTGACGACGATGTCCTCGCCCAGGAACTCGATGAAGTTAAAGCCGCCGAAGGTGGCGGAGAACTGGTCCTGCCATCCCCCGGGCACGCCCAGTTCCACCCGTTCGATGTGGTAGGCCAGGCGGGCGATCTCATATTCGCCCATCGAGCGGTTCTGCCAGCGCAAAAAGGCGCCCAGGAGGGCCACGACCATGGCCGAGGAGGAACCCAGTCCGGAACCCGGTGGGGCATCGGTATGGAGGAAGAGTTCCAGGCCGTTGCCGCCGCCCAGGGTGCGCACCACGGCCTTGACCAGGTCCAATTCGCCGTCATAGGGCAGTTTTCCGTCCACGTCGTATTTGGCCACGACGTCATAGTCGAGCGATTCAACGCGAATCTGGCCGTCCTGGCGCGGCAGGAGGCTGGCGTAGGCGTATTTATCTATCGTGGCCGAGAGGACGACGCCGCCCCGTTCCTGGGGATACGGCTCGACGTCGGTGCCGCCCCCGGCGAAGGAGAGGCGCAACGGCGCCCGGCTGCGAATGATCATGCCGCACCTCCATCTCGATGGCCGTATTGTACTATACCTGGATGAGATTGCAAGAGCCTCGGTTTTTGGCATCTTGACCGATAATGTGGTATAATAGCCTTGCTTCTCCGAGCCGCCGGGGCTAAAGAGGTCGCCTCCATGACCGGCGGCCGGTGAGCGTCCCAGCGCTCCGAGGGCCACGCTGGAAACGGCGGGGCCTCCCATCCTTGGAAAGGAGAAGCCGGGCCGGCACCACGGGCGTCTCCTTCCAGGGAGGCGCCCGTTCGAATTGTCAGAAAGGAGGCCGGCCATCGCGGACATCCTGAACACCCTTTGGACGGCGTTGCAGCGCCTCTTCGCCGGCGATCCCGAACTGCTGGGCATCGTCCTCCTTTCGTTGCGCGTCTCGGGCACGGCCCTCCTCCTGAGCACCCTCCTGGGCGTCCCGCTGGGGGTCATCCTGGGGCTCAAGCGCTTCCTCGGCCGGCGGGCCGTCATCGCCCTCCTCTATACCGGCATGGGCCTTCCCCCCGTCGTGGTCGGCCTGGTGGTTTACCTGCTCCTTTCCCACAGCGGGCCGCTGGGAAGTCTGGGCTGGCTCTTTACCCCCAGGGCCATGGTGCTGGCCCAGACGATCATCGCCTTCCCCGTCGTGGCCGGCCTCACCATGGCCGCCGTGTTGGGCATCGAGCCGGGCCTGCGCACCCAGATTCTCTCCCTGGGGGCAACGGACTGGCAGGCCGCCTGGACGGTCGTCCGCCAGGCCCGCACCGGCATCGTGGTCGCCCTGGTGGCCGGCTTCGGCAGCATCATCTCCGAGGTCGGCGCGGTCATGATGGTCGGAGGCAACATCGCCGGCAGCACCCGGGTGCTGACCACGGCCATCGTCCTGGAAACCCGCCGGGGAAACTTTGAACTGGCCATGGCCCTGGGGCTGGTACTTTTCCTCCTCGCCCTCTTCCTGAACGGCCTGGTGCTCTGGCTCCAGGGCAGGAGCATCGAACGATGAAGGCCGGGGAAATCTTTCGCCTGGAGCAGGTACGCAAGGTCTACGGCCGGCGCGAGGTCCTGGCCATCGAACATCTGACCGTCTTCCAGGGGGAGATCCTGGGCCTGGTGGGCCCCAGCGGAGCGGGCAAATCCACCTTGCTCCGGCTGCTCAACTTCCTGGAACCGCCCACCTCTGGCCGCATCTACTTTCAGGGGGTCGGTTACGACGGCCGCGTCCCTCTGCCCGTCCGCCGGCGCATCACTACCGTCTTCCAGCGCCCCCTCCTCCTGGAGGGCACCGTCGCCTACAACGTGGCCTACGGCCTGCACCTGCGTAGCCGGCACGGTTCCCGGGAAAAGGTCGCCGAGATGCTGGAGCGGGTCGGCCTGAGCGCCCTGGCCGGCGAGCGGGCCCATACCCTGTCCGGGGGAGAGGCCCAGCGGGTGGCCCTGGCCCGGGCCCTGATTCTGGAGCCGGAGGTCCTGCTCCTGGATGAACCCACGGCCAACCTGGACCCCTACCACGTCGCCCTCCTGGAGGAAATCGTTTGCCGCCAGAACCGCGAACACGGCACCACCATCGTCTGGGTCACCCACAACATCTTCCAGGCCCGCCGGGTGACCCACCGGGTGGGGCTCCTGTGGAGCGGGCAACTGATCGAAGTCGCCGAAACCGAGGCCTTTTTCGAGCACCCCCGGGACCCCCGCACCGCCGCCTTTGTCCGGGGAGAGGTGGTGTACTGATGGCCTGTCTGGACCCGCTGAACCGTCCGATCGAATACCTGCGCCTTTCGGTCACCGACCGCTGCAACCTGCGCTGCATCTACTGCATGCCTCCGGAGGGCGTGCCCTGGCGGCCGCACGAGGAGATTCTGCGCTACGAGGAGATCGTCCAGGTCGTGCGCGTCGCCGCCGAACTGGGCATCCGGAAGGTGCGCCTCACCGGAGGCGAACCGCTGGTGCGGCAGGGGCTGGCCGATCTCATCGCCTCGCTGGCCCGCATTCCGGGAATCGAGGACCTCTCGATGACCACCAACGGCACCCTGCTGGAAGCGCGGGCGGAGGAACTGGCCGCCGCCGGGCTCAAGCGGGTGAACGTCTCCCTGGACAGCCTGGACCCGGAGCGTTTCGCCCGCCTGACGCGGGGTGGGGACCTCACGGCCGTGCTGCGGGGCATCGAGGCGGCGCGCCGGGCCGGCCTGAACCCGGTCAAACTCAACACCGTGGTCGTCCGCCGCTGGAACGACGACGAGGTGACGCGCTTCGCCCGGATGACGCGGGAGGAAGGCTGGCATGTCCGCTTCATCGAGTTCATGCCGGTCGGCCGCTGGCAGGACGAGGGCCGGGAGGCCTGGCAGGAGCGGATGGTGACGGTGGAGGAGATCCGCCGGCATATCGAGGAGGCGCTGGGACCGCTCCGGCCCTATGCCGGCCCCGGCGGGGCCGGCCCGGCCCGCTACTACCGGCTCGACGGCGCCGAGGGCACCATCGGCTTCATCAGCCCGGTGAGCGAACACTTCTGCGCCCGCTGCAACCGGCTGCGCCTCTCGGCCGATGGCCGGCTGCGCCCCTGCCTCCTCTCCGACGCGGAGGTGGACCTGCGGACGCTCCTGCGCAACGGGGCCGGGCCGGAGGAGATACGGGAACGCCTCGTCGAGGCCATCCGCCGCAAGCCGGCCGGCCATCGCCTGGCCGAGGGGAATTTCCCCCACGAGCGCGCGATGTCGGAGATCGGAGGGTAGCGATGGGCAAACTCTCCCACCTGGATGAGCAGGGCCAAGCCCGGATGGTGGACGTAGGCCGAAAGCCGGACACGATGCGCAAGGCTGTGGCCTGCGGGCGGGTGGTGATGAAGCCGGAGACGCTGGCCCTGATCCAGAGCGGCGGCCTGCCGAAAGGCGATGTCCTGGCCACGGCCCGGCTGGCCGGCATCATGGCGGCCAAACGCACCCCCGACCTCATCCCCCTCTGCCATCCCCTCCTCCTCACCCATGTAGCCGTCGAGTTTGCCGTCTGCGAGGAGGAAAGCGCCATCGAGATCATCGCCACGGTCCAGAGCAGCGGCAAGACCGGTGTGGAGATGGAAGCCCTGACGGCGGTGGTGGTGGCCGGCCTGACCATCTACGATATGTGCAAGGCGGTGGACCGAGGGATACGCCTGGAGGGCGTTCGCCTGCGGCGTAAGAGCGGGGGGAAAAGCGGGACGATCGAGTTGGCATAGGAGGCAAGCGATGGTCCGACGAGGGACGGTGCTGGCCGTATGTACGAGCGAAAAGGTGGGGATGCGCAAGACGAACGTGGGCCGGGCCCGGCTCATCCCCGAGCACGGCCTGGAGGGGGATGCCCATGCCGGCCCCTGGCATCGCCAGGTCTCCCTGCTGGCCCGGGAGAGTGCGGATCAGGTGCGCGCCCAGGGGCTAGAGGTCGGCCCGGGCGACTTTGCCGAAAACATCCTGACCGAGGGGTTGGACCTTCGCTCCCTCCCCGTGGGCACCCGGCTGCGAATCGGGGCGGAGGTATTGCTGGAGGTCACCCAGATCGGCAAGGAGTGCCACACCGGCTGCGCCATCCGCCGGCTCATCGGGGATTGCGTCATGCCCCGGGAGGGCATCTTTGCCCGGGTATTGCGCGGCGGGTGGGTGGAGGTGGGGGACGGGGTAGAGGTGGTGGAAGATTCGGGGCCTGGGGCTCAGGGCAGATGAAAATCGCCATCCTCGCTCCGGTGCTGGCCTTGCTCCTGGTCGGCTGCGGCGGGCCGGCCCGGCCGGAACTCACCCTGGCCACGACGACCAGCGTCTACGACTCCGGCCTCCTGGATGCCCTCCTGCCAGACTTTGAGGCCCGCTATAACGTCCGGGTGCGGGTGGTCGCCGTGGGCACCGGACAGGCGTTCGAACTGGGTCGGCGGGGCGATGCCGACGTCCTGCTCGTGCACGACCGGGCCGGCGAGGAGGCCTTTCTGGCCGCCGGATACGGTTCGGCGCGCTATGAGGTGATGTACAACGATTTTATCCTGGTCGGGCCGGAAGACGATCCGGCCGGCATCGCCGGGATGGAAAGCGCTGCGGAGGCCCTGGCGCGCATCGCCGAGCGGCAGGCCGCCTTCTGCTCGCGGGGCGACGATTCCGGCACTCACCGCCGGGAGAAGGCGCTGTGGGAGGCCGCCGGGCTGGTGCCGGCCGGCCCCTGGTACCTTTCGCTGGGCCAGGGCATGGGCGATACCCTGCTCGTGGCCAACGAGAAGGGGGCCTATGCCCTGAGCGACCGGGCCACCTACCTCTCGATGCAGGACCGCCTGCCGAATTTGCGCCTCCTGGTCGGCGGCGCGACCCTGGCCGAAAACCCGGACCCCGCCCTGCGTAACCTCTACAGCCTCATCCTGGTCAATCCGGCCCGATACCCCCATGTGCGGGCCGAACTGAGCCGGGCCCTGGCCGAGTGGTTTACCTCGCCGGAGACCCGGGAGGCCATCGCCCGTTTCGGCCGGGAGAGGTACGGCCAGCCCCTCTTCTACCCTCCGGAAAAGTGATTTGGTGATACAATGATGGAAAAAAGGAGAACGCCGATGTCTACCCTGGCTGTTGTCATCCTGGCCGCTGGCCAGAGCACCCGGATGAAGTCTCGCCACAGCAAAATGCTCCATCCCCTGGCCGGCCGGCCGCTCATCACCTACCCCTTGCGCCTGGCCGAGGCCCTGAACCCGGCCCACCTCCTCCTCGTCCTCGGCCACTTGGCCCGGGAAGTCCAGGCCGTCCTCGGCCCCACCTACCGCTACGTCCTCCAGGAACCCCAACTGGGCACCGGGCACGCCGTCCAGCAGGTCCGACCCCACCTGGAGGGCCGCTGCGACGAACTCCTGGTGCTCTACGGCGATACCCCCCTCCTGCGCCTGGAGACGGTGCGGGAGATGCTGCGCCGCCACCGGGAAACCGGGGCCGCGGTCACGCTCCTCAGCGCGGTCGCGGCCGACCCCCGGGGCTACGGTCGGGTCATCCGCGACGCCTACGGCCGGGTCCAGGCCGTGGTGGAGGAGGCCGATGCCGGCCCTGAGGAGCGGGCCGTCCCCGAGGTGAGCAGCGGCATCCTCCTCTTCCAGGCCGACTGGCTCTGGAAGCATCTGCCCCATATCCCGCGCAGCGCCAAGGGCGAATACTACCTGCCCGCCCTCATCGGCCAGGCCGTCGCCGAAGGGGCCGCGGTCCTGGCCCACCCGGCCCCCGACCCGGAGGAAATCCTGGGCATCAACGACCGGGTGCAACTGGCCCAGGCCGAATCCATCCTGCGCCGCCGCATCGCCGAACGGGCTATGCTGAACGGGGTCACCATCGTGGATCCCTCCTCGACCTATATCGACGATACCGTCGAAGTGGGCCAGGATACCGTGGTGCAGCCGAACACCCATCTCCTGGGCCAGACCCGCATCGGGGAGGAATGCACCATCGGGCCGAACGCCATCCTGGTGGATGCGACGGTCGGGAACCGCTGTCGCGTCCTGGCCTCGGTGCTGGAGGGAGCCACGCTAGAGGATGAGGTGGACGTCGGCCCCTTTTCCCACCTGCGTCGCGGGACCTACCTCTGTCGGGGCGTGCACATCGGCAACTTTGGCGAGGTCAAGAACGCCCGCCTGGGTCCCGGGGTCAAGATGGGCCATTTTGCCTACATCGGCGATGCCGAGATCGGCGAGGAGACGAACATCGGGGCCGGGACGATCACCTGCAACTATGATACCCGGCGGCGCAAAAACCGTACCCGGGTGGGCCGGCGCGTCTTCATCGGCAGCGACACGATGCTCGTGGCCCCGGTGGAGGTGGGGGACGAGGCCGTGACCGGGGCCGGCTCGGTGGTCACCCGCGACATCCCCCCGCGCAGCATTGCCTATGGGGTTCCGGCCCGGGTACGGGGTACGACGGAAGTGGATCGTTAGGTAGGGGTCATCGGTCATGTTGGCTTGCTTTTTCCCGGGCCCGGTCGCTCAACCAGAGCACCAGAAGAGCCACCAGGATGGGGAGAGAGAGCAGGGCCAGGAAAAACAGCCACATGAACCACATACCCCAACCCCAAAACATCATCATCGGGTTTCCTCCTCTTCCTCCAGCATGGCGATGAAGGCGCCATGCCAGGAATGATACCAGACCCGGCCCGTCCGACTGTGGACGCTGAGCATCCCGTAGATGCGGCCGTCCTTCCAGACGTGGAGGGTATAGTAGCCGTAGAAGGGGTCCACGTCATCGGGGCGGACCTGCACGCCGGGAAGGTTCCGGTCGAGCCAATGCTGGGCGATGGAAGCGGCTTCTTCTGGGGAAAGAGCTGGCGGACCGTCCCCCCAGCGCTGCCCCATCATACCGCCCATCATGCCGTAACGGGTATTCCACATCATATTCGGGCCGGGCTCCGGCCCGACGAGGCCGCTCCACTTGTCCACCAGCAGTTCCATGGCCCCGATGCCGGTGCTTTTTTCCTCGACAATGGCGTAAAAATTGCGTTCAAATTCCATCACCTCGTGCACGGCCAGGTCAGGATAGCCCCGGGAAGCGATGAAGCGTTCCACAGCAACGCGGGCTTCCGGCAAGGTGAGCGTCCTTTCGGCCGTTCCTCCCCCGAAGCCATCTCCATGAGGGCAGAACCCTGTTCCTGTGCCTGCACATCCACCTGCCGGGCCGGCTCCGCCCGACCACGGCCAGGTAGAAAACTCCGGGGCGCCGGGAACGGTTGCGGAGGCCAACAGGCGACTCAGGAAAAAGGTGCCCAGTGCCGCAGCCGGCACCATGATCACGATCAACAACGCGAGCAACCACTTTCCAGGTGTGGACATGGGGTTCTTCTCCTTGGATATTTTTGGAATTCAGTATAAGGTCAGGTTGGCCGCGTGAGAAGCGCCAAGCGGCGTCCCGGCAGGCAGGCCAAACGGCCTGGGACTTATCGGGCCGGCCGTGTACTCCCTGGGAGATGCCCGTCCTGTCCTCCGGCGTGGAAAGCCGCGATGGAAGGGCGGCTTCACTCCAGCGGCAGGGGGTATTGCTCTCCCTCCAGCACCGTCTTCAGGGCGGCCCCGATAAAGTCGCGGAAGAGAGGGTGGGGACGGGTGGGACGGGAGCGGAACTCGGGGTGGAACTGGGTGCCCACGAACCAGGGGTGGTCGCGCAGTTCGGCGATTTCCACCAACCGGCCGTCGGGCGAGGTCCCGGCGACGATCAGGCCGGCCTCCTGGAGGGCCTCGCGGTAACGGTTGTTGAACTCGAAGCGGTGGCGGTGGCGCTCGTGCACCAGTTCCACGCCGTAGGCGGCCGCCGCCCGCGTCCCCGGCACCAGTTTGCAGGGGTAGGACCCGAGCCGCATCGTCCCGCCTTTTTCGTAAACGTCCCGCTGGTCGGCCATGAGGTCGATCACCGGCGCGGAGGTGTGGGGGTCGAACTCGGTCGAGTTGGCATCGGCAAGGCCCAGGACGTTGCGGGCGAACTCGATGGTGGCGCACTGTAAGCCCAGGCACAGCCCCAGGAAGGGGATGTTCTTCCGGCGGGCATAGCCGGCCGCCTCCACCTTGCCCTCGATGCCCCGATGCCCAAAGCCGCCAGGGATGACGATGCCCCGCACCCCCTGGAGGAGCGCCTCCGGGCCGCGCTTCTCCACCTCCTCGGCGTTGACCCAGCGGATGTGCACGTCCACGCCGTGGTACAGGCCGGCATGGCGCAGCGCCTCGGTCACGCTGATGTAGGCATCGTGCAGGGCCACATACTTGCCCACCAGGGCGATCTCGACGGCCGGCTTGGGCCGGTTCACCTTCTCCAGAAGCGCCCGCCACTCCCCCAGTTCGGGCTCCCGATCCGGCAGGCCCAGCCGTCGAACGATGAGTTTCCCCAACCCGAACTCTTCCAGAAGGAGCGGCACCTGGTAGATGCTGGGCACCGTCACCAGGGGGACGACGGCCTCCGGCTCCACGTCGCAGAAAAGGGCGATCTTCTCGCGGATCCCTTCCGAGATGGGGTAATCGGAGCGGCAGACAATGACATCGGGGTGGATGCCGACGCGGCGCAGTTCCATTACGCTGTGCTGGGTGGGCTTGGTCTTGAGTTCCCCGGTGGCGGCGATGTAGGGGAGGAGGGTGAGGTGGACGTAGAGGACGTTATCTCGGCCGGCGTCTTTGCGCATCTGGCGGATGGCCTCCAGGAAGGGCAGGCCCTCAATGTCGCCGACGGTGCCGCCGACCTCGACGATGACGACGCCGTCGCCCAGCGGCCGGCCGACGGCGGCGATGCGCGACTTGATCTCGTTGGTGATGTGCGGGATGACCTGAATCGTCCCGCCCAGGAAATCGCCCCGGCGCTCCTTCTGGATGATCTCGGCATAGACCTGGCCGGTGGTCACGTTGCTGGCACGGGTCAGGTTGACGTCGATGAAGCGCTCATAGTGGCCCAGGTCCAGGTCGGTCTCGGCCCCGTCGTCGGTGACATAGACCTCGCCGTGTTGATAGGGGCTCATGGTGCCGGGGTCCACGTTCAGGTAGGGGTCCAGTTTCTGCACGGCCACCGGGATGCCTCGGCTGCGCAGGAGCAGCCCGATGGAGGCCACGGTGATGCCCTTGCCCACCGAAGAAACCACCCCGCCGGTGCAGAAGATGTATTTGACCATCGTCATTCCCCCGCCGGCCGGAGGACGACCACCCGGGTCTCTTCTTCCTCGGAAGGGAGGTCGCCGGGGGTGAGGCGCAGCATCTCCAGGGGGGCGGCCGGCTTGACGCCCATCTCGTGCAGGAAAGGCTCCACCCCATCCAGCCGCAGCCGGAGGCCGGGCAGGGCATAGTGCATGGGGATGACGAGGCGCGGCTCGATCTGGGCCACCACCTCGGCGGCCTGGGAGGCGTTCAGGGAGTGCTTCCCTCCCACCGGCACCATCAGGACGTCCACGCTGCCGATGTCGGCCAGTTCCTCGTCGTCCAGGGGATGGCCCAGGTCGCCCAGGTGGCAGAGGGTGGCCTCGCCGAACTCGATCACGTAAGCGGTGTTTTTCCCGCGCACCCTGCCCCGGCGCATATCCCGGTAGGTGCGGATGCCCAGGATAAAGATGCCGCCGATTTCGTACTCCCCAGGGCCGCCGATCACGAAAGGCTCGCCGCGTACCCCCCGGACGGCGGCGACGTGGTTGTGGTCGGCCTCCTCGTGGGAGACGGTCACGATGTGGGCGGTCGGCCGGCCCAGCCTCAGCCCGGTCTCCGGGCCGTAGGGGTCGGTGAGGACGATGCCCTCGCGGGCCTTGATGCGGAAGCAGGCGTGGCCGAGCCACTGGATTTCGATCATTCTACCTCTTGTTCCTCCCAGACCTGGCCGGCCACCCGGCGCACGACCTCGGCGGGAAAGCCGCGTCGGGCCAGGAAGGCTTGCAACCGCCGGAGGAAGGCCGACCGGTCCAGTCCCCGCAGGGCCGGGGCACGCCGGCGGGCCAGTTCCAGGGCCTGGGCGGCTTCCTCCTCCGGCCGGGACGCCTCCAGCACTTCGGCGATGACCTCCGGGGACAGGCCCTTTTTCCGCAGTTCGGCGGCCAGGGCCGGCCGGCCCCGGGGGCGAAAGGTCCGTCGGTTCTCCACCCAGGCCCAGGCAAAGGCCCGGTCGTCCAGGAGGCCGAGTTCCGTCAGACGGGCCAGGACGCGCTCCACCTGTTCCTCCTTGTGGCCGCGCCGCATCAGGCGCTCTCGCACCTCGGAGGTGCTGCGGGGACGCTCGTTCAGGAGGCGCAGGGCGTCCCGCAGGGCGCGGTGTTCCCCCTCGGCCCGGCGCAACGCCTCCAATTCGGCCTCGCCCAGCACCTGGCCGCGGCGCAGCCCCCAGTCCTGGACTACCTCGACGGCCAGGCCCAGGGCGAACTTCCCGTCCAGGTACAGGCTGGCCCGGCGGGGATTCTTCTTCTGGATGCGGATGGCCGTGATGGTGCCGCCCATTCCCGGCCTCAGGCTCCGGCCTGGGTCACGTTCCGGCCGATCACCATGCGCTGTACCTCGCTCGTGCCCTCACCGATGGTCATCAGGCGGGCGTCGCGGTAGATGCGTTCGACGGCATACTCCCGGCTGTAGCCGTAGCCACCGTGAATCTGGACGGCCCGGTAGGCGACGCGCTCGGCCATCTCGCTGGTGAAGAGTTTGGCCATGGAAGCGGCCACGGTGAAGCGTTCACCGCGGTCCTCCAGCCAGGCGGCGTAGTGGGTCATCAGCCGGCCGGCATGGATTTCGGTGGCCATATCGGCCAGCATGAACTGAATGGCCTGGTGCTCGGCGATGGGTTTGCCAAAGGCCACACGCTCGCGGGCGTAGCGCAGGGCCTCCTCATAGGCTCCCTGGGCCAGCCCCACGGCCAGGGCGCTGATGCCCACCCGGCCGCTATCCAGGATGGCCATGGTCTGGTGCAGGCCCCGCCCACGTTCGCCCAGGAGGTTCTCCTTGGGCACACGCACATCCTCAAAGGTCAGGCTGTGGGCCGGGGAAGCCCGCAGCCCCATCTTCTTCTCCCTGGGGCCGATGGTCAGGCCGGGGCGATCGGTCTCGACCAGGATGAGGGAGAAGGAGCGGCTGCCCTGGCCGGGATCGGTGCGCAGGAAGACGATGATGACGTCGGCGAGGCTGGCGTTGGTGATCCAGGCCTTGCTGCCGTTGATGACCCACTCGTCCCCGTCCTCGACGGCGGTGGTGCGGGCGGCGGCGAGGTCCGAGCCGGCGTTCGGCTCGGTGAGCGCCAGGCACCCAAGCGATTCTCCGGTGGCCATGCGGGGGAGGAAGCGTTCTTTCTGCTCCGGCGTGCCGTAGCGGACGATGGGCCATGTCCCCAGGCAGGTGTGGGCCTCCAGGGCCAGCCCGGTCCCGCCGCAGGCTCGGCCGACCTCCTCCAGGACGAGGGCGATGCTCAGGTGGTCCAGAGGCAGGCCGCCGTACTCCTCGGGGATGCTCATGCCCCAGAGCCCCAGTTCGGCCATCTTGCGCACGACTTCGGGGAAGAGTTTCTCCTCCTCATCGGCTTGCTGGGCACGCGGCTTGAGTTCCTTCTCGGCAAAGTCGCGCACCATCTGGCGGAGCATTTCCTGTTCTTCGGTCAGGCCAAAGTCCATGGGGGCCTCCTGGAAGACTAGGGGTATGCCGAAATGAGCGATGGTGGTTGAAAATATTTGTCAGGAATGTGTTGCCGCACGATCGCCTCCAGCATATCCAGATGTCGCAAATTGAGCGCGTAATCGCAGTGCTCGACCAACCTTTTCAGATCCCCCTTACGGGCCAACCAGCCTCCGCCATCTATAAAGTTCACAAACACCCGGCTTTCATTACGACTGAAATTGATATGCCGTATCCTATCATAAGCCTCCGGCATATCCCGCGCCTTGGTGGACTGTCCACTACTGGTGGTCTCCTGAAAGGAGCACATAATAACCACCCAGGGGTCTTCCACTTTGGGGAGAGCAAAGTCAATATCCGTTGCGATCAACAGGGAACGTCCCCTCTCGTACCCCACACCATCATAGCGTTGAATGCCCTCCAATTTTTTCTGAATCAGGCTCTCAACTCTGTATCCCTTACGTCCGCTGTAGGTGCCGATCAAGGCATGCTTGTAGCGGGTCCGTCGGACCGCATCGGGAACGCCGGTAAGTTCGCGGAAATTCAGTGTCTCCAGATAATAGCGAGGGATGGTATCTTGCAACCTATGGTCCCGAACCCCATCCATCAGTAACTGGGCGACCGTTGCGGCCAACACCCGATCTTGGCAAATTCTTCGGACGATTTGCTCCATCGTCCATTCCTTGTCCTTCGGGCCCAGGGGAACAGAGACAACTCCGACTTTTCGAAGGAGGGAAATGATGCGCAAAAACTTTTCCTGCGACAGGCCGATTTCGTGTAAAACAAATTCCAGCGGCCCCTTTCCCTCATCCTGCAGAAGCGTGGCCAGTTCTTCGGGAGTCGAAAGATTCTTCGCACCGTACCGTTCGGCCTCTGCAAGTAATCGTTCTACTTCCTGGTCAATCTCTTGTTCCAGACCCTCGTCCACGAAGAAAATGGTCAAAGTCTCCCAAATCTCGGGAAAAGAGAGTTTACGTGCCTTGGGCATCATCCCTTACCTCCAGTTTAGCCGCTTTGAGGGCCTTGCCCCAACTGGGGAACGCCTCCAGAAACGCTTCCAACCCGTACCGGCTCAGCCGGCGGACATCTTCGGGCGTAGGCAGACGGCTCAGTTGCAGGGCGATTTCCCGCAGTTCCAGTTGGAGGGCCTTTTTGTTGTAGCGAGGACGGGGTCGAGGAACCGGCGGCCGGTAAATATCGCCCCAGATTTTCACCTGGGCCAGTTTCTCCCGGGTGATAGCGACATAGGTGGGATCAATATCTACGGCGACATAGCGCCGGCCCAAGCGCGCGGCAACGACCGCCGTCGTGCCGGTACCGGCCAGCGCATCCAAGACAATATCCCCCGGGTTGGAGGAAAGACGGATAATTCGTTCCAGCAGAGCATCCGGCAATTGACATGGGTGGTAGTCGCGGTGACGGCGATGTTTGATGCGGTGGATATCCCACCAGATGTCGGTCAACCGTTCCTTTCTATCCTCCCCCAAGGCTTTGCGCTTCCGAATACAAGAGGAGCGGAGACAGTAGCAACGGGCATCAATGGAGCCTACTTCATCGTAGTTGAACGTGAAGTCAGTAGGGTGCTTGGTATAAAACAGCAAGCCGTAATGGGCCGGAAGCAGTTTTCCTCGCGGTTCGGAGACGGCATCCCAGACGATCCAATTTTGAAAGTAGAGATGGCGGTTCAGGAAAGCCGCATGGTACATCGTCCAGTGGGGCAAGTTCAGGATATAAAGCGACCCGGTTGGCTTCAGGACTCGGATATACTCCTCCAACCAGGCGTTACACCATGCCAGGTAAGCCTCGCGCTCCCGCTCATCTTCGTAGATATGATACGCTTTATCCAGATTGTAAGGGGGGTCGGCGAAGGCCAGGTCCACCGATTTATCCGGATAACGTCTCAGGACTTCCAGTACATCTCCCTGCCATACCTGGTCCCAGAGTTCATCTTCTCCGGGTTCAGATCCCGATGACCGGTTGGGTCGCTGTTCGATGGGGCCGGCCTTGGAGCATAAGGGAAGAGAAGAAGGCGTAAGAGGGCCGGAGGCCTCCATCCCCACTCCCTCCTTGGGGATAACCAAACCCTGGACCTCTTGGGCCGGATCGGCGGCCGCAGCCCCAACCATTTGGAGGATGGTATCCAGCACAGGAATGGAAAGGCCGTTGTAATTGTCCGCCGGAGGCAGTCCTTTCCACACGTCCGACATGGCGTACCCTTGGGGGTTCATCAGGTGGCTTTTCCCTCCCCAGTCGCGCAGGGTACGCCCGCAGAAGGCACAGTACTCGTGGGGAAAGCGCACCCGCCGGATCTCGAACCGTTCCCCTTTGCTGAAGAGCAAGATAGCGGCGTGTACAGAAGGAAGCCCGTGGGTTGGCCGGTATCGGGCCGATTCCACAGCGATCCAGTACCGGAAATGCAGGCTTCGGTCCAGGTAAACACCCACTTCGGGGAGCACACTTGGCCGGCCCTGCACAAAGAGCAGCCCACCCTCGCGGAGCAGGCGCACACACTCGTCCAGGCATTCCTTCCACATTTCGACAGGCTCAATGCACCGCTCTGCCGGATTCAGAGCCCCGGTGATCAGGACGATCAAGTCCTGCGAGGCGGAAGGAAGCCGCCGCAGGGAAGAAGGAAGGCCGGCGGCCTCGAGGTACTGCACTTCAGGCATCTACGTTCTCCGTCCTTTATCGGCCAGAGCAGCCCCATGAACCTTCCTGGGCCCAGCCGGCCCAGGGTGGGTTGACCATCGGACCCCCATGAGGTTGCCAACCCACCCTGCAGGGCCGGCCGGCCTCCCGGCTATTCCTCCAAGAATTCTTCTTCGACCCCTTCCTCCTCCCCCTCCTCCCCGCCGGCCGTGACCGTCGGCGGCAAGGTGGTGGCGTTGGCCCGAATCTCGCGCTCGATGGCCTGGGCGACCTCCGGGTGCGCTTTCAGGTATTCCCGCGCCCCCTCGCGCCCCTGCCCCAGCCGTTCCTCGCCGAAGTAGTAGAACGAGCCGGTCTTGGTGACGATCCCCATGTCCACGCCGACGTCCAGGAGGTTGCCCTCCTTGGAGATGCCCTCGTTGTAGATGATATCGAACTCGGCCTGGCGGAAGGGCGGGGCCACCTTGTTCTTCACCACCTTCACCCGCACCCGGCTGCCGATGACCTCGCTGCCCTTCTTGATCGACTCCAGCCGGCGGATGTCCAGCCGCACCGAGGCGTAGAACTTGAGCGCCCGGCCGCCCGAGGTCGTCTCCGGGTTCCCGAACATCACCCCGATCTTGGAGCGCAACTGGTTGACAAAGACCACCGCCGTCTTGGACTTGCTGATGGCGCCGGAGAGTTTGCGCAACGCCTGCGACATTAGGCGGGCCTGCAGCCCCGGCAGGGAATCGCCCATGTCGCCCTCCAGTTCGGCCCTGGGCACCAGCGCCGCCACCGAGTCGATCACCACCACGTCCACCGCGCCGCTGCGCACCAGCGCCTCGCAGATCTCCAGCGCCTGCTCGCCGGTATCCGGCTGGGAGATCAGGAGTTCGTCCAAATTGATGCCACAGGCGGCCATGTACTTGGGGTCCAGGGCATGCTCCACATCAATGTAGGCGGCCACGCCGCCCATCCGCTGCGCCTCGGCCACGATGTGCTGGGCCAGCGTCGTCTTGCCCGAGGCATCGGGGCCAAAGATTTCCGTGACCCGTCCCCGGGGGATGCCCCCCACCCCCAGGGCCAGGTCCAGGGCGATCGAGCCGGTGGGAATCGCCGAGACTTCCATCCGCTCCGCCGCCTCGCCCATGCGCATGATCGAGCCTTTCCCAAAACGACGGTCGATCTGGTTGATCGCCGCCGATAGCGCCTTTGCCCGCTGCTCATCCATCGCCGTTTCCTCCTCTACGAGCAACCCCCAGGGTCGCTCCTTTTTCTACCATCATCCCTATGATAGCACATTTGTTTTATCCACGCAAGCAGCCCTTTTTCACCTTTTCCGCCCTCCGTCCTGGTCAAGTCCCCAGCCCTGCGTCCCGGGCCCCACGACCCCCATTATACCATATTTGCCCTCTCCTGTCAATAGTTATCCCAATCCATCCTATAAAATCCACACCTGCGCCCCGGTCTCCCTCTCGATCTCCTCGGCCAGGGCCTCCAGTTCGGCGGCGACGAACTGGTCGTACTTGCCCTGGGGGCGACCCAGGACAACCGTGGTCACCCCTTCTTCCCGGGCCACCGCCTTGATCTGTTCCCGAGGGGAGCCCTCCCGCAAGAGCGTCCGCACGGTCAGGCCGGCCCGCCGCGCCCGCTCTGCGGCCCGCGTCAGCAGGTTGTGGCCCAGGCGGAGCAACGCCGGCCGCGGGTCCGGTCCGGCGGAGCCGGCCGGCGCCCCCAGGAAGGAAGGGTCCAGGACCACCAGGAAAAGCACCTCATCGCCCCGTTCCCGGGCCAGGGCAATGGCCCGGTCCTGCGTGGGATAGCCCTCCGGTCCACCCCGGACGGCGCAGAGCATCCTGCCCATTTCCGCCTCGCGGTCGGCCTATAGGCCGCAGACCTGTCGGTAGACCCGGCGCACACGCTCATAGACGTGCGCCCAGGTCATTCCTTGTTCCACTTTTTCCCGGCCCCGCCGGCCCATCTCCCGGGCCAGCGCCGGATCGTCCAGCAGGCGGACGATGGCCCGGGCCAGGGCCTCCACATCGCCGAACGGCACCAGGAGGCCGTTCACGCCGTCGTCCACGACCGCCGGAATGCCGCCGGCCCGCGCCCCGATGACCGGCATCCCGTTGGCCCAGGCCTCCAGGAAGACGATGCCAAAGGAATCGGTGCAGGAGGGGAGGCAGAGGATGTCGCCGGCGGCCAGGAGGTCGCGCTTGTCCTCTTCGGCGATCGGCCCCAGGTAGTGCAGGAGCGGGAAGCGTTCGGCCGGCAGTCGGGCCAGGTAGGCCCGCATGGGCGCCATGGCCTGCCCGGCCAGGACCAGGTGGGCCGGCCGGCCTTCCGCCCAGATTCGCCGCATGGCCTCGACCAGGTGCACGGTGCCCTTGTCGTAGGCCAGCACGCCGATATAGACCACGATCGGGCCTTCCCAACCGTGCCGCGCCCGGAAACGCGCCCCGTCCCCGCCGGTGACCTCCTCCGGTTGGATGCCCGCTCCGGTGCAGAACAATCGCTCCCGCGGGATGCCCAGCGCCGCCAACCCCTCGCTTTCGATGGGCGTCTGGGTGATGACCGCATCGGCCTGGCGTAGGATTTCCACCTGGTGGCGCATGGTGTAATAGCGCCGGACGCGCCGCTGGCCGGCCGTGCCCAGATGGGTAAAGGGGGTTACGATAAAGGGAATCCCGCGCTTCCGGGCCCAGGACAGGGCCGGCGCCAGCATAAAGTCCAGGGTAATGTTGGCCCCATGCACCACATCGAAGGGGATATCCGTCTCTGCCAGGAACGCTTCGTACTCGGGCAGCCGGGGAGTAAAGCGGGCCAGGCGTCGCAGGAGCGCCGTCGTGTCCAGCGGCAGGTCGGAAATCTCCGCCATCAGCCGTCGGTAGAGGCTGAAGAACAGGGGCCGGTTCAGACGACGCCGGACCGGGAAGCGATGGACCCGAACCCCGTTCACCACCTCCTGGGCCGGCCCCAGGGTGCGCCGGCCGGGCATCCAGAAGTGCTCCAGTTCGCCGGCCTCGGTCGTGAGTACCGTCACCTGATGCCCCTCCGCGACCAGGCGTTCGGAGATCTCCTGAAAAAAGCGCTGCGAACCACCTCTCCAGGGGTGGTACCCCTGAACCACGTGAAGCGCATGCATCGCCAAGCCTCTGGACACGCTGACGCCACCGGGTTCAGTCTACCACGAAAACGGCCGGCTGGCAACTGCACATCGCTCCCAGCGGGCAATTTGACAAACCGGCCCGCGCCCGGTATAATGGTATTGCGACGCGGGGTGGAGCAGTGGCAGCTCGTCGGGCTCATAACCCGGAGGTCGACGGTTCGAATCCGTCCCCCGCTACTGCCTCGGCAATTCGTCCGGTTGCCCGGCAGCGGGCTTCGCTCCGTAGGCGAAGCCCTTTTTTGTTGGTCAGGAGGGCAGGGCGGCGGTGAAGGCGCTGAACTGGTTGGGGGAGGACACTTTCCCGGTGTGGGTCAAGCCCCGGGCCGGGCGAAGCCAGGTCCTCGGCCTGCGCGAAGGGGCGCTCCACATCGCCCTGAACGCCCCGCCGGTGGAGGGGCGGGCCAACGAGGCCCTGGTGGATTTCCTGGCGGAGGTGCTGGGTGTGCGCCGGGCCCAGGTGACGATCCTCTCGGGGGAACGCAGCCGGCACAAGGTCGTCCGCGTCGCCGGCCTGGCGGCGGAGGAACTGCGCCAACGTCTGGAGGAGGTCCTGCGGCCGGCCGGAGAAAAGGAGACGCAGGATGTTTGAACTCGTCTTCCTGGGCACGGCGGCCTCGGCCCCGACGGTAGAACGCAACCTGTCCTCGGCCATGCTCCTGCACCGGGAGCGGCGCTTCCTCATCGATTGCGGAGAAGGCACGCAGCGCCAGATCATGCGCAGCGGGCTGGGCTTCAAACGGCTGGACCTGGTCCTCCTGACCCACGGCCACCTGGACCACATCCTGGGATTGGGCGGCATCGCGGCCACGATGGCCCGCTGGGGGAACCTCTCCCGCATGACCATCTACGGCGGACGCTGGGCGCTGGAGCGGGTGCGGGCGCTGATGGAGGTGGTCCTGCGAGGCGATGAGGTGCAACTGGAGGTGCAGTACGTTCCCATCCGGGCCGGCCGGATTCTGGCCGACGAACACCTGGAGGTATGGGCCTTTCCGGTGAGCCACCGGGGGCCGGGCAACTACGGCTTTCTCTTTCGGGAGCCGGACCGCCGGCCCTTTTTGCCGGAAAAGGCCGAGGCGCTGGGCGTGCCGGCCGGACCGGAGCGCCGCCGCCTGGTGCTGGGCGAATCGGTCCGGTTGCCCGACGGTCGCATCGTGCACCCGGATGAGGTGCTGGGGCCGGCCCAACCGGGCACCCGGCTGGCCTATGTGGGCGATGCCGCCCGGGTGGACGACCTGGTCGAGGTGGTGCGCGGGGCCGATGCCCTGGTGATCGAGGCCACCTATCTGACCGAGGATGCCGAACTGGCCCGCCAGTTCGGCCACCTGACCGCCCGGGAGGCCGCCTGGCTGGCCCGCCAGGCCGGGGTAGGCCACCTCTACCTGACCCACATCTCCCAGCGTTATCCCACCACGGCCATCCTGGAGGAGGCCGGCGCCGTTTTCCCCCATGTGACGGTGGCCGCCGACCTGGAACGCTACCTGATTCGACGAGGGCCGAGCGAACTTGACATCTGCCCGCCGGCCCGTTATACTGGGGTTGGACAACGTTAGGAGACAATCTACCTTCGTCCCCGAACCTTTTGAATGGTGGACGCGATGTGGAAAGACTTTTTATTCTCCAGGCCGACCCAGAGTATGGGCGCCCAACTGGGCCAGGTGCTTCGCCCCCATTCCCAAACCGAGCCGTCCTGCAAGAGAGGACGCGTGTGGTGAGAGAGGCAAGCATTTCCGAAGCCCAGGAAGCCCGTCCGACGGCCCCCTATATCTCCATCGTGATTCCCGCCTACAACGAGGAACGGCGATTGCCCCAGACCCTCCCGCGCGTCCTCCACTTTCTCCGAAAGCAACTTTTCCCCTGGGAGATCATCGTCGCGGACGATGGCAGTGCCGACCGGACGGCGGAGATCGTGGCCGAGATGGCCCGGGAGGAGCCTTCCCTGCGCCTCCTGCGCCTTCCCCACCGGGGCAAGGGCAGCGCGTTGCGGGCCGGAATGCTCGCCGCCCGGGGCACCTACCGCTTCCTCTGCGATGCCGACCTCTCCGTACCGATCGAGGACCTGTCCCACTTCCTTCCGGTCCTGGAGGAGGCCGAGGTGGCCATTGCCTCCAGGGAAGCCCCTGGGGCCCGGCGCATCGGCGAGCCGGCCTACCGCCACCTGATGGGCCGCGTCTACAACCTCCTGGTCCGGCTCCTCCTTCTGCCGGGCATCCGTGATACCCAGTGCGGCTTCAAGGGCTTTCGCCAGGAGGCCGTCGTTCCACTCTTCTCCCGGCAAGGGATGGAAGGGTGGGGCTTTGACGTCGAACTGCTTTACCTGGCCCGCCGCCTGGGCTACCGCATCGTCGAGGTGCCGGTCCGCTGGACCTACGGCCGGCACAGCCGCCTTCGCCTGCTACGCGACCCCTGGCGGATGTTCCGCGACCTCTGGCGGGTGCGCTGGCGGGCCTGGCTGGGAAAGTATCCGAAAGGCCGGCCCTGAGAGGAGCCTTCCCTTGTCCCCACGTATCGGCATCCTGGGAGGAACCTTCGATCCGGTGCACTTTGGCCATCTGGCCATCGCCGAGGAGGCGCGGGTGCGCCTGCCCCTGGATGTGGTTCTCCTGATGCCGGCCCGCATCCAGCCGCTCCGGCAACAGGAGCGCCTTTCCTCCCCCGAGGATCGGGCCGCCATGCTGGAGCGGGCCGTCCTGGGCAACCCCGGCCTCCAAGTCTCCCGCATCGAATTCGAGCGTCCCGGCCCGTCCTATACGGTGGACACCCTGACCCTGCTGCACGAACGCTACCCACGGGGCAGCGAGTTTTTCTTCATCCTGGGCAGCGATGCCATCGCCGAACTCCCTCGCTGGAAGGACCCGGAGCGCCTGATGACCCTCTGCCGCTTCGTGGTCTTTCAGCGGCCCGGCTGCGATTTCGATCCGCGCAACCTCTTTTTGCAATTTCCTCGGCTGCGAGAGCGCACCATCTTCCTGGAGGGACCCCGGCTGGAAATCTCGGCCACGGAACTGCGGCGGCGGGTCCGGCAGGGCCTGCCCATCCGCTACCAGACCCCGGACGCCGTGGAGGAGTACATCCGCTCCCATCGCCTGTACCTGGAGGATTAGCCGCATCGTTTTCCGGTCAGGTCCAGGAAGTGGCTTGGCCCTGGCAGGCCGGCCTCTTCTCTGCGGAGTTGGGGCAGGCCCATGCGGGTTCGTACCTCTTCCAGGGTGGCCCGGGCCAGGGCGGAGGCCCACCGGCCGCCCTGGCGCAGGAGGTCCCAGAGTTCTTCCTCCCGGCCGGCCATCTCCTCGCGGATACGCCGGTACGGCTCCAGCCACTCCAAGAAGAGGGCGGCCATTCCCCGTTTGTGCTCCACGCAGGGGATATCCCCCCGGCGGCGCTGCCGCTGCCCAATTGCACCGCCACGATGGATAGGGTATAATCGGGACGTTCAGAGGAGGAATGCCGTGGTAGACAAAGCGCGAATTGAAGAGGCGGTGCGGGCCATCATCGAGGCCATCGGGGAGGATCCCCAGCGCGAGGGGTTGCGGGAGACGCCCCGACGCATCGCCGAGATGTACGAGGAAGTCTTTTCCGGCCTGGGGCAGGACCCGCGCGAATTCCTCCAGGTCGGCTTCGAGGAAGACCACCGCGAAATGGTGATCCTGCGCGATATCCCCTTCCACTCGATGTGCGAGCACCATTTCCTCCCCTTCTACGGCGTGGCCCACATCGGCTATATCCCCCGGGGGCGCGTGGTGGGGATCAGCAAGATCGCCCGGGTGGTGGAAACGCTGGCCCGCCGGCCGCAACTCCAGGAGCGCCTGACCAGCCAGATCGCCGACGTGATCAACGAAACGCTCCAACCGTCCGGGGTAGGAGTGGTGCTGGAGGCCGCCCACCTCTGCATGATCATCCGGGGGGTCAAAAAGCCGGGGTCGCTCGTGGTCACCTCGGCCAACCGGGGCATCTTCCGTACCCGCCTGGCCACGAGGGAAGAGTTCATCGCCCTGGTTCGGGGAGGACGCAATACGTAATACGTGTTGCGTGGCGTATCGGAGGAAAAAATGACCGTCGCCCTGGTGTATTCGCCGCACTATCTGGAGCACAACGACCCTGCCCATCCGGAAAACGCCGGCCGGCTGCAGGCCATTGTGGAGGTGTTACGGGAGGACGGGGCCTGGGAAGAAGCCGATGTGCTCGAACCACAGCCCATCTCCCTGGAGAGGCTGGAGCGGTTGCACCCTCCCGAGTACATCGAACGGGTGCGCCGGGATTCTGAGCAGGGCGGCGGCTGGCTGGACCTGGATACCTACATCACCCCGGCCTCCTACCGGGTGGCCCTGCTGGCTGCCGGCGGAGCCATCGAGGCCACCCAAGCGGTGCTGGAGGGCCGTGCGGAAGCGGCCCTGGCCCTGGTACGCCCCCCCGGCCATCATGCCCGGCCGAACCGGGGGATGGGCTTTTGCCTGTTCAACAACGTGGCCCTGGCCGCCCTCTATGCCCTGGAAGAGGGGGGAGTGGAACGTGTGCTGATCGTGGACTGGGATGTCCACCATGGCAACGGCACCCAGGAGGCCTTTTACCACGATGGCCGGGTGATGTACGGTTCCACCCACCAGTTCCCCTACTACCCCGGCACCGGGACGGTCCAGGAGGTCGGGGCCGGCCGGGGTGCCGGCTGCATGGTCAACGTTCCTCTGCCTTCAGGGGTGGGCGATGCCGGATACCGGCGCATCTTTCGGGAAATCTTCCTCCCGGCGGCGCGGCGTTTCCGTCCGCAACTGGTGCTGGTTTCGGCCGGCTATGACCCCCACTGGGCTGACCCCCTGGCCGGGATGAGCCTTTCGGTGCGCGGCTTCGCCCACCTGGCGGCGACGGTGCGTGAGATCGCCGGGGAATGCTGCCCCGGCCGTCTGGTGCTCGTCCTGGAAGGCGGCTACCACTCCGAAGCCCTGGCCTACGGCGTCCTGGCCACCTTCCGCGTCTGGCAGGGCTGGAGTCCGGAGGAAGTGCGCGACCCCCTGGGACCGGCCCCTCAGGAACGGCCGGCCGACGACCCGGCCCTGGAACGGGTGCTGGCGGCGGTGCGGGCCACGCACGGGCTATAGAGGACAAGGCGCTCCCATTGCCGCCCGGCCGAGAGCGCCGTCCAGGGCCGGACCCATTGCCGAACTTCGCCCCTCCCCTGGAGACGTTCGACGGATACCGCGACGCCGGTACTACCCCAGATGTTTGGTAAAGATCACCAGGTCGTCGCCGGCCCGGTAAAAGTCGTGAATCGTAGCCTCGAGTTCGTAGCCGCAGGAGCGGTAAAAGTCCCGGGTAGGCGCATAGGCCGGCGTGCCGGAGGTCTCCACCACGAGGAGCCTTCCGCCGGCCTGCCGGACCTCTTCCTCCACCCGACGCAGGAGCGCCCGCCCTACCCCTCGCCGTCGAGCGGAGGGATCGGTGGCGATCCAGTAGAGGTCATAGGTCCGTTCGGTGAGGTCGTGCCGGCCGTGACAGGAGAATCCCAGCACCTTTTCCCCGTCGCGGCAGACGCGGAAGACGTAGGCAGCCTCTCCGCGCCGGAGGTAATCCTCCCAGAGTTCCCGGACGGTGGCGACTTCCTCCGGGGTGAAGACGCCGGCGCGGGCGGCGATGGCAAGAATCTGCGGCCCGTCGTCCGGGCGGGCAACGTCCGTGTAGAGCGTGGGGGCAGGTTCCGCAGCCGGCGGAGGGGCAACGGATAGGGCCACCCGCTCCTGGACCTGGACCGGCCTTTCCTGGGCCGAGGGGTCCCGGGGGGACGGCCTGGGCAGGGCGCGTTCGGAGGATCGGGCGCTTTCCCCTGAGGAAGAGGCCGACGGCACCAGAGCGTAATCGGCATATCTCACCTGGGTAGGCCCGAACAGGGCCTCGATCGGGGCGAAGGGGAATCCGCCCCGACGTCCTCAGGTCTGGGTACCCCAGGGGGGCAGCGTGGTCGGGGCCCAGGGGAGTTGCGCCCCTACGGCTATCGGGCAGGTCGAGAAGGCACAGCCGGCGAGGAAGGGCCGGCCCTCTTCGATGTCTTCCCAGGCCAGTTGGAGGATGTGCCGGACCATCTCCGGGTAGGAGTAGCCGGCCGCACGGGCGGCGCGGAAGAAGCCGGCGTCGGGCGAGATGTCGGGGTTGCAGTTGACCTCGAGGACGTAGGGCGTGCCGTCGGCGGAGACGCGCATATCCACCCGGGCATAGCCCCGGCAGCCGATGGCCGCCCAGGCCCGGCGGGCGACGTCGCGGATGCGCTCGGCCAGGATAGAGTCCACCTCGGCCGGGCAACGCACCGGCGTGTTGCGGTATTCGAAGGAATCCTCCTCCCACTTGGCGGCGAAGGAGACGATGCGGGCATAGGGAGAGGCGATGCGGCTGAAATCCACCTCGGCCAGCGGAAGGACCTCCGGCGCCCGGCCCCAAAGCGAGACGTTGAACTCGCGGCCGGCGATAAAGGCCTCGGCCAGCGCCGCCTGGCGGTAACGGGAGGTGATATAGGCCACGCGCCTCCTCAGCCCCTCCACGTCGTGTACAATAGCCTCTTCCCCGATGCCCTGGCTGGCATCCTCCGCCACCGGTTTGACAAACAGAGGGAAGGGCAGGTCCTCCGGGGCGACCTCGTCCGGGTGGCGGTAGAGCCGCCAGGGCGGCGTGGGGATGCCGGCCCAGGCCAGGCAGGCCTTGGCCAGGGCCTTGTTCGTCGAGCGGGCCAGGGCCTCGCCGCCGGCACCGGTATGGAGATAGCCCATCGCCTCCAGGGCCCAGACGATCCGCGCCTCCTCGAAGAGGTGGCCGCTCTCTCCTTCCCCCAGGTTGAAGACGAGCCATTCGGTAGGGGGATAGGGGGCCAGGGCATCCTCCATATCGGTGTGGATGGGAGCCAGGACCACCCGCCGGCCGAGACCCTCCAGGGCCTCGGCCACGGATGCCGCACAGGCGATGACGCCGCGGACGGCCCGCAGGTCCTGCGGTTCGCCGTGGGTCAGGGCGGTGTTCTCGTTATACAGGACGACGATGCCCAGGTCGTCCGGTCGTCTCACATACGGGGTTGCCATACGCGCCTCCGTTCGGCCGGCACAAGCATCGGCAGCATGCCCCGCTCTTCCCGAGGGGGAGGAAGCAGGCGCTGGCGGCCGGCCGCCAGTTTCAAAATCTCCAGAATCAGTTCCACATAGAGCATCCCATCGGCCCGAGCGGCCAGGACCAGGTCGCTGTAGGTCGGGTTCAGGCCCGGCAACGTGTTGATCTCCAGGAGGTAGGGCCGGCCGTCGGCGCCCAGGCGAACGTCCACCCGGCTGAAATCCAGCGCGCCGATGGCCTCGAAGGCTTCCACGGCCAGACGCTTCATCTCCCAGGCCAACTCCTCCGGGACATCCGCCGGGCAGCGGTAGTCGGCCCCCAGCGGCAGGTCCGATTTGATGTGGCTATCGTATACGCCGCCCGATTCGGCGATGGGCGAGAGGTCGATCTCCATCACCGGAAAGACGTGGAAGCCGCGTTCGTCGTAGAAGGGCGAGGGCGGCGGCTCTCCGGGGGCCAGCGTATTCCCCAGGAGGCCGACGGTGAACTCGCGGCCCGGCAGATAGGTCTCCACCAGGGCCGGCTGGCGGTAGGTCTGTATCACCCAGCGCACCTGCCGGCGCAGGGCGGCCTCGTCCAGAACGATCGAGTCGGGCGTGATCCCCTTGCCGGAGCCCTCGCACTGCGGTTTGACGAAAAGGGGAAAGTCCAGCCGGGGATCCAGGGCCTCGTCGCCCCGCCGGAAGACCTGGAAGGGGGCGGTAGGAAGCCCGAAATCGCGCCAGATGCGCTTGGTCATGGCCTTGTCCAGGGAGATGGCCTGGGCCAGCACCCGGGAGCCGGTATAGGGGATGCCCAGCATCTCCAGGAGGGCCGGCACCTGGGCCTCCCGGGCATCGCCCCGAAAGCCCTCGGCGATGTTGAAGCAGATGTCCACCCGGGCGCGGCGAATCGTGTCCAGGAGGGTTTCATCGGCCTCCATCGGCAGGACGGTATGGCCGCCGGCCTCCAGAGCCGAGGCAAGGCCCTCGATCGTCTCTTCCGAGTCGTATTCGGCCAGGGCATCGGGCGGGGCATCGGGTTCCAGCGGGACGCCGTGCTTCGAGTTATAGATCAGCGCCACGCGCCATCCACCGTTCTGCTCCATCGCTCACCTCCGCTCCGTCGGCTCCGATGCCAGCACCTCGACGGTGGCCCATTCCCGACGGTGCACTTCCTCCCATCCTTCCGGAGCGATCGTCCGTTTCCGGCCGGCAAGTAGCCCGGCCACCCCTTCCTGGCCGCCCTCATCCTGCTGCGTCCGGCAGTAGGGGCAGGTCCGGGGGTCGTGGCGGCGGTAGCCGGCCGGCTGGGCATAGGTGCTCAGGAGGCCCTCGTAGTTGCGCACGACCACCTGGGTATCGGACATGCTCACCAGGTAGTTGGGCAGGAGCGGCACCTTGCCGCCCCCTTCGGGGGCATCCAGGGTGTAGATCGGGATGGCGAAGCCGGAGGTATGTCCGCGCAGCGCCTCCATAATCTCCAGCCCCTTGGCGATGGGGGTGCGGAAGTGGCCGGTCCCCGGCACCAGGTCACACTGGTAGAGGTAGTAGGGGCGGACCCGGTTGCGCACGAGTTTGTGGACGAGCGCCTTGATCACATTGGGGCAGTCGTTCACTCCGGCCAGGAGCACGCTCTGGCTGCCCAGGGGGATGCCGGCGTCGGCCAGCCGGGCCAGGGCCACCTCCACCTCCGGTGTGATTTCCCGGGGATGGTTGACGTGGATGTTCATCCACAGGGGGTGGTAACGGCGCAACATCTCCACCAGGTCGGGCGTGATGCGCTGGGGCAGGAAGATGGGCACCCGGGTGCCGATGCGCACCACCTCGACGTGGGGGATTTCCCGCAGCCGGCGCAGGATTCCCTCCAGGACCGGCCGGGCCAAGAGCAGGGGATCGCCGCCGGAGAGGAGGACGTCGCGCACCTGGGGGGTGGCGGCGATATAGGCCAGCCCGCGCTCGTGGTCGGCCCGGCTGAACTGAGCCCGCTCCTGACCCACGACGCGGCTGCGGGTGCAGAAGCGGCAGTAGGAGGCGCACTGGGTCGTCACCAGCATGAGGACGCGGTCGGGATAGCGGTGCACCAGGCCAGGCACGGGAGAGTGGGCCTCCTCGTTCAGGGAGTCGGCCCGATCGGCTTCGGAGGTCTCCAGTTCCCGGACCGTGGGCACGACCTGCCGGCGGATGGGGCAGGCAGGGTCCTCCGGGTCCATCAGGCTGGCGAAGTAGGGGGTGATGGCCGTGCGGAAATGGGAGGCCTCCAGGCCGGCCCGTTCCTCGGGGGTCAGACGGATGACCTGGGACAGTTCCTCAGCGGTGTGCAGACGGTGAGAAAGTTGCCAGCGCCAGTCGTTCCATTGGGAAGGGGGTATCTGCTCCCACGGAGCAGGAGGGATACGTTGACCGGGGGGGTCTTCGAGTTCCAGGGTTTCCAGTTCCTCTGACATTTTGGGTGCTTTCCTCCTTTTTCGGTTCCTCCGGTTGTTCCGAAGGGTGGGGGGCACACGGGTCATGTGCCCCTACAGGCGTTCGATGTCGTCCAGGTCCACCAGAGAAGGCTCGTGATAGGCCCAGTCCAGTTCCAGCGGCTCCCGGCTCACGACCTCGAGCCAGGCCCGGCAGCGAGGGCAGGTCAGACGCTGCCCCTCCACAGGCTCGTTCAGTTCGAGCAGGAAACCGCATTCCGGACAAGCAGAAGCCAAACGGCGCAATTCCTTAGCGTACTCGTTCATCCTGTGACCGCTTGCTCAAAAGGGATCGCCTCCAGCCATTGGCTATTATACCATACCTTCGTATCAATCGAGTAGAAAAAGTGTACGAAAGGTGTACAAAAATGGGGTTGGATTCTATCAAAACCGTTCAATCGGCAAGACCAACCGACCTACAGACATGGGCACTGTCCTCGAACACTGCGCCCAGCGGGCTGTTCGCCGGTCGAGCGAGGCCCTGAGCGGTGCGTTGAGCCGCCGGGTTGAGTAGCGACTTGGGTCGAGTAGCGTAGCGTATCGAGACCAGCGTATCGAAACCTGAACAGCCCCGGCAACTGATTTCGATACGGCCGTCGCTGCGCTCCGGCCGACTTCACACGGCGCCTCACCCCACTACAAACAGGCATCCCCTACAGGCGCGGGCGAGGCGGAGGTCGGCTTGACAGACCGATCTACAGATCACCTCGCCGCCGCTCCTTTCTCCGGCGGGCGCGGGCGAGTTCGGCCGGGGAGAGGGTACGGGCCAGGGCTTGGGTCAGGCCGGCCAGGCTGCGCGGGAGTCCGCCCCGTTCCTCCTCCCAGGTCCACAGGAGGGCCAGGAGTTCGATCCGCTGCCGGGAATCGAGGGCCAGGGGGAAACGCTCCCCCCGGGGCAGCAGGCCCTCCTCGACCTGGGGCAGGTATCCCAGCCGGCCCAGCGCCTCCAGCAGGGCGGCGACCTGCTCAGCCGGCACCTCGACGGCGGTGGGGGAGAGGCGGTCCCCACAGGCGGCGCGGATGGTGGGGTCGGCCAGGACTTCTGAAAGCCGCTCGGCCTCGGCGGCGGTGAGGAGAAGGGGTCGGCGCAGGCGGAGTTTTCCATAGGCAGAGGCCCATTCCCGCAGGGTGTAGGCGACGTTCTGGGGCAACGCTCCCCGGCCGCACCTCTCCAGGGCCTCTATGAGGCGTTCCACCCCGGCGCCGCGCTCCAGGGCGCGGTGCAGGGCCGGCCGGGTCAGGCGGTAGAGGCTTAGGGCATCGCGGCGCACCCGCTCGGCATATTCCTCCAGGATGAAGACGATATAGGGCGAGGCTTCCAGCGGCACCCAGACCTCGAAAGTTCCCTCCACGGCCGCCGGCTCCTCCTCCAGATGCGGCCGGCCGGCTTCCGGGTGCAGGAGCGATTGCCCCAGGTCGTTGAGACGGAAGGCATCATCGCCCGCGGCACCTTTCCCCAGGTCCACCAGGCCCAACCAGTGAAGCGGCCCCTCGACGATGAACCTCAGGTAACGTCCCTCGACTTCCTTCCAGGCGGCCGGCCCGGTCGGAAGAGGCCGGCCCGAACGCAGGCGCAGCCGGCCGGAGGTCCCTTCCGGCTGGAGGAAGTCGGGGGCGCTGGATTCGATGAAACGCAGCCAGCCCGCCAGGGTATACCAGCGCCCCGCCTCCAGCGAAGCCAGCGCCTTCAGCACCCGTCCCCGGGGGATGGAGGGGTCGGCCGGCCCCAGGCGCTCCAGTTCGGGGATGGCGAAGATTTCATCCCAGGCCGTCAGGCTGCACCAGGCCTGGAAGAGGACCTGGGCCCGGGCGATCGGGGGCAGGCGCAGCCACTCCAACCCCTCGGCCGTGGGGCGAAGCCAGCCCTCCTGGTCGGGGGCAAGGAGTTGGGCCTGCCGGGCCAGGTGGAAGCCGAAGGCGGCGTAAACGGTCGGGACGTTTCGCGAAGCGTCCGTACTCTCTGTGGCCGGGGAGAGCACCCTCTGCAGGGTGGCCCCGACATCTTTCGGCCAGACGTCCTCCTCCGGCGGGCCGTAATCTTCCCGGCGGAAGAAGGCGAGCAAGCAGGCCAGGTCGCGGTGCAGGCGCAGGTCGGCCGGGGTGGACCGGACCTCTTCGGGAGGAAGCACCCGGAGGAGTTCGTCCGGCCGTGGCCGGGGAGCGGCCGGGAGGAGGGCGAGGAGTTCGGGGGGGATAAAAAAGGTCGGGCCGGCGTAGTCTTCCCAGGCGGCGAGGGTACGGAAGAGAAAGCCCCGGCGGTGGAGACGTTCGGTGGGGTTGAGGGCCTCGGGGTGGGAAGGGGCCAGGCCCGGAGGACGGAGCGGGCCGTAGCGATGGGTCAGCACGGCGGCGCGGACGCGGCCGCCGGCTTCCAGCAGGGTGTACAGCACTTCCCGTTCCGTTTCCTCCAGCCTTCCCAGGGCGTCCCGGACGGATTCGGCCCGGCCCATCCGTTCCAGCAGGCCGGCGATGAGGCGCGGCCGGCCGGCCTGCTCGGCCTCCGGCACCTTCCAGAAACGGGCCATCTCCCGCAGCAGGGCAGTCGGTATACCTTCCAGGGCTTGACGTAGCGTGCGCATACTTTCCCGATGGGCATGCACCAGGCCGGCCGGTCCCAGGGCATCAACCCCACAGGCTCAGGGGCATGATATCACGCGGCCGGGATTTCCCCTATCCTGGTGGTCGTTCCCTAGAGCCTCCCCACCGCCTCCAGAAACCGGTCGACCTCCTCGGCGGTGTTATAGTGCACCAGTCCAACCCGCAGCAGCCCTCCGTGTTCCTCCAGCCCCAGTCGCTCGGTCACCGCCAGGGCATAGAAGTTGCCGTCCCAGACAAAGATGCTTTCTTCCCCCAGCCGGCGGGCGATCTCCTGGGGCGTCCGGTCCTCCATCGTGAACGAGACCGTCGGAACGCGCTCGGCGGCCCGCGAGGGGTCGGTGATGCCCCAGATACGCAGCCCCGGCACCTGTTGCAGCCCGGCGATGAGCGGCCAGACCAGTTGGCGCTCATAGGCCTGGATGGCCGCCAGGCCGGCCTTGAGGAGCAGCCGTCGTCCGTGCCAGCCGGGAAAAGACCCAGCGAACGGCCCGCCGTATCGTGCGCCGATGTCGGCCAGGTAATCCACCGTGGCGACCAGGCCGGCCAGGGCCTCGTGCATCTGGGTGCCGGTCTCAAACCGTTCCGGAACCTTCTCGGGAGCCGGGCGAACCTTGTCCGGACGCAGCCGCTCGAGCACCTCCTGCCGTCCCCACAGCAGCCCCAGGTGGGGGCCAAAGAATTTGTAAGCCGAACAGACCAGAAAATCGCCACCGAGCGCCTGCACGTCGATCGGCCCATGCGGGGCATAGTGCACTGCATCCACGTATACCCAGGCCCCCACCTGGCGGGCCCAGGAAGCGATGCGGGCCACATCGGTGATCGTTCCCACGGCGTTGGAGGCATAGCCCACCGCGACCAAACGGGTGCGTTCGTTCAGCAGCCCCTGCAGCCCCTCCATATCCAGCGTGCAGTCCTCGGGGTGAAAATCGGCCCAGCGCACCACAACGCCGCGTTCCTGTAGTCGCAGCCAGGGGGCGATGTTGGCGTCATGGTCCAGGCGCGTCACCACGACCTCATCCCCCGGCCGCAGTTCACGTTCCAGAGCCCGGCTGATGTGAAAGGTCAGGGTGGTCATATTGGGACCGAAGACAATTTCCTCGGGGGATGGGGCGTTCAGGAAATCGGCCGCGGCCTGGCGAGCGGCGTCAATGGTTTCGTCGGTACGCCGGCTGGTGGCAAAGAGGCCGTGAGCGTTGGCGTTGTAGTGGGCCAGGTAATCGGCCATGGCCGCGATAACGCTTTGGGGCACCTGCGTCCCGCCGGGGCCGTCCAGGTAGAGGTAAGGCCGGCCGGCGGAGTCGACCTGTTGCAGGGCCGGGAAGCAGGAGCGCAGCGCGGAAAGATCCAGCGGCAGATTCATCGGGCGTTCCTCCTGTGAACGGTCTCTCCGGCGGACGATCCAGCAGGGTATAGTATACCACTTTTCCCGGACGTTGTCCTGGTGGTTTGGCAAGTGCGTCCCCAAGTGGACGGCCCCTACAGCCCCTATCGAAAAAGTTTCAGCCGCCCGCAAAACGAGGAGTTTGCCCACCGCCCCTTTTTCCGCTATAATGTGAGTGTCATGGCCCCCGTTTTCCCTGGGGACCCCCTCTTATGACACCGTTCGGAGGAGAAGCGATGACCAAGGGGTTGATCCTGCAGAACGGACGCATCTACACCCTGAATCCGGAACGGCCGCTGGCCGAGGCCGTCGCATTACGGGGAAGCCGCATCGCCTACGTCGGCACGACGGCCGATATGCGTGCTTGGGCTGGGCATGGGAGTTGGGAAATGCTGGACCTGGGAGGACGCACCGTCCTGCCCGGCCTCACCGACGCCCATGTGCACCTTTCCAGTTACGCCATCGCCCGCACCCGGCTGAACCTGAGCGGCATTCGCAGCCTGGAGGAGGCGCTGGCCCTGGTGGCCCGTTGGGTGGAACGTACTCCGGAAGGAACGTGGATTCAGGGTTACGGCTGGAACCACAACCTCTGGGGTGGGCGCTGGCCCACCCGTCAGGACCTCGATGCCGTGGCTCCCCATCACCCCGTGGCCCTGCAGCGTGTGGACGGCCACTCGCTCTGGGTCAACACGGCGGCGTTGCGTCTGGCCGGCATCGAGGCCGAGACCCGCGCCCCGCTGGGCGGGGAGATTATGGTAGATCAGGAGGGCCGGCCGACCGGCATCCTCAAGGAACGCGCCGCCGACCTGGTCCTAGAACACATCGGCCGGCCCGACGCCGCCGAACGGCAGCGGCTGCTCGGCGAAGCCTTCGCCGAGGCCCACGCCTGGGGCATCACCGGCGTCCACGCCGCCGAAGAGGCCGAAGCCTTTGGCGATTACCAGGCCCTGTACGCCCGGCGCTCCCTTCGCCTGCGCGTCCTCACCCATCTCCCCCAGAACCGTCTGGAGGAAGCCATCGCTCTGGGCATCCGCTCCGGTTTCGGGGACGCCCGACTCCGGGTGGGCGCCCTCAAGATCTTTGCCGATGGCAGCCTGGGGTCCAAGACGGCCTCCCTCCTCCAGGACTATGAGGATGAACCGGGCTATCGAGGCCTGCCGACGCTCCTCCCCCATGAACTGGACGGCTGGGTGAACCGGGCGGCCCAGGCCGGCATCTCCGTGGCCATCCATGCCATTGGCGACCGTGCCGTCCGGCTGGCGCTGGACGCCATCGAACGGGCGCAGAAAAGGGCCGGCCGGCCGACCCTTCCCCACCGCATCGAACATGCCCAACTCCTCCATCCCCAGGACATCCCGCGCTTCGGGGAACTGGGCGTCGTCGCCTCCATGCAGCCGATCCATTGCCCCTCCGATATGCCGGTGGCCCGCCGGCTGTGGGGGGAGCGTTGCCGCTATGCCTACGCCTGGCGCAGCCTGCTGGACGCCGGGGCCGTGCTGGCCTTTGGCTCCGATACGCCGGTCGAACCGATGGCCCCCTGGGCCGGCCTCCACGCCGCCGTCACCCGAGAGCGTCCCGACGGCACCCCCGAAGGCGGCTGGTATCCCGAAGAACGCCTGACCGTTGAGGAAGCGGTACGGGCCTATACCATCGGGCCGGCCATCGCCGCCGGCGAACTCCACCTCAAAGGCACCATCGAGGAGGGCAAGATCGGCGACCTCATCGTCCTGGATCGGGATATCTTCCAGGTCCCTCCGCAGGAGATTCGGAACACGCGGGTGCTGATGACGATCATCGGGGGAGAAGTGGTGTACGAAAGTCGAGAGATGACATGATTATACCGATTGCAACATGTAGCATCATTATTGACAAATCTTCCCCTTTGTGCTATAATGGGAGCGAGGATTGGAGATTGAAAGGGGGATTGAGATGCAAAACGACAAGCGTTCATCCGAGGAGCGGACGGGCCACTGGTTGAAGGGAACCTGGGTGCGCTTCTACACCGCCCAGCGGGATCATTTCCTGGAACTGCACGCCCGGCGCGAAGAGGCGGTACGACGAAGCCGGCCGAAGCGGCCGGCCCAGGAGGAACCGGAAACGCCCTGAGGTCAGGGGAAAACGGTCGAGTGCCAGACCGGCGCGATCCTGGGCCAATTCCGGTCCCCATCCAGCCCGGACGATGACCGCCGGGAACCAAGCCCTGCCCCCGATTTTATGCTCTCTTGACGGGCCGGCCGATTGGGGGTAAAATGCGCTTGTGCTTCGAGCCCCTCAGGAGGGGCCGTGCAAGGAGGCAGGTAGAATGATCATCGGCGAACAGAAACCGTTGGAGGAGATCCGCAGCCTGATCGCCGGATACAAGCGGGTCCTGGTGCTGGGCTGCGGCACCTGTGTGACCGTCTGCTTTGCCGGAGGCGAAAAGGAGGTCGGCATCCTGGCTTCGGCGCTGCGCATGGCCGAGCGGCTGGCCGGCAACGACCCCGAAATTCTGGAGGCCACCGTGCAGCGCCAGTGCGAGTGGGAGTACCTGGATGCCGTCGCGGACAAAATTCGCGAGGCGGACGTCGTCCTTTCCCTGGCCTGCGGCATCGGGGTGCAGGCCGTGGCCCAGCGTTTCCCCGATACCTGGGTCGTCCCCGGCGTCAACACCACCTTCCTGGGCCTGCCGGAGAAGGAGGGCTTCTGGGTGGAACGCTGCCAGGCCTGCGGGAACTGTCTCCTGGCCACCACCGGCGGCATCTGCCCCATCGCCCGCTGCTCTAAAAGCCTCCTGAACGGTCCCTGCGGCGGCTCGCAGCGGGGGAAATGCGAGGTCAACCCGGAGATCGAGTGCGCCTGGCAACTCATCTACGACCGCCTGGCCCGCCTGGGCAAACTCGACCTCATCCTGAGCATTGCCCCGCCCAAGGACTGGTCCACCTCCCGCGACGGCGGACCCCGGCGCATCGACCGGCCGGACCTGCGCCTGGAGGAGGAGTAGCGACCCAGCCTGTAAGGATGCGACGGCATTGATCGAAACCACGTTCCCGGTCGAAACCCTGAATCCCGTGGCGATGGCCGAGGGGAATTCCAAGCGGCCGGTCTACCAGATGCACAAGTGGTGGGCCCGGCGGCTGGGAAGCGTCTTCCGCATGATTCTCCTGGCCGCTTTCCGGCCGGATGACGCTCGAGAAGCGGACCTGTGGCAAGATTTCCTGAGGGGAGCGGACCTTCAGGGTAAGGTCATCCTCGATCCCTTTATGGGGGGAGG
>JBMFNL010000018.1:0-50509 GCA_049970175.1 Chloroflexia bacterium
TGGAATGGCCGGTAACGATGGAGGTACAGGATGTCCCCAACCTGTGACGCTTTCGGCCATCAATGTCATTCGTCGGCAAGGTTTCCGGTACGTTCCGGATGGACGGCGGGCCGCCGCCGCTCGTCCAGACAGAGGTCTTGGCTGGTTAGGTTATGATTGAGCGTTGATAAGCCCTGGGGACTGGTCAGGCCGCGCGTCTTCCGCCCCTTCCCCGACCGGCACCTGACCGAGGCGTTGGGGAACTGTCGGGAAGCGCCGGCTCGGGCGTATCGCTTCCCTGGGACGAGCAGCGGCAGGTGGGAGCCCGCCCCAACCCTTCTCCTGCTGGGAAGGGCTTGTCGAGCATTGAAGCCTGCCCGACAGGAAAGGTTGGTATTACGGGCGCACCCGCAGGGTGAGGGAGATTTCCTGCTGGGGGCCGACGGTGAGAGGGGGGAAAATCTCCACCTGCCAGGTCTGGCAGACGGAGCCGTCCGGCAGGATCAGCCGATACGGTTCTCTCCCCTCGCGAGATGCCGCGGCGGCCTTGAGTTCCGGAGTCAGGGCCACCACTACCCGGTAGGTGCCGGCCGCGGGCAGAGGGAGGGAAAAGGTGCCGTCAGAGGCGGTGGTGGTGCTGCCCTGCCAGCCGGCCGTGCCGCTGAAGACCAGCGTCACGCCGGGCAGGGGCCGGCCGGCCTCATCGTAGAGCAGGCCGCGGAGGCGGGGGGAGGGAAGTTCGGCCTCGCTCCGTACCGAGACGGCCACCACTTCCAGGGCCAGGGGGATGCCGGGACAGGGGGCGAAGCCGGACGTGAGGTAACCTTCGGTGGCCGTCGGAGGGGCCGGCGCGGGGAAAAAGAGGGGAAGGGACTTGGGGGCCGGCGAGCCGACCTCCGGAGCGCCGCCCCGTTCCCGTTGCGTTTCCGGTGCCTGAGGGACGGCCGGCCCGGAGGGGATCGGTCGGAGGAGCAGTGCCACGACGACGGCCGCCAGAAGCATGGCCGCGGCAGAAGCGACCGGCAGCAGCCGCCACCAGAGCGGACGGGCCGGACGGGCCAGGCCCTCCTGTACCCGCGCCCACAACGTCCGCGAGGGCGTGCCCTGCGGCAAGGCGCGTATGGCCCGGCCCAGACGGCGATAGGCCTCCAGCGCCCTGGCGCATTCGGCGCACTCCGCCAGGTGTGCCTCTACCTGCGCCCGCTCCTCCGGAGTTACCTCGCCGTCGCAGTAGGCGGAAACCAGCAGACGCCAATCCTCATGCTTCATAGGACATCCTCCCCACCAAGTTGCCGAAGGATTTCCCGCAGCCGCTCTCGGGCCCGAAAGAGTGCCACCCGCACCGTGGTGATCGGCTCGCCCAGCGTCTCGGCCATCTCCTCATAGGTCAGACCCTCGAATTCGCGCAGGATGATGTAGGCCCGATACCGGGGAGGCATCCGCCGAAGTGCCTCCTGAACCAGTTGTACCTGTTCTTGAACGAGGGCATCGTGTTCGGGGGAAAGGGTGCGGGCATGCCGCTGGCGCCATTTGTCGTCCAGGGGGAGTTCCCGCCGGCGCTTTCGCCCGCGCAGTAGGTCCATGGTGGTGGTGTAGAGGATGCGCCGCAGCCAGGAGTCCAGGCTGCCGGGATCGCGCATATGCGGTAGCGCTCGAAAAGCCTTGATAAAAGTCTGCTGGACCACATCCTCGGCCTCGTCGGCGTTGCCGATGAGATGGCAGACCAGATGGAAAAAGTGCACATGGTAATGGTTGAAAATCTGGGCAAAGGCCCTTTCATCGCCCTGACGGGCCGCCTCAACCCAGGCCCGCTGTTCTTCCTCGCTCATCGAAACCTCTGGGGCAGAGTAACAGACGAACCGGCACCACAAGTGTTTCCCCAGGAGAACGTCCTCACCTGCGGCGTCTCCGGAGCAGGGCGAAGAGTTGCCGGAGGTAGTGGAAGACCTCCCGGAGGCCGAACTTGCTCTTCCCATAGCGGCGGTCTTCGAAGGTGTAGGGAACCTCGACGAAGCGACGGTAACGCCCCCTAGCCATCACCTCCAGGCCGATCTTGAAGCCGATCGGGTTCAAAGGCGTCCCTTCCACCACATCGCGCCGGGCGGCGAAGAAGCCCGAGGTGGCGTCGCGCATGGGGACGAGGGGACGAGCCAGCAGATTGGCCCCCCAGGACACGAAACGGCGTGTCCAGGGCCAGTGGGCCACGCCTCCACCCCGGACATAGCGGCTGGCCACGGCCAGGTCGGCTTCCCCGGCCAGGATGGGCGCCACCAGGCGGGGGACCGCCTCCGGGGGATGGCTCAGGTCGGCATCCATGACCACCAGGATTTCCCCCCGGGCCCGGGCCATCCCTTCCAGGACGGCCGAGGCCAGCCCCAACTTGGCCGGGCGATGCAGTACCTGTATGGGGTAGCGGCGGGCCAGGTCCTCGGCGAGCGCGCCGGTGCCGTCGGGCGAGCCGTCGTCCACGATGACCAGTTCTCCCTCCAGTCCTGCCCCCTGGAGGGCAGAGAAGAGCCGGCCGGCCAGTTCCGGAAGCGAACGGGCCTCGTTATAGGTCGGAACGATAACGGAAACGCGCATCCTGACATCCTCCTCCCGCACCACGGCCATTATACCGACTCCGCCGGGGTTTGACAAATGCGTCGGGGGTGCGTCGGGAATACACCCCGATGCCGGTTGCATCTGCGGAACAATTGTCGTACAATCTTCTGCGGGCAAGTCCGGGTCCGAGGTAGCGGGGTCTTCCCCAGGTGGACGAACACCGGTCGGCTAGGACAATGACCGAAGCGCGCCAGAGGCTTTACCAGACCGAGGGCATTATCCTGCGCCGGAGCGATGTCGGCGAGGCCGACCGCATCCTGACCCTCTACACGCCCGAGCGGGGGAAAATACGCCTGCTGGCCAAGGGGGTGCGCCGGCCCGGCAGCCGGCTGGCCGGCCATGTGGAACTCCTGGCCCATAGCGCCTTCCTGGTGGCCCGCGGCCGAAACCTGGACATCGTCACCCAGGCTCAAACCCGGCAGGCCTTTCCCGCCCTGCGCCAGGACCTGGAGCGCATCGGCTGGGGCTGCTACATCGCCGAACTTCTGGACCGGATGGCTCCCGAGCAGGAGGAAAATTACCCGGCCTACCTCCTGCTCCTGGAGGCCCTGGAACTCCTGGACCGGGGAGGCAACGGGGAGATGGTCGCCCGCTCCTTTGAGATGCACCTGCTGGGCTATATGGGCTACCGTCCCCAACTGTTTCGCTGTGTCTCCTGCGAGGTCGGGCTGGAGGAACGCCCGCCGGCCTTTAGCATCGCCCAGGGGGGTGTGCTCTGCCCCCGCTGTCGGGAGCAGGACCCGCGGGCTCGCCCGCTTTCGCTGGAAGGCTGGAAGGTGCTGCGCTACCTCCAGAGTGCCGGCCTGAGCGAGGCCGAGTGTCTGGCGCTTTCCGACGAGCGCCGGCGCGAGGTCGCCGACCTCCTCTACGCCTATATTCGCTCCGTCCTGGAACGCGACCTGAACGCGGTGGGGTTCCTGGAGGCGCTTCGCCAAGAAGGGAAAGGTCGCCGCTGAGCGGCATCGGGCGCGCACCACTGGTTCCAAGCCCTCAACGGTCCACGGCACCCGTCCACCCGCGATTTCCCAGCGGACGCAGGAGGTACAGGGGAAGGCCGAGCACCAGGTTTTCCAGCCCTAGGCAGAGGACCAGGGCCGAGAGGCTAAGGATCTCCCCCCGCGACCAGACGGCCGGGTAGGTCAGGGCCGGCACCCCCAGGATGGCCAGAAGGACGCTCTCCCGCGTCCCCAGCCCGGCCACCGAAAGGAGGCTGGCCAATCCCATCAGGGCCATGGTGGGGACGAAGGTTTCGAGCGGGAGGGTTTTGCCCAACGCCGGGATGAGCAGCCACAGTCGGAAGAAGGTGGTGGAGAAGGAGAGGAGGGAAATGGCCGTCCCCAGGGCCACATTGCGCCAACTGAGGAAAAAGTGATCCAAGTAGGCCCGCACGTTGTATTCGCGCAGGACACGCCGGGCCGCCGCCGGGACGACGTAGCGCAACACCCGCTCGATCCACCAGTTGCGCCAGCGCCGGCTCAAAAGAAGGCTCAGGAAAAAGAGGATGCCCCCCGTCATCAGCCCCAAAGTCAGGAGGAGCGTCAGGGCCGAGGACAGGCGCAGGAGGATGTACAGTCCGCTCAAGGCCAGCAGGCCCATGATGAGCATATCGAACAGGCGGTCCACCACCGTGCTCAGGAGGGCCGCCCCCAGGTCATAGCCGTCCTCCTTCAGGTACCAGGCCTTGAGGAAATCGCCGGCCTGCCCCGGCACGGCGGCGCCCAGAAAGATGCCCAGGGCGTAATAAAAGGTGAGCCGAGGCCAGGGAACGTCCTGCCCCAGGTCCTTCAGGATGACCTGCCAGCGCCATCCCTTGAGCAGGACAAAAGGAAAGACCAGGACGATGGCCAGTACCAGGGGAAACCAGTGCACCCGGCGCAGCGTTTCTCCGGCCAGGGCCAGTTCATCGCGGTTGCTCCAGAGGATATAGGCCAGGAGGGCCGGCCCGAGCAAGCGCAGGAGCCAGCGCAGCACCGGTCCGCCGATTCGCCGCCATCTGCCCAAACCTTCCTCCCCTCTACGACCGATGCTCCCGCCGCTCCAAGCGCAGCAGGGCGATCTGTTCCGAGACCAGGCCGATCAGGAAGACGATGACGCTCATCGTGAAGAGGAGGACGGCCGAGTTGGGGATGTGCAACCGGCTCTCGGTGACGATGGTGTAGCCGGCCGAGAGGCAACTCAGGACCAGGAGGCCGGCGCTGACCGGCAGGAAAACTTTGAGCGGCGAGAAGAGGGTGGCGATGCGCAGGATGATCAGGACGAAGCGAAGGCCGTCGCGGAACAGGCGGATGCCGCTCTTTCCGCCCTCGCGTCGGGCCGAGCGAATCGGGACAAAGGCCACGCTGTAGCCGGCCTTGAGAAAGGCCAGGGTGGTCGTGGTGGGGTAGGAGTAGCCGTTGGGCAGGAGGTGGAGGAACTCCAGGAGGGGTTCCCGGCGGGCGGCGCGGAAACCGCTGGTCAGGTCGGGGATGGGCCGGCCGGTGAGATACGTGGCCAGGGCGTTGAAGAAGCCGTTGCCCAGACGGCGCAGGAGGGAGGACTGGGAACCCGGAAGACGCGCCCCGATGACCAGGTCGTACTCGGAGAGCGGCTCCAGGAGGCGGGGGATGTCCTCCGGGTCGTGCTGGCCGTCGGCATCCATCAGCACGATCAGGCGGCCGCGGGCCCGGCGCAGGCCCGTCTTGACGGCGGCGCCGTTGCCCTTGTTGTAGGGGTGGCGCAGGACGGTGGCCCCGGCGGCCCGGGCCTCGTCGGCGGTGGTATCGGTGGAGGCATCGTCCACCACCAGAACCTCGGCCTGGGGGTAACGCCGGCGGATGGCCTCCACCACGGCACCCACCCGGCCGGCCTCGTTATGGGCCGGGAGGACCACGCTCAGTTCCGACGCGGCGTCGCCACATTCGACCAACGGTTTTCCTCCAGCATTTCCGGCCGCTGCCGCCCGCATTGTACATCACCCGCAGCCGACCGTCAATGTGGGGGGTGTAGTGTCAGGGAAAGCGACGCGGGGCTTGACAGCCTCGCCCGGCTGGTATACCATACCACTGCCGGCGTTATTGGCAAAGGAGGAGGCAAGGTGCGACGGTATATCACCCTCGTCGGGCCGTTCCGGGGAGAGATGGGCCAGATGTATGTGCGCTGTCCGGCCTGTGGAGAGGTCCTGCTCCTGGCCGAAGTGCGCAGGCAGGCCATGGTCTGCCCCTGGTGCGATTTCCACTTTCCCTGGGAGGCGGCGGCCCACCTGGAACTCCTGGTCGATACGGGCTCCTTCCGCCCGCTGGCGGAAAGCCCGGCCGGCCCGCTCCTCCTGGGCCGGGCTACCATCCACGGCCGGCCGGTGGCCCTGGCGGTGTCCGATGGGACGGTGCGCTGGAGCGCGGCTGAGGTACGCGCCCTCGCCGTCCTCCTGGAGGAGGCTCGTCTGGAGCGCCGGCCGCTGGTCTGGGTGCTGGCCGCCGCCCAGGATGCGGAGGCCGTTTCCCTCTGGCCTGGCATCCACCTGGGCCTGAAGCGGCTGCAAGGCGCCGGCCGGCCCTGGCTGGCCCTGCTGAGCGGCCCCGGTTACGGCCTCCCTGCCGCCACAGCCCTTCAGGCCGATCTGGTGCTGGCCGAGCCTGGGGCCACCCTCCGGCCGGCCCGGCCGGAGGTCCTGCGCCGGGCCGGCCGCCTTCCTCCGGAGGTCCTGCGCCTACCCCGGAAGGTGCTGCGCGCCGGCTGGGCCGATGCCGTCCTGCCCCGCCGGGAGCAGCGCGCCGTCCTGGCCCACCTCCTCGACCTGCTGGGCGTGGAAGGGCCGTCCCTACCCGCACTCCCCCTTCAGCCCTCGGGAGCGCCGGCCGAAATCTGCGACCCCTTCGTGGAACTCCATGGCGACCGCCGCTCCGGGGACGATGCCTCCCTGGTGGGCGGCCTGGGTCGGCTGCGAGGGAACGGCACCGCCCTTCTCCTCCTGGCCGCGGCCCTGGGGAAGGGCCGGCCGGCCGCCGGCCACACCGAGGCGCTCGGGGTCGCCGGCTGGCGCAAGGCCACCCGCCTTCTGCTTCTGGCCGGCCGCTTCGGCCTCCCGGTCGTCACCCTGATCGGCCGCCCGGCCCTGCGCCTGGGCCGGGGGCAACGGGAGGCCGAAGTGGCGGGTGCGCTGGGGGAGACGCTGGACACGCTCCTGACCCTTCCGGTGCCGACGGTGGCCATCGGTATGGAGGCCTTTGGCCCGGCCGGCCTGGCCCTCGCCGCCGCCGACGTCCTGCTGGCCTTCCCGGAGGCGGCGGCTTCCCTCCGGGAACAGGGTCTGGAGATGGATACAGAGGTGGGCTCCCTGGAGGACCTGCCAGGAGCGCTGTCACGTCACCTGGGCGAACTCCTCCAGACCTATGCCGTGCATGGGCCGCTGGGCCGGAGCAAACTCCTCCAGCGCCGCCACGTCCGCTGGACGCGCCTGGCGGCAGAGGTGGAAAAGGCTGTGCCCCGTTGTGGGCCGGGGGAGACGGGTGATGAGGCGTGAACACGCGGCCATTCTCCTGGCCGTCCTCTTCGGCCTGGCGGTGTGGGGGCTGGACATCGTTCTGGAACTTGCCGGTCCGGGGGCCGCTGGCCGGGGGGAGCAGGCCGCCCGCCGGGATCGGTCTTCCTAGCGGGCCGGGCGCAGCCGGCGGGTCATAAAGGCCAGCGTGGTCACCTTGGCCAGTTCGACCAGGGCCTCGGAGTAGCCGGGGCGGAGGCGGGTGGCCTGCCGCAGATACTCGATGGCCCGGTCGTAGTCTTTCTGTCGGCGGTAGAGCACGCCGGCGTGGTAATAGGCCTCGGCGTCCCGGGGATTTAGGGAAATGGCCTGCTCGTAATGGCGCAGGGCGTTCTCCACCTTCCCCTGCTCCTGGAAGAGCCGGCCGAGTTCCACATAGTTGGCCGCATCGTTGGGGGCCCGTTCCAGGGCGCTCTTCAGGGTTTCATAGGCCTCGTCGAACCACTGTAACTGGCGGCACAGGGCGGCAGCCTGTCGGAGGTAACGGACTTCCTCCGGCTTCAAGCGGGCAGCCGTGCGGATTTCCCGCAGGGCCAGGCGGAGTTCCTTCTGCCGGACGAACAGGCCGGCCAGCCGTTCGTGGGCCAGGGGATTCCCCGGATCGCTTTCCACCCAGCGCTGGACGGTGGCCAGGGCCTCGCTCAGGCGTCCGGCTTCTTCCTGAACTCGGGCCAGGGCTTCCAGGAAGCGGGGGTCCTCGGGGGACAGGCGCACGGCTTCCTGGAGGGGTGGGAGGGCCGCCCCCAGGTCGCCCCCCTGGGCCAGGGTCAGGCCCAGTTCGAAGTGGGCCTCGGCCAGGGCCGGGTCCTCCTGGAGCAGGCCAGCCAGGAGTTCCTGGGCTTCCTGCAGGCGCCCCTCCTGGCGAAGGGCGGCGGCCAGGTGGCAGCGCAGGCGGGGGTCGCGGGGGGACCGTTCGAGGGCCTGTTCCAGTTCCAACCGGGCCTCCCGGTAGCGCCCGGACTGGAGGTAGAGGCCGGCCAGGTCGTCGCGCCAGTCGGCCCGGCCGGGCGAAAGGCGCACGGCCTCCTGCAGGGCGGAGATGGCCTCAGCCGTCCGGCCCAGGCGGGCCAGGGCCATGGCCAGGTGGTAGGCGTACAGAGGTTCATCGGGTGCCCCCTGGCGGGCGGCGCGGTAGGCCTCCACGGCCTCTTCGTAGCGGCCCTGAGCCTGGTAGACCTGGCCCAGGTCGTCCTGCCAGGCAGGTTCTTCCGGAGCCAGGCCCAGGGCCTGGGACATCTCCTGCTCGGCCTCGCCGTAGCGTCCCTGTCGGTAGGCCCAGTGGGCCAGCCGGCTGTGGTAGTGGGGGTTGCCCGGATCCAGTTGCAGGGCCCGCCGGTAGGCGCGGGCGGCCTCCTCCTCGTGGGCCAGGGCGGCGAGGGCATCGCCCAGGGCGGCATGGGCCGCAGCAAATCCGCCGTGCAGCCTCACCGCCTCCTGGAGGAGCGGGACGGCTTCCTCCGGCCGGCCGAGGTGCAGGAGCAGCCGTCCCAGGTGGTAGGGGTAGGCCGGGCGACGGGGGTCCCGTTCCAGGGCGGCCCGCAGTTCGGCAGCCGCCTCCTGGAGCCGTCCCCGGGCTTCCAGCACCTGGCCCAGCGTGTAATGGGCTTCGGCGTCCTGGGGGGCCAGGTGTACGGCCTGCTCCAGTTCGCGTTCGGCCTCGTCATGGCGTCCCAGGGCGTAGAGCGACCTCCCCAGGGTCCGCCGGTAGAGGGCTTCCAGGGAGGGGAGTGGGGTGCCGTTCAGCCAGAGTTCCCAGGAGGGGCCGGCCTCCCAGCGACGGGATTGGGCCAGTTCCAGTGCCCGGCCCAGTGCCTGGCAGGCTTCGGCATGGCGGCCGGCCAGTTGCAACCCCAGGGCCCACTGGTAGGCCCAGAGGTCGTCCTGGGGGGCCAGTTTCCAGGCCGTCTCCAGGTGCTTCAGGGCTTCCTCCAGGTCCCCTGCCCCCCGACGGGCCAGCCAGCCGGCCTCGCGCAACTCTTCCTCGCGAGCGATCTGTTCCCGCAGGAGGCTGCCCAGCGCGCCGTGATACAGGGCCGAATCGGGAGACAGGGAGAGCGCCTCGCGGTAGGCCGCGGCCGCCTCCAGAACGCGGCCCTGCTGGGCGTAGGTACGGCCCAGTTCAAAGGCCGCCCGGTCTTCCTGGGGGGAAAGCCGTCGTACCTCCTGGAAGGCGGCGATGGCGGCCTCGTCCTCCCCGTTCTGGCGGAGCAGGATGCCCAGGTCGAGCCGATAGCGGGGCTCCTGCGGGGCCTTTTCCACCGCCCGGCGCAGCGCTTCCAGAGCCGCTTCGGCCCGGCCGGCCCGTTGCAGGAGACATCCCTGCATATGGAGGAGGGCGGCATCCTCGGGCCGGCGTTCGAGGGCCCAGAGAAGCACCTTCTGGGCTTCGTCCAGCCGTCCCAACCCGGCCAGATACTCGGCCTGCCGGGCGATGTAGCGGGTTTCGTCGGGGCGTCGGGCGGCAGCGCGGGCGATGGAGGCCAGGGCTTCCTCCCTCCGGCCCAGTTTCCAGAGCAGGCGGGCGGCGTCGGCCAGCCATTCCGGGGTATCGGGCCGGCGGCGGAGTGCCTCCCGGAGCGCCTCCAGGGCCTCCTCGGTCGCCCCCATCCGTTCCAGGAGGCCGGCCAGACGGGCCGGGTAGAGGGCCACGTTGGGGGCCTTTTCCACCGCCCGACGGTAGAGTTCCCGGGCTTCGGCGAGGCGATTCTCCTGCTCCAGGAGCAGGCCGGCCAGGTCGTAGGCGGCGGCATAGTCCGGGTTCAGCCGCAGGGCCTGGCGCAGGGCCTCCAGCGCCGCCTCCCTCTTCTCTAGGCGTGCCAGGGCGACGGCCTGGGAGAAATGGTAGCGAGGTTCGTTGGGTTGCAGGGCGGAGGCAGCCTGGAACTCGGTCAGCGCCTCGTGGAACCATCCCCGCCGGAGGTAGACGCGGCCCAGTTCCCCCCGCCAGGTCGGCTGCTTCGGCTCCAGGCGCAGCGCTTCTTCCAGCGCGGCCGAGGCCTCCTCCAGCCGGCCCAGGCGCTCCAGGACCAGGCCCAGGTCGCGGTGGTAACGGGCCTGGGTGGGGGCCAGTTCGCAGGCCCTTGCCAGGTGTTTCGCCGCCGCCTGTCCCTGTCCCTCGGCGGCATAGAGCATGCCCAGGGCGTGCTGCCAATCGGCCCGCCCGGGCTGCCCGGCCACGGCGGCGCGCAGGTGGGCCAGGGCCTCGCCCCTCCGGCCGGCCCGGGCCAGCGCGATCGCCAGGTCGTAGGCCAGAGCGCCTTCCTGAGGGGCCAGCCGCACCGCTTCCTGGAAGGCTTCCAGGGCCGCCTCTACCTCGCCGCTGCGCAGGCGGAGGTGCCCCAGGGCGTTGTGGGCCTCGGCGCAGCGGAGATCGAGTTCCAGGGCCTGCCGGAGTTCGGCCCGGGCTTCCTCCAGCCGGTTCAGCCGGAGCAGGAGTTTCCCCAGTCGAGCATGCAAATCGGGTTGCCGGGGGGCCGCCTCCACCGCCCGACGGTAGGATTGCCGGGCCTCCTCCAGTTCCCCGCACTCTAGGGCCAGGTCGCCCAGAAGGCGGTGGGCCTCGGCATAGTCTCCTTGGAGGCGAACGGCCTCCTCCAGTGCCCTGCGGGCCTCGTCCTCCCGTCCCAGCCGGAAGAGGACCTGTCCCCGGTAGCAGTGGTAACGGGCCTGTCCGGGGTCTAGGGCGGCGGCTCGGTCGAACTTTTCCAGGGCTTCTCCCAGGCGCCCTTCCTCCAGATAGACGCAGCCCAGTTCAAAGTGGGCCCCGGCCGTGGAAGGGGAAAGGGAGATGGCCCGGTCGAGGTGCTCGGTGGCCTCGGTGTAGCGGCCCAGGAGGCGGGCCGCCCGGCCCAGCGCCAGGTGGTAATTCGGCTCCTGGGGAGCGATGCGCACCGCCCGCCGGTATTCGGCCAGGGCTTCTTCCAGGCGGCCCTCGTCGTGCAGGAGTTGTCCCAGTTCAAAGTGGGCCGGGGCATAGCCCTTCTGCAGGCGGGTGGCGGCGTGCAGGGCCAGGGCGGCCTCATCGCGCCGGCCCAGCCGTCGCAGGGCCGCGCCCAGGTAGACCTGGTATTCGGCCAGACCGGGCGCCAGCGCCACCGCCCGACGGTAGAACTCCAGGGCCAGGTCATCCCGGCCCTGGGCGGTGTAGAGCAGGCCCAGTTCGGCCTGGGCCGGGGCCTCGTCCGGGGCCAGTTCCAGGGCCCGCCGCAGGGATTCCTCGGCCAGGTCGTCCCGGCCCAGGATGCGGCAGGCCTGCCCCACGCGGAACAGGTACAGGGCCGAGCGGGGCTCCAGTTCCGCCGCCTTCCGGTAGCAGGCCAGGGCCTCCTCATGCCGGCCCCGCTGGGCATACAGGAGCCCCAGTTCGGCATGGTTGCGGGGGTCCTCGGGGTCCAGTTCCCGGGCCAAGGTCAGGTGTTTTTCGGCTTCCTCCAGCCGGCCCAGCCGGCGATAGGCGCCGCCCAGGTCGCGGTGGTAGACGGCCTGATCGGGGGAGAGTTCCAGCGCCCAGCGGTATTCCTCCAGGGCCTGTTCGTACCGTCCCTGCTGCCAGTAGGCCTCGGCCAGTTCTTCGTGTCCGGCCGCCTCCTCCGGCTCCAGTTCCACGGCCTGCCGCAGGGCGCGCACCGCCTCCTCCAGCCGGCCCAGCCGCCGAAAGGCCGCTCCGACGGCCCGCAGGTAAACGGCCCGCTCCGGCTGGAGTTCGACCGCCCGGCGAAACTGCTTGAGCGCCTCCTCGTCGTGGCCCAGGGCCTGATGTACCTGGCCGAGGACGTGGTAAGCGTCGGCGTAGGTGGGGTCCAGTTCCACCGCCGTCCGCAGTTCGGCCAGGGCCTCCTGATAGCGCCCCAGGCGAAAGTAGGTGGCGGCGGCGTTGCGGTGATAGAGGGCTTCCTGGGGGGAGAGGTCGGCGGCGCGGATGTACTGGCCCAGGGCTTCCTCGTGCCTCCCCTGGCGCTCGTACACCACGCCCAGTTCGTTGTGCGCCCAGGGGTCGTCGGGGGCCAGTCGCAAGGCGGCCAGGAGTTCCTGTTCGGCACGGGCATGCTCTCCCAGAAGGCCGTAGGTCATGCCCAGGCTGCAACGGTATTTCATCACCTCGGGCATGAGTTCGGCCGCCCGGCGAAACTCCTCCAGGGCGGCGCTGTAGCGCCCCTGCAACTGGTAGACCTGGCCGAGGTCGTAGGAGGCCTGGGCACAGGCGGCCATGTGCTCCCGCACCACCTCCTTGAGGCGCATGGCCGCCTCGTCGTATTCGCCCATCTTGCCGCAGACCACCCCCAGGTGGCGGCGGTAGAGGGGCGTGGCCGGGTCGAGTTGGGAGGCCCAGAGGTACTCCTGGCGGGCCCGAGGCAGGTCGTCCCGACGTTCGTAAATCTGCCCCAGGCGGAAGGCCACCTCGGCCCGCTCCAGCCCCAGGGCCAGCGCCTCCTCCAGTTGGGCCGCCGCCTGGTCCAGACGGCCCAGTTCCTCTAGGGCCAGGCCGGCCTGGTAGTGCAGTTCGGGCCGGCCGGCCAGGACCTGCCCCAGAACCGCCCCCCATCGGTCCGGGGCTTCGCCCTGTACCAGACAACGTACCAGGAGGGAGATGCCCCTTCCCCCGGCCGCGACCAGGCGCTCCGCCAGGTCGGACCGCCGGGCGGTCATCCCGTACCACAGGGGCAGAAGGCGGGTCCAGCGTTGCCAGGCCTCCTCCTCTTCCAGTTCCAGCGCGGGGAAGCGGCCTTCCCGGGCCTCCCGTTCCAGGGACCAGGCCGCCAGAGCGTCTCGCAGTATGGGATGGGGAAAGGCCAGCACCTCTCCTCCCTGGACCGGCACGATGAGGCCGCCGCGCAGAAGGTAACGGAGGAAGTGGGTGGGGTGCACCTCGCCGGATTCCCCGGAGGGCAGGGAACGGGCCAGGAGGAGGAGCGCCTCCTCCCGGGAGAAGGTCTCGATTCCCCCTTCGTAAAGGGTCCGGGCCCAGCGGGAGAGGAGCCGGAGAAAGCCCTCGGCATCCGCATTGGCGGGGAGGGCCGGGGCCAGCAACTTCCGCGCCAGTTCCAGGAGCAGGCCGCCCTTGGCCGGGAAGCGGCCGGAATCGTGGGCGGCCTGGGCCGCCTGGGCCAGGAGGTCGAGCATGCGGGGGTTGCGCAGGAGGAGGCGCAGGTCCGGGTCGTCGTGCAGGGAGCGGGCCAGGTCGTCGGGAAGGAAGCGCCCCAGATGGCGGCGGGTGAAGAGGTCGTCCAGTTCACGGATTTCCAGGACGGCGGCGCGGGCGAACCAGGGCTGGAAGAGGGCGAATTCCCCGTTGCGGCAGGAGACCACGTAGCGATGGGCACCCCCGAAGCGGCCCAGGAAGGAGGTGAGGGCGGCCAGACCCTCCACCTGATGGGCCGGAGGGATTTCCCCCAGGCCGTCGAAGAGGAGGAGCAGGGCCCGTTCGCGGGCCATGGCCTCCAGCGTGCCCGGTCCGGCCTGGGGCAGGCCGAAACGCCGCAGGATGCCCACCAGGAGTTCCGGGATGGAGCCGCCCCGGTAGGTGGAGAGGTCCACGTAAAAGGGCAGGGGAACGGGTGCTTCGCCGACCGGGGCCTGCTCCAGTTGGGCCAGGCCGGCCTCGGCCCGCTCCAGGGCCAGCCGGCGCAGCAGAAACGTCTTCCCCGAACCGGGCTCCCCCAGGAGGACCAGCGCCGGGAAACGCTCCAGGGCATGGTCGGGGGTCAACGCCATCCGCCGGGCCGGCTCCTCTTCCAGCGCGGTGCGCGGCACCAGCCAGAGCGGCATGTACCTCTGACGGGCTTCCTGGAGATCGGCCTCTCTCTGCAGGGCAGAGAGGTAAGCCCGTAAGAGCGCGCTCCGGCCCGGCGAACGTGCCTGTTCCATCGCCTCCCCCTAAAGGAGCCGGCTCAGCATCCAGTAGGCCAGGGTGCACAGGCCGACGCCCAGCAGACAGAGAAAGGCCCCCACCCCCATCGCCGTCTGCACCATCCGGGTCACCGAATCCACCAGCCGGGAGGCTCCCTCCAGGACGGGCAGGAAGGCGGCATCATGGGCCGCTTTGGAGCCCAGGCTGGAAGATTCGCGGGTCAGGGAGCGCAAGGCCTCCATATATTCCCGCGAGAGGATGATTCCCAGCCCCAGGAGCAGGGCCAGCGCTCCCAGCAGGAACAGGACCACCGCCATCACGGTCAGCAGCACGCTCATCTGGCATTATCCTTTCGGTTGTCGAAACCAGGGACGTGCTCCCGGCCGGCCTCCGGATGCTCATAGAACTGTAATCTCTTGGACCGGCAAGGGGGAGGTTTTTCCTGATAGCATAAGGCCATCTCCAAGAGAGGAGGACCGGGATGGATAAGTTGTTGTTTACCTTGTTCTTTTTGGCCGGCCTGTTTTTGCTTTACCTGACCATTGTCCTCGAATACCAGTTTGCGCTGGCCGGAGTTTGCCGCTAGACCGGATGGACGGAGGTCCATCCCCCCTCTGCCCCGGCCCTACAGGGGGGCCGTCCCGCCCACGACCTGGCGCAGGTAATAGTTCTCCAGCGCCAGGGCGATTTCTCCGCTGAACAGCGCCAGATGCTGCTGGGTCTGGGCCGGGAAAGCGTTGGGCGACCCGGAAAGCAGGAAGAGCAACCCCCAACGGTGGTGGAGCACGTGAAGGGGGAAACAGGCCACCGCCTGGATTCCCGGTCCCCAACCCATCGTCTCGAACAGTTCGGGCATTTCCCCGCGCCGGTTGAGGATCAGGGAGGTCCCGCTGTCCAGAAGGCGCTGCAGGAGGCGCAGCCCTTTCCCCGGCAGGGAAAGGGTCACCGTGCGCGTCTCTTCCCCGGCCGGGTAGATGACGGCCCGACAGCCGGCCCCTTCCCCGGCATACAGAAAGATCGCCACCTGTTCCAGCCTCAGCCGTTCCAGGACGCTGCGGCAGGCCACCTCCATCGCCGCGGCCGGGTCCGGCAGCGAACTCAGCATCCCGGCGGCCAGGAGGAGGCCGTCGGTCTCCTCGCGCAGGCGCGTCAACTGGCCGCGCAGGAAGCGGTTCTCCAGAAGCGTGGCCGCGTAGCCAGATAGGAGGCGCAGCCGCTGTTCCTCATCGGAACGGTAGGGGTGAGGAGTGGGCCGGGCCACGACGATGCGCCCCAAATCGGCCGGCCCCTCCTCCGGGAGCGTGCCGGGGACGATCAGCGGCGCCTCCAGGACCTCGCAGACCTCCACCGGGCCGCCGTTCTCCGAGGTGGGCAGCCGCTCTCCCCGACGCAGCGTCGTCCGTCCGGCGTCGGGCAGGGCAAAGCCCTGCCAGCACTCGGCCCGCAGGCCGGTCCCCTGCGGATCGCGCAGGGCGACCAGCCCTAGCGAAGAGGCCGTATACTGGAGCGCCTCCTGCAGGGCGATGCGGAGGAGTTCCTGGGGGGAAGCGGCCTGCCGCAGGGCCGACCAGGTGGCGTACCACCGATCGAGGTGGTCCTGCACCTGCCGGGCCGCCTCCTCCCGGCCAGCCAGCCAGGAGGCCATGCGCCGTCGCTCGCGCCATTGCCGCAGGGCCCACTGGACGAAATAGCCCAACACCACCGGCCAGGCCAGGGTCAGGGCGATCATCAGGAGCCGCTGGGCCGGCGGGATCACCTCCGTCCCCGTGTAGAGCCAGGAGAGGATGCTGCCCCCTACGGCCCCGCTGAGGAGGGCGCCGGCCCAACCCCACCAGCAGGCGGCCTCCAGGGCCACCAGGAAGTAGAGCGGGTAGAAAACGGGCGGGAGCCCGCTCCGGCTGGAAAAAAGGACCAGGAGGGTGGTCATCAGGAAGTCGAAGAGGGTGAGCGCCGAAGGGAACAGGGGCCGGCCGGCCCAGGCGCGACGGAGGAAATAGAGCGCGGTAGGGACGGCCGCCATCGTCAGGAGCAGGAGACAGGGCCGGATCACCGCCGGAGAGTGGCAGGAGGGGTCCAGGAAGGCTACGAAGAGGAGAGGAAAGATCAGGGCCAGTCGTACCCATACCAGTCCACGGAGGATGCGAACCTGCTCCGGGCCGTTCTCTCGCTCCATGACCTCCTCCATGGACGATAGACAATCGTACGATGGCCTGTCGCAAATCTTACTATACCACAAATTTTCCCGTCTGACAAATCAACTGCGCCTCGCTCCTCACCGATCAACCTTCCTGCCTTCCCTGGATGTGCAGTTCGATCGTACCCCCTGTTCCCCCTTTCAGCGCCCCGAGCAGGCCCCGGACGGCTCCGGCCAGCATGGCCTGGATAAAGGGCTTGAGCGGCACCGGGCGTCCGTCCACCCGCAGGGCCACCTGGGGCGTCCCCGGGTCGGCCGGCCAGCGCAGGAAACGCTCCTCCAGGAGGTCGGCTACCCCTCCGGCATCGTCCAGGCCGAACTGAGGGCAGGGCAGGTCGAAACGCAGGTCGCTCACCACGGCCAGGAGTTCCTCCGGGGAGCAGAGCAGTTCCCGGCTGCGCTCGGCCCGGCAAACTTCGACCTTGGGATAGGGGCTGCGCTTGTAGCCCTCGGCCAGCACCATCTGCACGTCGTTCAGGTAGCGGCCGGCGATTTCCTCCAGGGCGAGTTCTTCCTCCACTTCCCCCACCAGGGCAAAGTATCGCGCCGAGGAGAGCATGACCCGGGGCGACCCGGCCCGGCGCAGCCGCCAGGTATCCTTGCCCGGCCGGTCCGGTTCCGAAGCATGGGTATCGTGCTTGACCACGCCGACCCGATAGCCGCGCCGGCGCAGTTCGGCGATCACTTTTTCCAGAAAGGTGGTCTTGCCCGAATCCGACTTGCCGACGAAGCAGACGATCGGGATGCTCATTTCTCCGGCCGTGCGCTCTCCAGCGTCCTCCGCAGCGCTTCCTGAAGGGCACGTCGCTCCTTTTCGCCTCGGTCGGCCCGTCGGGCGGGCTGCGAACGGTGTTCTGCCCGCAACGCCGAGAAGCGGGCGGCGAGGTCCTCCAGGGTGGCCTCGCGGGGAAGTTCCTCTTCTTCGGGCTCCGAAACGGTCGCGGGGGCGCCGGCCTCCTCCAGTTCCAGGCTCAGGCTGATGCGCTGGGTCTCCGGGTCTACCTCGATGACCCGCACCTCAACCTCCTGGCCCACCTGGACGACTTCCTGGGGATGGCGGACGCCCGCTCCCATCTCCGAAAGGTGGATCAGGCCGTCTTTCCCCACGCCCAGGTCCACAAAGGCCCCAAAGGGGGCCAGGCCGGATACCCGGCCACGTACCACCCGGCCCGGCTGCAGGGAAGCCAGGGCCTCCGGATCGTAGACGTTGCGCATGCTCAGCCGGATGCGGCCGCTCTTCCGGTCCACATCCAGCACCCGTACCCGCACCCGCTCGCCGACCTGCAGGGCATCGCCGGCCTTCTGAACCCCGCCCCGCCCGATCTGGGACAGGGGCACCAGCCCGTCCCGGCCCACGCCCAGGTCCACAAAGGCTCCAAAGTGGGTCAGGCTGGTGACCGTGCCCTCCAGAATCGCCCCGGGCACCAAAGCGGTCAGTTTCTGGGGGTCTGCCTGGGGCTCGACCCGCTCGCGCATCGTCAGGCTGATGCGCTTGCTGCGCGGGTCCACCTCCAGGACGCGCACGGTGACCATATCGCCGATCTGGACCACCTCGGTGGGGTTGGAGACGGGGTAATCGCTCAGTTGGGAGATGTGCACCAACCCTTCCCGCCCCACGCCGATGTCCACAAAGACCCCATAGACGGCCACGCTGGTCACCTTCCCTTCCAGGGTCATGCCGGGCCGGAGGTCGCTCAGGGAACGGGGGCGCTGGAAGGTCTCGGCCTCCACGGCCTGCTGGTCGGGCAGGCCGGAGGCCTCCACGGCCGGGCCGGAGAGCGGGGGAAGGACTACCTCTTCTTCTTGCCGTTCCTGCTCGTTCATTTTCTTTTCTGCCTCCTCGTAAGGGTTTCAGGCCCGGGCCTGGCTCGCGGCTGCCCCGGAGGCGCACCCGGCCGGTTTTTCACCGGGCAAATGTCCCCGCACGGTCCGCACCAGGCTCTGGGCCTGGATTTCGGCCAGGTTATAGTACTCGCCCCGGGCCGCCTCGGCGATTCGCCGGGCCAGCCCCCGGTTGAACTGCTCGTGCTCGGTATCAATGACCACGGTGCGGATGCCCCGCTGGCCGATCTGAGCGGCTATCCGGCAGGCTTCCTCCATCGGAGGAAGGTCGGTCATGGAGACGTTGCCCTGCCCGTCGGTGACCAGGACCAGAAGGGGCATGGCCTCGGGGTTCTGCCGGCGGACCTGCTCCAGGACCCGGTAGCCCAGAAGCAACCCCCGGCTCAGGGGCGTTTTTCCGCCGGTAGGGATGCGCTCCAACCTCCGGCGGGCCAGTTCCACGCTGTTGGTAGGCGGGAGGAGGAGGTAAGCCGTCTCCTTCTGGAAAACGACCAGGCCGACGCGGTCGCGTCGCTGGTAAGCATCCATCAACAGGGAGAGGATCGCCCCTTTGGTGGCCTCCATCCGGGCCTCGGCGGCCATGGACCAGGAGGCATCCACCACAAAGAGGATGACGTTGCGTGCCCGACGCATGCGCACCTTCTGGCGCAGGTCCCAGCGGCGCAGGACGACGGCCCGGCCGTCGTGTTCCCGGCGGCGCTGGAAGGGAGCGGCCGCCCGCAGGATGGCATCGAAGGCAGGGTCGGTAAGGCCGGAGGCGTCGGGCAGGCGGCTGGTGATATAGCGTCCCTGCCGGCGTCGGGTACGGGTCAGGCTGCGCCGGCCGGGGAGGTGCCGGGCACGGCGGTCGGCGGGGGTCTCCAGCCGGCGCGGGCGGAAGATTTCCCCCGGCCGGAAGACGGCATCGCCCGAACGCAGTCCGACGCGGTAGAGTTCGTCGGAGGAGCCGCCGCGGAGGATGGTCTGGGGAGGTTCGGAAGTCTGGGGCGTCTCCGGGGAGGGGGACGATGGGGGAGAGATCAGGGGGTCGCTCTTCTCCGCCGGGCCGGCCGGGGCGGTGGAGGAGGTGCTTTGCTCCAGAATCCGGGCCACCTGCTCCCGATCCAGCCCGGTGCCCTCCAGGGGCTGCCGCTTCATGCGGTGCGGCAGGGCCAGTTCCGCCGCCAGTTGCAGATCGGAGGGAAGGAGGTATTCGCGGCCTTCCAGGGCGGCGTTGGTGACGGCCGTCTCGACGATGGTGATGTCGGCGCGGTGGCCCTGCACCTCCATTTGCAGGCACAGTTCGGCCACGGCGCGGAGGTCGGCGCGGGAGACCCGCACGTGGGGGAGCCGCCGGCCGGCGGCCATGATGCGGGCGGCCAGGGCCTCCTCGCGCTCCCGCCACTCGGCGACAAAACCCACCGGGTCGCGCTCGTAGGCGGCCCGACGGGTGATGACCTCGATGCGCTCCTCGACGTCGTCCAGGCCGGAAATCTCCACACACAGGCCGAAGCGGTCCAGAAGTTGGGGGCGCAGTTCCCCTTCCTCGGGGTTCATCGTCCCCACCAGGATGAAGCGGGCCGGGTGGCTGTAGGAGATGCCCTCCCGCTCGACCACGTTGATGCCCATGGCGGCGGCGTCCAGAAGGAGGTCCACCAGGTGGTCGTCCAGCAGGTTGACCTCGTCCACATAGAGAAAGCCCCGGTTGGCCTCGGCCAGCAGCCCCGGCTCGAAGCGGCGCACCCCTTCGGCGATGGCCTGCTCCAGGTCAAAGGAGCCGACCAGCCGGTCTTCGGAGGCGTTGATGGGGAGTTCCACCACCCGCATCTTGCGCCGGCGGCGGGGCAGGGCCTCGCCCCGTTCCAGGCGGGCGCGGCAGACGTCGCACATCATCTCCGGGCCATCGGGCGGGCAGGAGAAGGGGCAGTCGGCGACGACCTCGATCTCGGGCAGGAGGTTCGCCAGGGCGCGCACGGCCGTGGATTTGCCCGTGCCTTTTTGTCCCCGAATCAGGAGGCCGCCGATTCGGGGATTGATGGCGTTCAAGATCAGGGCCCGTTTCATCCGCTCCTGCCCCACCAGGGCCGTAAAGGGGTAGAGCGGTCGTTGCCAGGACATAATTCCTCCAGGGTACTATCCTGTGCCATTGTACACGGGGGTAAGGGTTCTGTCAAACAGGCAATTGACAACGATGGGGGGCTGCGCTATACTGGCTTCCAGCAGGCGAAGTTGCCGGAGGCGGAGACACGCCCCCGCTCCGGCCCGGATGGACCCGCAAGGAGGTGTGCTCATGAAACGGAAGAACCTAGGACTCGCCGGTATCCTCGCCCTGCTCCTTCTTCTCGCCCTGGCCGTGGGCGCCTGCGGTCCGGGGGCCACGCCGGCTCCCATCACCTTTGGCGTCATCCTGGTCGGCCCCTATAACGACCACGGCTGGAGCGAGGCCCACTACATGGCCGGCAAATACGTCGAGGAAAAGATTCCCGGGGCCAAGATGATCTATGTGGACAACGTCAACCCGGCGGCCAAGCCCGGGGTCACGGTGCCCCAGGTGGTGGATGACCTGATCGCCAAGGGCTGCAAACTTATCCTGACCACCTCGGATGACTTCAAGGACGGCACCCTGGAGGCAGCCCTGGCCCACCCCGACCTGCCGATCATCAACGTCTCGGGCGACCACGCCTGGAAAGAGGGGCGCGACTACAGGGCCCCGGCCAACGAAAGCAACTTTATGGGGCGGATGGAGTACGGCAAGATGATCGCCGGCTGTGCCGCCGCCCTGACCACCCAGACCGGCAAGATCGGCTACCTGGGCCCCCTGATCAACGACGAGACGCGCCGGCTGGCCGCCTCGGCCTACCTGGGAGCCCGCTACTGCTGGACCAACATGCGCGGCCGCGACGCCAAAGAGTTGCAGTTCAAGGTGACCTGGATCGGCTTCTGGTTCAACATCCCCGGCCAGACGCTCGACCCGACCAAGGTGGCCGATGACTTCTATAACAGCGGCTACGATGTGGTGCTCTCCGGCATCGATACCACCGAGGCCCTGATCGAGGCCAGCAAGTTTGCCAAGGCCGGCAAGCAGGTCTGGGCCATCCAGTACGACTACAAGGAGGGCTGCAAGGAGGCCCCCGAGGTCTGCCTGGGCGTGCCCTACTTCAACTGGGGGCCGGCCTACCTAAAGGCCGTCAAACTGGTCATGGAGGGCAAGTACAGCCAGTACTGGGACTGGAACGGCCCGGACTGGAAGGACATCAACAACCCCGACACCAGCGCCGTGGGCTTTGTCAAGGGGCAGGCGCTCAGCCCGGAGAATTCGGCCAAACTGGACCAGTTCATCCAGGGCCTGGCCGACGGCTCCATCGTCCTCTTCAAGGGTCCGCTCAAGTTCCAGGACGGCAGCGTCTACCTCAAGGACGGCGAAGTCGCCACCGACCTGCAGATCTGGTACTTCCCGCAACTCCTGGAAGGCATGGAGGGGCCCAGCAAATAGGCCTCTCCTCTTTCCCGGCCCCTCCTCGTCCCCCGGTCTGAGGGGAGGAGGAGGGGCAGCCGTACAGGCCGGAGATGAGGGTCGAACTGCGCGAGATCTATAAATATTTCGGGCCGGTGCGGGCCAACGACGGCATCTCCCTCTGCGTCGAGCCGGGCACCATCCACGGCCTGCTGGGGGAGAACGGGGCCGGCAAGAGCACGCTGATGAAGGTGCTCTCCGGATACCTGGCCGCCGACTGGGGCGAAATCCTCCTGGACGACCAACCGGTGCATTTTTCCTCCCCCGCCCAGGCCATCGCCCGGGGCGTGGGGATGTTGCACCAGGACCCGCTGGACTTTCCGGCCCTCACCGTTCTCGATAACTTTCTCCTGGGCAGCCCGGGCGCCCTCTTTCCCCGCCGGGCCCGGGCCCGGCGGGAACTGGAACGCCTGGCCGCCCGGTTTGACTTTCACCTGGACCCCCAGACCCCGCTTTCCGCCCTGAGCATCGGCGAGCGCCAGCAACTGGAGATCCTCCGCCTGCTCTGGCTTGGGGCCAAGGTCCTCATTCTGGACGAGCCGACGACGGCCATCTCGGCCCAGCAGAAGGACAAACTCTTTGCCGCCCTGCGCCGGCTGGCCGAACAGGGCCGGACGGTCATCTTCGTCTCGCACAAACTCCAGGAGGTGGAGGAACTGTGCGATCGGGTGACCGTGCTGGCCCGCGGGCGGGTGGCCGGGGAGGCGGAGATGCCGTGCCCCACGGATGGCCTGGTGGAGATGATGTTCGGGCAGGCGGTTGTCCAGGGAAGGCGGCCGGCCATGCCGCTGGGAGAGGTGGTGCTCTCCCTGGAGGGCCTCACCGTGAGCGACTGGCGGGTGGAGGTCCGGGGGCTTTCGCTGGAGGTGCGGGCCGGCGAGGTGATCGGACTGGCCGGGCTGGAGGGCAGCGGGCAGCGCCTGGTCCTGCAGGCCTGCGCCGGGCTGCGCCGGCCGGATGCCGGCCGGGTGTGCCTGGCGGGGAAGGATATGACCGGCCGGCCCTATGAGCACTTCCTGGCCTCCGGCGTGGCCTATATGCCCGCCGGCCGGCTGGAGGAGGGGCTGATCCCCGGCATGACGCTGACGGAGCATGTGGCCCTGGCCGGCCGCGACCGGGCCTTCCTGGTGGACTGGAAGGCGGCGGCCGAAGAGGCCGCCCGACGCATCCGGAAGTTCAACATCAAGGGCCGGCCGGAGACGCCGGTGGAGGAACTCTCCGGGGGCAACCAGCAGCGTACCCTCCTGGGCCTCCTTCCGCCGAACCTGAAGGTGCTCCTGATGGAACACCCGACGCGAGGGCTGGACCTGGAATCCACCGAGTATATCTGGGGACTGCTCCAGAAGCGCACCGAGGAGGGCACGGCCATCCTCTTCACCTCGGCCGACCTGGATGAACTCTTGGACCGCAGCGACCGGCTGCTGGTCTTTTGCGCCGGCCGGGTGCAACTCCTGGAGGCCCGCCGGACGAACGTCCAGCAACTGGGCGAGCGCATCGGAGGCAAGGGGTTCGACTGATGCTGGAGAAAGTGGACCGCAGGACCCAGGACTGGCTTCTGCGCCTGATGGGCGTGGTGGTCGCCCTCTTCCTGAGCGCCCTCATCCTGCTGGCCCTGGGCACCCCGCCCTGGGAGGCGGCCGTCCTCCTCTTCAACGGCGCCGTAGGGACGCCGGGGGACCTGGCGGCGGTGCTGACGGCCTGGGTGCCGGTGCTCCTCTGCTCGGCCGGCCTGCTCCTGACCTACTCGGCCGGCCTGTGGAACATCGGCATCGAGGGGCAGATCGTGATGGGCGCCGTCTTTGCCACCGGGATGTTGCGCCTGGTCCAGGACCTTCTTCCGCCGCCCCTGGCCCTGGTCTTGGGGGCGCTGTCGGGCGTCGTCGGGGGGACGCTCTGGGCCGTTCTGGCCGGCCTCCTGCGCCTCTACGGCAACGTCAGCGAGATCTTTGGCGGGCTGGGGCTGAACTTTGTGGCCGGCAGCCTGGTCGTCTACCTGGTGACCGGTCCCTGGAGCCGTCCGGGCACCGGCACCACCAGCGGGACCATTCCTTTCCCCTCCTCGCTCTGGTTGCCGGCCTTCCCCGGCTTTGCCGTCAGTCCCATCGAACTCGGACTGGCGCTTTTCTCCCTCATTCTGGTGGGCATCGCCCTGCGGGGCACCCACTTCGGATTGCGCCTGAAGGCGATCGGCAAGAATTTGCGTTCGGCCTACCTGCTGGGTGTGCCGGTCAACCGTTACCTCCTGGCCGCCTTTGCCCTGTGTGGGGCGCTGGCCGGCCTGGCCGGCTGGATTCTGGTGGTGGGCGCCAGCGCCCGCCACAACCTCTTCCCGCTGATCTCCAGCGGCTACGGCTTCCTGGCCATCCTGGTCGTGCTTCTGGCCAACCTGAACGCCGCCTGGGTCCTGCCGATCTCCTTCTTCTTCGCCGCCATCTCGATGGGCAGCCTGGAACTGGTGTACGAAAAGCAACTGGATTCGGCGGTGGGGAGCGCGATTCAGGGCCTGCTGGTGCTTTCCGTGCTCCTCACCCAGGGATTGCAGCGACGCCTGCTGGAAACAAGGGCCGGCCGGGAGGGAGCCCGACTCCCCGCCGAAGAGGAAACCTAGTCGAGGGTTTGGGATGGACCTGACCGTTTTCCTGGCCTCGGTGCTGGCCGCGGCGCCTCCGGTGCTCTTTGCCGTGCTGGGCGAGACGATCACGGAAAAGGCCGGCGTCATCAACCTTTCGCTGGACGGGACAATCCTCCTTTCGGCCATGGCCGGCTTTGCCGTTGCCCTGCACACCGGAAGCGTCGTCCCCGGCATCCTGGCGGCCATGCTGGTCGGGGCGCTGGTGGCCGGGATCATCGCCCTGGCCAGCCTGACGTTGCGTCTTCCCCAGGTGGCCACCGGCTTTGTGCTGACCCTCCTGACCCGTGACCTGGCTTACGTGCTGGGCAATCCCTACGTGCGCGTGCCCGGGCCGCAGGTGCCGCACACGCCGATTCCCGTCCTTTCCGAATGGCCGGTGGTCGGGAGAATCCTCTTCGACCAGGACCCGCTGGTCTACCTCAGCCTGGCGGCCGTTGTGCTGATCTGGGTCTTCATGTTCAAGACGCGGCCGGGGCTGATGCTCCAGGGGCTGGGCGAACAGCCGGATGCGGCCTATGCCCGGGGGGCGGATGTCGTTCGGATGCGTTACCTGTATACCCTCCTGGGCGGGGCGCTGGTGGGGCTGGGGGGAGCGGCCTTCTCGCTCCTGGTGGCCCCGGGCTGGGCCCGGCAAAAGTTCGAGGGCATCGGCTGGATCGCCCTGGCCATCGTCATCTTCGGCAACTGGCATCCCCTTCGGGCGGCGCTGGGGGCCTATTTCTTCGTCGCCCTGCAGACGGTGGCGACGAACCTGCAGAGCGCCATGCCCAACGTGCCGACCCAGGTCTTCCCCACCCTGCCTTTTCCGCTGATGATCCTCACCCTGCTCCTGGTCACCGTGAGCGGCACCGACTGGATGAACCGGCTGCTCGGCCGCCTGCCGCCGGGGCTGCGTCGGGCGCTGAGTCGCACCATCCGGATGCTCCAGACGGTGCCGCCGGCCGGCCTGGGGAAGGTGCCGAGGCGGGAGTGAGCCGGGCCGGAAGCATTTTGTTCGTCCACTTGACAAACTAACCCGGCTGTGGTATACTATAGGCCGAAGCCGAACCTGAGGAGGCGCACGTGGAAAGCACCTCGGCCGACCTCAGCCTGATGCGCGAATACAACGAGCGGCTGGTGCTCAACCTGGTTCGCCGGGCCGGCCGGCTCTCCCGGGCCGACATCGCCAAGCGCACCCACCTGAGCCGTTCCACCGTCTCCAGCATCATCGTGGACCTGATCGAGGCCAACCTGGTGCGGGAGGTGGGGGCCGGCCATTCCCGGGGCGGGCGGCGTCCCATCCTCCTGGAGTTCAACGGGCAGGCCGGCTACGTCGTGGGGGTGGACATGGGCGCCACCCATCTCCTGGTCCTGGTGACCGACCTGGAGGCCCATCCGGTCGCCCGTTTGGAAGAACCGTTCACCGTAGAGGAAGGTCCCGAGGCCGGGTTGGAGCACATCGTCCGCCTGATCGGCCAGGCCCTGGAGCAGGCCGGGTTGCGGATGGAGCAGGTCTTTGGCGTGGGCATTGGCATCCCCGGGCCGCTGGACTTTGCCACGGGCAAGCCCATTTTCCCCCCGATCATGCCCGGCTGGCACGATACCCCTATCCGTGAGCGCCTGCGGGAGCGCCTGGGGAAGCCGGTGCATCTGGATAACGATGCCAACCTGGGGGCCATCGGCGAGTACTGGTGGGGGGCGGGCCGGGGGGCCCGCAACGTAGCCTTTATCAAGGTGGGCACGGGCATCGGCTGCGGCCTGATTCTGGAGGGGAAGATTTACCGGGGCGAGATCGGCAGCGCCGGCGAGATCGGCCACACCGTCATTGACGAGGACGGCCCTCCCTGCCGCTGCGGAAGTTCCGGCTGTCTGGAAGCGATGGCCGCCCGGCCGGCCATCTTGCAGGCCGCCCGGCAGGCCGGGCACCGGCCGGACGATTTTTCCATCCTGGACCTGATCGAGGCCGCCCGGAAAGGCGACCCCCTGGCCTGCGCCCTCTTTGCCCAGGCCGGCCGCAGGATCGGCACCGCCCTGATCGGCCTGGTCAACCTGCTCAATCCCGGCGTGATCATCATCGGCGGCGGTGTGGCCCGCGCCGGACCGTTCCTCCTCGATCCGCTCCGAGAAACGGTGCGCCAGCGAGCCCTCGGGGTGGCCGCACCCCGTACCCGCATTGTCGAAAGCCAACTGGGCGCCGAGGCCATCGCCATCGGCGCCGTCACGGTTGTGCTTCAGGAACTCTTCAGCGGTCCCGACTTGGCCGTCCCCGTCCATCCCTACGCCGTGCTCGAGGGGGTGGCCCGGTCTGTGCCCTAGCGATCAGAAAGGAGGGATGCCTAGCGACCGTTGCCGAAACTGGCTAAAGTAGCGGGTCCCCTGGACCCGTGAGAGCCGATGTACCCTGAGGAGGATGAAGATGAACAAGCGATTTCTCGCCCTGACCGTTCTGGTGCTTTTGGGACTGCTGGGTGCCTGTGTCCAGGCCCCCGCACCGACGGCTGTGCCGACGACGGCGCCGACGGCGCAACCGACCCCAGCCCCTCAACCCGTCACCATCACGCTCTGGCATGCCTGGACGGGGGCGGAGGAGACGGCGCTGAAGGAAATCCTGGACAACTTCATGGCCGAGTATCCCGACATCACGGTCAACCCGCTCCAGGTGCCGTTTGACCAGTTGCAGAGCAAGTTCACCACCGAGGCCGGGGCCGGCGGCGGGCCGGATATTCTCATCGGGCCGACCGACTGGGTGGGGCCTCTGGCGGAGGCCGGGCTGCTGCGGCCGCTGGATGCGGCGGTAGCCGATGTGATCGGCGACTATCTGCCCTCGACGGTGGAGGCGCTGAAGTGGCAGGGGAGACTCTACGGCTTCCCCGAGTCGTTCGAGTGCGTGGCGATGTACTACAACACCGCGATGGTGGACAAGCCGCCGAAGACGATCGAGGAACTCAAGGCGGTGGCCGCCGAAAAGGGTCTGGCCTTCAACACCGGCTTCTACCACTCCTTCGGCTTCATTCCGGCCTTTGGTGGGAAGCTCTTCGATGAGAACTTCAAGTGCATCCTGGACCAGGGCGGCACGGTGGACTTTCTGGCCTTTATGAAGGAGATGGCCGGGTCGCCGGGGGTTCAGGCCACCGATGACTACGGCAAGTTGGAGACCCTCTTCAAGGAGGGGCAGGTAGGGCTGATCTTCAACGGTCCCTGGGCGATGGGGGACTATGTGGCCGCCCTGGGCAAGGACAAGGTAGCGGTAGCGCCGCTGCCGTCGGGTCCTTTCCCGGCCGGCCCGTTCCTTGGGGTGAAGCATGTGATGTTCAACGCCAACTCGGATGAGGCCCACTTCCAGGCGGCGCTGAAGTTTGTCAAGTACATGACCAACGCGGAGAACTCGGCGCTTCTGATGGACAAGGCGGGGCATCTGCCGGCCAACACCAAGGTGAAGATACCGGCGGATGCGGCCATCAACGGCTTCATCGAGCAGGCGAAGACGGCCACGCCTTTCCCCAACGTCAAGGAGATGGGGGCGGTTTGGACGCCGGGCGGGGACATGATCAAGAAGGTCATCGCCGGCGAGGCCACCCCCGAGGCGGCCGTGCAGGAGGCCACCCGGATCATCAACGAGGCCAACAAGAAAGTGGCCCCTCAGCCCGTCACCATCACGCTCTGGCATGCCTGGACGGGGGCGGAGGAGACGGCGCTGAAGGAAATCCTGGACAACTTCATGGCCGAGTATCCCGACATCACGGTCAACCCGCTCCAGGTGCCGTTTGACCAGTTGCAGAGCAAGTTCACCACCGAGGCCGGGGCCGGCGGCGGGCCGGATATTCTCATCGGGCCGACCGACTGGGTGGGGCCTCTGGCGGAGGCCGGGCTGCTGCGGCCGCTGGATGCGGCGGTAGCCGATGTGATCGGCGACTATCTGCCCTCGACGGTGGAGGCGCTGAAGTGGCAGGGGAGACTCTACGGCTTCCCCGAGTCGTTCGAGTGCGTGGCGATGTACTACAACACCGCGATGGTGGACAAGCCGCCGAAGACGATCGAGGAACTCAAGGCGGTGGCCGCCGAAAAGGGTCTGGCCTTCAACACCGGCTTCTACCACTCCTTCGGCTTCATTCCGGCCTTTGGTGGGAAGCTCTTCGATGAGAACTTCAAGTGCATCCTGGACCAGGGCGGCACGGTGGACTTTCTGGCCTTTATGAAGGAGATGGCCGGGTCGCCGGGGGTTCAGGCCACCGATGACTACGGCAAGTTGGAGACCCTCTTCAAGGAGGGGCAGGTAGGGCTGATCTTCAACGGTCCCTGGGCGATGGGGGACTATGTGGCCGCCCTGGGCAAGGACAAGGTAGCGGTAGCGCCGCTGCCGTCGGGTCCTTTCCCGGCCGGCCCGTTCCTTGGGGTGAAGCATGTGATGTTCAACGCCAACTCGGATGAGGCCCACTTCCAGGCGGCGCTGAAGTTTGTCAAGTACATGACCAACGCGGAGAACTCGGCGCTTCTGATGGACAAGGCGGGGCATCTGCCGGCCAACACCAAGGTGAAGATACCGGCGGATGCGGCCATCAACGGCTTCATCGAGCAGGCGAAGACGGCCACGCCTTTCCCCAACGTCAAGGAGATGGGGGCGGTTTGGACGCCGGGCGGGGACATGATCAAGAAGGTCATCGCCGGCGAGGCCACCCCCGAGGCGGCCGTGCAGGAGGCCACCCGGATCATCAACGAGGCCAACAAGAAGTAACGGTCGGGACCGAACTGCGGCGGGCGGGGCCGCCGCTCCGCCCGCCGCCTTTTCACATCGCCTCGTTCCTCTCAGCCCCAGGAGGCATGCGATGGCCGTACAGGCGCTCTCCCGAACCCGGGTCCGCCCTGCCGGACCCAGCCTCTGGCAGCGCATCTGGGAAGCCCGACTGGCTTACCTCTACATCCTGCCGGGCTTTCTCATTATGGCGATCGTTACCTTTTTCCCCCTGATCTTCCAGGTCTGGATGTCCCTGACCGACTATGGCATCACCAACCTGAGCGCCAAAGAGGGCCTCTTTGCCCAGATCTGGGGGTCGTTTTTTCCGGCCTATGCCTCGACCCATCCCCAGGCCGGCGCGCCCAACTGGATCGGCCTGCAAAACTTTTTGCAGATTCTGGGCAATCGCCTGGCCCTGCCCGGCTACGACTTCTGGTACATGCTCAGTTTCAACCTGATCTGGACCTTTATCAACGTCTTCTTCCACGTGGTCCTGGGGGTGGCCTTTGCCATGCTTCTGAACAGCAAGGGCCTCCTCTTCAAACGCTTCTACCGCGCCTTTTACATCATCCCCTGGGCCCTGCCGGCCCTCATTTCCGGGATGATCTGGCATAATATGTACGATAAAGATTACGGGGCCATCAACCTCCTCAGCGGGCTGAGGCTGGACTGGCTGAAGGAGACCGCGACGCCGTTCCAGCAACTCTTTCGCGAGTTATCGAAAGGGATGGGGCTTGGGGAGGAGGCGTGGCCGTACCTGCTCCTTCCGGCCGTCTTCCTCCTGATTCTGGCCGCCGCCTTCCTCTTTTACCGGGCCCGCAGCCGGAGGTCGGCCCCCGTGACCGTCCTGGGGGCGCTGGCCTCGACGGCCGCCGCCGGGTTCCTTTCCCTGGCCTTTCCCTTCGCCCGGGGGCTGGATAGCCTGGCCTCCTGGCTGTACTATCTCATCGCCTTCGGCGTCGTCGGGATGATCGTGGCCCTCTTTACCCTGACGAACCGCTACCGTCCGGATGCGGCCGGCCGGGCCCTCGTCCTCATCTCCGCCATCGTCCTGGGGGTAGGGGCTCTCATCCTGATCGGCTGGAAGTTGCCCTACTCCTTCTACGCCGTCCTCCTGGCCAACATCTGGCTGGGCTGGCCCTTTATGATGACGGTGGCTACCGGCGCCCTCCAGGGCATCCCTGAGGAACTGTACGAAGCCGCCCGCATCGACGGGGCCAGCGACTGGCAGGCCTTCTGGCAGATCACCGTGCCGCTCATCCGGCCGGCCATGGTCCCGGCCATCATGATCGGCATGATGATGACCTTTAACCAGTTCAACGTGATCTACTTTGTCACCGGCGGGGAGCCGCTCCACCGCACCGAAATCCTGGTCACCCAGGCCTTTCGCCTGGTCAACGAGCAGAAACTCTATGGGGTGGCCGCCGCCTTCAGCATCATCGTCTTCTTCGTCCTGGCCGTGATCACCGTGATTACCAACCGTATCTCCCGGGCCACCGAGAGTTATGCCGTCTAGGAGGTGAGCGATGCGCCGACAACCCCCTTCCATCGGCCTGGTGGTGCTGGGAGGCCTGGTGGTGGCCCTGGGCGGGCTGCTCTGGTATATCCTGCGGGACTGGCCCTACGCGCCGGCCTGTGCCGTCCTTCCGGCCCTGGGCCTGGGCGTGATCCTGGCCGGGACGCTGGGCGGACGCCGCTGGCGCGCCGCGGCCCGGCAAATTCTGGCCCAATTGGCCTGCCTGCTCATCCTGATCAGCGTGCTCTTCCCGGTTCTGTGGATTGTCGGGATGTCCATGGACCCGCGCGACATCCTGCGCCCCCTGGACCTCTCCCCGATCACCAACATCCCGACCAACCTCCTGCACCTGTCCCCCAAGTCCTTTGCCCTGCCCGAGGAAACGAGCCTCTTCCACCTCCAGCCCACGACCTCGGAGGACCCCTCGCCCAAGACGCTCATCCAGGGCGCCTTCCACGCCCTGCCCGAGGGCTGGACGCGGGCCGACCTGCGCCGGCCCGACGTCTGGCTGATCGGCAGCGACCTCATCGCCTGGGCGCCGATCGCCCCGCTTCCGCAGGGGGCCGATACCCTGATTTATCCGGGTCAGATCACGCGCCTCCCGGATGAGGTGCAGATCGAGGCCCTCCTGCCGCTGGATGAGGCGGTCCGTCCCGACGGCTGGGTGGTATGGGAGGGCCGGCCCTATGCCGTGCCCCGGGGCTGGAGCCTGAAGCAGGTGGGGAACCCCACGCTCTGGCTTCTGGATAACCGCCTCCTCTCCTGGGGGGTTCTTATGCCCCTTTCTCCGACCGAAAGCCTGGTTGCACCGCTGGAGGAAGGAGCGGAGCCGACCTGTTACCTGGTCATGAAGGAGAAGGAGGGCGAACGCCGCTATACCTGTCCGCAGGGCTACCGGACGGAGGTGGCCGACGGGCCGGCGTACTGGCTGGCCGGCGGCACCTTCGGCCTCTGCAACGGCGCGCAATCCTCGGCCATCTCCAAGGACCAACTGGGGGACTGGCGGCACAGCCCGGCCATCTGGCTCATCGGCCGTTCGATTGTGGACTGGCGCGCTTCCTCCCTGCGCTCCTTCGCTTCGGTCATCAAACAGCCCACGCTCAACCCGGTCGGTTTCCCCCAACTGCTCCTCAACAGCACGCTGCTGGCGACGGGGGTGGCCCTCTTCTGCATCCTGGTCGGGACGACGGCGGCCTATGCCTTTTCTCGCTTCCAGTTCCCCGGCCGGCAGGCCGGCATGCTGGGCTTTGTCCTGGTGCTCATGATGCCTTCGGTGGCCACCCTGGCCCCGCTGTACGCCATCCTGAACACCTTCCAGGTCGGCCCGAACGTTTTCCGAATCATCCTGTGGTTTGCCGGGGGCTTCCTGGTCGCCGTGGGGGCGATCCTGTTCCTGTTGCGGGTGCTGGAGGGCATCCAGCACGTGCCCTGGCGCTATCTGGGCCTGGCCCTGGTCTGTGCCGCCTTTATGGCGCTTTGGGGCGTGGTGCTTTTCCTGGTGCCGGAGGCCTCCTCCTGGGCGGCCCAACTGCCGGCCGACGCCTTCGGCATCCTGGTATGGGTACTGGCCGGCCTGGCCGTGGTCCTGCTCATCGGGCCGGCCGTGGGGCGCGGGCTGCCGGGCCTCCTGCCGGGGGTCGCCACTCCGCCCCGAGGGCCGTCCCAGGCCTGGCAGGAACGCCTGCGCAACTTTCGCCGCCACTTCCAGCGCCCCTGGTTCTTCCTTCCTTTGGCCCTCCTGGCCCTGGGCCTGGCGCTGGGCCTGAACGCCCTGCGGGCCTGGGGCATCGGCGGCGGCGAGGCGTTCAACCTGCGCACCACCCTCTGGGGGGTGGGAATCGCCATGGTGGCCGGGGCACTGCCCTTTTCCATCTGGAATATGAAGGGCTTTATCGACACCATCCCCAAGGAACTGGAGGAGGCGGCCCTCATCGACGGGGCCTCCCCCACCCAGACCTTTTTCCAGATCATGCTCCCCCTGGCCGTGCCGGGCCTGGCCGTGACCGCCCTCTTCGGCTTTATCTCCGGCTGGACGGAGTTCGTCCTCTCCTGGCAGTTCCTGGCCGATAATGTGAACCAGTTCACCCTGGCCATGGCCCTGTATGGGATGCAGGGCGAACGGAACACCCCCTGGGCAAACTTTGCCGCCATGTCCATCCTGGTTTCGATTCCCGTCACCCTGGTCTTTTTCCTGCTGCAGAAGTACGTGGTCAGCGGGCTGACCGTAGGAGCGGTGAAAGGATAAGGAGGAGGAAACAAGATGGCCAGCATTACCTATGACCATGTGACCAAGCGTTTCGGCGACGTCATCGCCGTGAACGATCTGAGCCTCTTCGTCGAGGACAAGGAGTTTCTGGTTCTGGTCGGGCCGTCCGGCTGTGGCAAATCCACCGCCCTGCGCCTGCTGGCCGGGCTGGAAGAGGTCACGTCCGGAGTCCTCAAGATCGGCGACCGCGTCGTCAACGATGTCCCGCCGAAGGACCGGGACATTGCGATGGTCTTCCAGTCCTACGCCCTGTATCCCCACATGTCGGTCTATGACAACATGGCCTTTGGGCTGCGGATGCGCAAGATGAACCGGGGCGAGATCGACCGGCGGGTGAAAGCGGCGGCGCAGATTCTGGGCATCGAACACCTCCTGGACCGCAAACCCCGGGCGCTTTCGGGCGGGCAGCGGCAGCGGGTGGCCCTGGGGCGGGCCATCGTGCGCGAGCCGCAGGTTTTTCTCATGGACGAGCCGCTTTCCAACCTGGATGCCAAACTCCGCGTGGCCATGCGGGCCGAATTGGTCAAATTGCATCGGCGGCTGGAGACGACCGTCGTGTACGTGACCCACGACCAAGTGGAAGCGATGACCATGGGCACGCGCATCGCCGTGCTCAAGGACGGCATCCTCCAGCAACTCGACACCCCGCAGAACCTCTACGACCACCCGGCCAACCGCTTCGTGGCCGGCTTCATCGGCAGCCCGGCGATGAACTTTTTCGAGGCCCGGCTGGTGGCCGAAGGCGGGGATCTCTATGTGGACGCCGGCTCGTTCCGGGTGCGGGTGCCGCCGGAGCATGCGGCCGTCCTGCGCGAAAAGGGGGCGCCTTCCGAGATCGTCTTCGGCATCCGTCCGGAAGATGTCTACGATGCTGCCTTTGTTCCGGGCGGCTTGCGGGGCGGCGACACGGTGGAGGCCCAGGTGGATGTGGTCGAGCCGCTGGGGGCGGAGATGTACGTCTACCTGGTGAGCGGGCCGCACACTTTCCTGGGGCGGATGGACAGCCGCACCCGGGTCTGGCCGGGCGACCGGATGCAGGTGGTCATGCATATGGCCCATATGCACATCTTTGACCGGGAGACCGAGCAGGCCTATATTTAGGCCAATTGACAAATCGCCGGAAGTGTGCTAAACTAAGAGTTGTCAGGGCGCCCTGCCCGCCCTGCCCAAGCCTCGAGCACCCCCTAGCTCGAGGCTTCCCCTTTTTCGAGACTGCTTGGGTGTGTCCCAGGTTGGTCGGGAAGTGGCCTTTTCCCTCACCCCACTCCCCCTAGCCCCGGGGTGAGAGGTGAGGGCAGCCGCTTTGTTGCGGAAACGCAATCCATATGGTATAATAAAAATACCCGAACCGCCGTTGCGCCATCCGGGAAGTTGGTCCTTTTGGAGGAGACGATGGGCAAAGTTAATCTGGCCGCCTTGGGAGCCCGGCTGGAAACCCCCTGGGTGCCTCTGGAATTTGTCCAGGTGGACGATTACCACGGCCTGCTGGTCCTCTATCAGGGCAGTTACCCTCCGCACTACCACAACAAGGACGAATTCTTCCTGGTGCTCTCCGGCACGGTGGATATCGAGATCGAGGGCGGAGGCACCGTGACGCTGCAGGAAAAGGAGGGGATGGTCGTCCGGGCCGGCCTGCATCACCGTTCCATCGCCCGTACCCCCAGCGCCCTGGTGCTGCTCTTCGAGGCCAAGGACATCACCTACAACCCGGTCGTGATGGTGGGCCAGGTCCAGGAACAGGATTAGGAGGAAGCATGCTGGAAGATTTTCTTGCCCGCATGGGCGAACTGCGCCTGGAAATGGAACGGCTGGCCGGCCAGGCCCAGGAACTGGAGCGCGTGGTCCAGGAGCAGCAACTTCGCCTGGAGGAGATGGACCTCCTGGTGCGCCAGCGCGATGAACAACTGGCCGAACGCCAGGCCCGGGTGGAGGAACTGGAGGAACGGCTGCGCCGGCGCGAGCGGGAACTGGCCGAGGCGCAGGCCCGCCTGGCCGAGGCCGAAGCCTCCTGCTCGCGCCAGCGGGAGGAACTGGAGGGGCTTCAGGCCCTGCTTGCCCAGCGGGAGGCGAGCGAGGCCGCCCTGCGCGAAGAACTGGCCCTTCGGGAAGGGCCGGCCGCGCCGGAAGCGGCGGCCTTCCCCGTCCAGACCCTTCTGGAACGCCTCGCCACGCTGGAGGAACTGGCCCACCGTCAGGCGGCCGAACTGGCCGGGTTGCGCTCCGTCTTCCAGGAGGAGGTCTCCCGTCTGAGCGGCCGGCTGGAACGGATGGAAGCCGGCCTGCGGGCCGCCCCGCCGGCGGAAGTACCGGCCCCGGCCGTCGCCGTCGCTCCGCCCCCGGTCGAACTCGTCGCCGACCCGCTCCAGGCCCTCCTCCAGGAGGCCCTGGAGAGCCTGCCGGAGGCCCTCTGCGCCGGCCTGAGCGGGTTGGACGGGCTGAACGTCGCCCTGGCCGTCCGCCGGGAATGGGCCGCCGGGGAAGTGCTGGAGGTGGAACTGGCCGAACTGACCGCCGAGGCCGCTCGCGTCGCCTCCGCCCTGGGCACCGGCCCTCTGCTGACGCTGGCCTTCCAGACCGGGACGGAGCAGTGCCTGGTTTCTCCGGTGAGCGAGGACCATTTCGCCTTTCTGGTCACGCCGGCCGCCTCGACGGACGATTTCCGTCGCGCCCAGGCCGTCCTCCTGCAGGCGGCCAGCCGCTTGAACGAACTGTTCTGAGGGTTGCCGATGGCCATCGGGTATTGCCAGATTCAACTGCACCTCCCGGATCACCATTCCCTCAAGGAGAAGCGGGGCGTGCTCCGTTCCATCATGGCCCGCCTGCGTCAGGAGTTCAATATCGCCGTCGCCGAACTGGACCACCAGGACCTCTGGCAATCGGCTTGCCTGGGGGTGGTTTCGATCTCCAACGAGGCCGCCCGGCTTCACCACCTTCTGGAAGGCGTGGTGCACTGGCTGGAACAGAACCGGCCCGATGTCGAGGTCACCGGTTACCAGATCGAAATGCTCTGAGCGACTCGATGGGCCGGGGAGGCGTCTTTGGGGGCGCCCATGGATCTGGTTCGTTTCCCAGCCCTGCTGCTGGGCCGGGCCGCCGGTTTCCTGAGCCGTACCCTGGGACTGGGCGGAGGCACCACGCTCCCCGGCGTCATCGCCCAGTTTCTGGACCCTGGCCTGGTCCCGGCCCTCTGCGCTCGCCTGAACCGGGGGACGATCCTCCTCACCGGCACCAACGGCAAGACGACCACCGCCCGGATGCTGGCCCTGCTGCTTCGAGAGGCCGGTTGGCATCCGATTCATAACCGCGCCGGAGCCAACCTGATGGAAGGGGTGGCCACCACCCTCCTCTATGCCAGCGACCTCCGGGGCCGGCCGGCCGGCGATAGCGGCCTCTTCGAGATGGACGAGGCCCATTTCCCCCAGGCCGTGGCCCTCTGCCGCCCCCGCCTGGTGATCGTCCATAACCTGTTCCGCGACCAACTGGACCGCTACGGCGAGGTGGATACCGTGGCCGGCCGCTGGCGGGACGCCCTCCGCACCCTGCCGGCCACGGCCACCGTCCTCCTCAACGCCGACGACCCGGCCGTGGCCGACCTGGGGCCGGGCTTGGCGGCCCGGGTGCTCTATTACGGCCTGGAGGCCCCGACCCTGGGCCGGCCGGCCCCCGATCACACCGCCGATGCCCGTTACTGCCGGCGTTGCGGTGCGTCCTATGCCTACGCCCCGGCGTACTACGGCCACATCGGCCTCTACCGCTGCCCCCGTTGCGGCCATGCCCGTCCCCAACCCGACTTCCTGTTCACCGTGGTCGGAATGGAGGAGGACGGCCGGACGCGGGGACGCCTGCGCACCCCGTTGGGGGAAAGAGATTTCCGCCCGCCGCTCCCCGGCCTCTACAACGCCTACAACGCCCTGGCCGCCATGGCGGCGGCCCTGGCCCTGGGCCTGCCGCCGGAAGCGAGTTTCGAGGCCCTTTCCCGCTTTCAGGCTGCCTTCGGCCGGCTGGAACGCCTTCCGGTCGGCGATCGGGAAATCCTCCTGGCCCTGATCAAAAATCCGGTGGGCGTGGGGCAGGTCCTGCAGATGCTCACCTCCGCCGACCGATCGTTTTCCTGCCTCATCCTGATCAACGACCGCATTGCCGACGGCACCGACGTCTCCTGGCTGTGGGATGCCGATTTCGAGGCCCTGGCCGGCCGGACGGCCTCCATCGTGGTCTCCGGCACCCGCGCCCAGGATATGGCCGTCCGCCTCAAGTATGCCGGCATAGACGGGGAGGTTCTCGTGGAAGAGGACCTGGAACGGGCGCTGGACGCCGCCCTGTCCCGCACGCCGCCCGGCGCGACCCTGCACATCCTGCCCACCTACACGGCCATGCTGGAGGTGCGCGCCCTTCTGGCCCGGCGGGGCTATGCGGCTCCGTTCTGGGAAGATTGAGGGGGTGGAAAATGGCCGAAAAGCAACGCGCCTTGGAGGCCGATGCCCGTCGTCTGCGCGCCTTCCTGGAGGCCATGCGGGATGTCGTCCTGATCGTCGGGCCCGACGGACGTTACCTGGACGTCGCTCCTACCCGTCCCGACCTGCTCTATCGCCCGGCCGAGCAAGTTCTGGGGCGGACCATTCACGAGATCTTTCCCCGGGAGCAGGCCGAATTCTTCCAGGAGGCGATAGACCGCACCCTCCGCACCCGTCAGGTGGTGACGATCGAGTACGCCCTCCCCATCGAGGGCCGCGAGGTCTGGTTCGAGGGCCGGCTTTCGCCCATGCTCGACGAAGAGGGCCGGCCGGTGGCCGCCCTCCTGGTGGCCCGGGACATCACCGAGCGACGCCAGGCGCAGGAGGCCCTGCGGGAAAGCGAGGAAAAGTACCGCACCCTGGTGGAGCAATCGAGCGAGGCCATCTACCTCCTCTTCAACCGGCGCTTCGAGTTCATCAATCGGCGCTTCAGCGAAATGTTCGGCATCCGTCCGGAGGAGGCCTGCGCCCCCGACTTTGACTTTATCCAACTGGTGGCTCCGCAAAGCCGGCCCCAGATCGAGGAACGCGCCGCCCGGATCCAACGCGGCGAGGCCGTGCCGCCGCGCTACGAGTTCACCGCGCTGACCCGGGACGGCCGGGAGATTCAGGTGGAGGCCTCGGTGGCCTATGTCCCGTACCGGGGCGGGATCGCCACGCAGGGTGTGGTGCGGGACATCACCGCCCAGAAAAAGGCCGAGGCGGAGATGCTCCGGCGGGAGCGTTATCTGGCCTGCCTGGCCGATACTGCCCAGAAGTTGCTCGGAGCCGCCGATCCCTTTGCCGTGTTGCCCGAGGTGCTGGCCTGTCTGGGCGAGACGGCCGGGGCCGACCGGGTCTATATCTTCGAAGCGCACGAGGACGAGCAGGGGCGTCTGCTGGTCAGCCAGCGGATGGAATGGTGCGCCCCCGGCATCGCCTCTCAGATCGACAACCCGGCCATGCAGAACCTTCCCTGTGTGGAGGCCGGCTTCGGACGCTGGGTGGAGGCGCTCAGCCGCAATGAACCGATCGTGGGGAAGGTGGCCGATTTTCCTCCCGCCGAGCGGCCGCTCCTGGAGGCTCAGGACATCCGTTCCATCCTGGTGCTGCCCCTCTTGGTGGGGGGCCTGCCCTATGGCTTCATCGGCTTCGATTCCTGCCGGACGGCGCGGGAGTGGGAGCAGGCCGAGATCGACCTCCTTTCCACCGTCGCCCGCAACATCGCCCAGGCCATCGAGAAGAACAGGGCCCTGCGGGCGCTGCGGGAATCGGAGGAGCGCTATCGCCGGCTGATCGAACTCTTGCCCGATGCCGTCGCCGTTCATCAGGACGGCCTGGTGCGCATGGTCAACCTGACCGGGGCGCGGATGCTGGGCTATGAATCCCCGGAGGAAGTGATCGGCCGGCCGGCGCTCGAGTTCGTGCATCCGGACGACCGCGACGTCGTCCGCGAACGGATTCGGGCGCAACTGGAGCGCGGGGAGCGTGCCCCCCCGCTGGAGGAGCGCTTCCTGCACCGGGACGGCCACGTCATTCCGGTCGAGGTCACGGCAGCCCCCTTTCGGCTGGGAGGCCGGCCGGCCTCGCTGGTGGTGATTCGGGACGTCTCCGCCCGCAAGCGGCTGGAGGAGGAACTGCGCCAGGCTCAGAAGATGGAGGCCTTGGGCCGCCTGGCCGGCGGGGTGGCCCACGACTTCAACAACCTCCTGACGGCGATCAACGGCTATACCGAACTCCTGCTCTCCTCCCTCCACCCCGAGGACCCCCTGCGGGCCGAGGCCGAGGCCATCCTGAAGGCCGGGCAACGGGCCGCGATGCTCACCCAGCAACTCCTGGCCTTTGGCCGACGCCAGGTGATGGAACTGCGGGTGGTCAACCTCAACCAGGTGCTGGAAGGGCTGGCCGGGATGCTCCGCCGGCTCATCCGTGAGGACATCGAACTGGCCTTTTCCCCGGACCCGGGACTGGGTCCTGTCCGGGTGGATGTGACCCAGATGGAACAGGCCATCGTCAACCTGGTGGTGAACGCCCGCGATGCCATGCCGGGCGGCGGGCGTCTGACGCTGGAGACGGCCAATGTGGACCTGGGAGAGGAGGAGGTCCGGGTCCGGCCCGGCCTATCCCCCGGTCGGTACGTGCGGCTCACCGTCAGCGATACCGGGGAGGGGATTCCCGAGGAGGTACGCGAACACCTCTTCGAGCCGTTCTTCACCACCAAGGAGGTGGGGATGGGCCTGGGCCTGGCCACGGTCTACGGCGTCGTTCGGCAGTTCGGCGGCTTCATCCAGGTGGAGTCGGAACCGGGCCGGGGGAGCACCTTCCGCATCTACCTGCCGCGGGTGGAGGAACCGCCGGAAGCGCCGGTCCAACCTCCGGTGATGGAGGAATGGCCCCGGGGGTGGGAGACCGTCCTGGTGGTCGAGGATGACGAGATGGTGCGCGACCTGGCCGTGCGGGTCCTGCGCGGACAGGGCTATCGCGTGTTGGAGGCCCGGCGGGGGGATGAGGCCATCCGGATGGCCGCCGGTTTCCCGGAGCCGGTTCACCTCCTGCTCACCGATGTACTCGTGCCCCATATGAGCAGCCGGGTGCTTCTGGAACGCCTTCGGGAACATCACCCCGAAATCCGGGTGCTCTATATGTCCGGCCATGCCGAACATGTGATCGCCCGCCACGCCGCGCCGGAACCGGGCATCCCCCTGCTCCGCAAGCCGTTCACTCCCCAGGCCCTGGCGCAGAAGGTCCGGGCGGCGCTGGAGGCTGCTCCCTAGCCGGGGAAACGCTCCGGAGCGATCGGCCGGCCGCCTCCCGGTAGAGGGAGAGCAGCCCGGAGGCAATCTCGCTCGAACGGAAGCGCTCGGCCATCTTTCGGGCCCGGCCGGCCATCTCCTCTCGCAGCGGCTTCTCCCGGCCCAGGCGGACGATGGCTTCGGCCAGAGCCGCCGCATCCCCCACCGGCACGACCAGGCCGGCCCCCATCTCCTCCACCAGCGGGGCCACGCCGGTGCCCCAACTGACGACCGAGGGCGTTCCCAGCGCCCCGGCCTCGGCCACCACCCGATTCAGCCCTTCGATATGGGAGGGGCTCAGGAAAAGGTCGGCTGCGGCCAGGTACAGGGGGACCTGCGTTTCGTAATCGAGGGGACCCAGGAAGGTCAGGCAGTCTTCCAGACCGAGTTCTTTTCCCAACCGCTTCAGGTAGGTTTCATACTCCCCATATCCGGGAACGCGCCGGGAAGGGCCGGCGATCAGGGTACGGGCCTGGGGCAGGGCGGCGCGGACCCGGGCCGTCGCCCGTACCACTTCTTCCACCCCCTTCAAGGGAATCAGCCGGCCCAGGCTCAGGAGCAAAAGGGCCTCCTCCGGCAGGCCCAGCGTCCGGCAGACCCGGGCACGGGCCGTCCGCCTGTACGAGGCCAGGTCGCCCTGCCCGGCTTCCCAGAAGCGGTCGCCGATGTTGACCAGGAGTTGGCGAATCTTCTCCGGGGGGCAACCCCGCTTCCGGGCCAGTTCGGCCGTCAGGGGGGAATTGACCCGCACCAGGGAGGCCCGGCGGAAGGCCAGGCGGGTGAGCAGGCGGGCACCGACGAAACGCCCGTAGCCATAGTCCGGCCGGCCGATCAGGTCGCCGCCGTGCACGCTGACCACCAGGGGCAAACTCCCGCCGGCCAGCGCCGCGATCGCGCCCATCGGATAGGCCATATCGGCATGGATGACCGTGGCCTCGGGGTGCCGGGATAGAAAGCGCCGAAAGTCCAGGAGGGTGGTCAGGAAGTAGGGATAATGGAACAGCCGCCACGAAAGGCGTCCCAGGATTCTTCGGGCACGGGTGTCATCCACCACGCCGTGCTCCACCTCGACCTCCCCATCCCGATAGGCCGGCGGCCGCTTCCCCAGTTCCCGGCGCGTCGTCGGGGCGAAGACGACACAGGCATGTCCCTGCCGGACGAACTCTCTCCCCAGTTCGTAGTGAATCTCGTTGGCGGCATACTGGCGCCCATAGGCGCCGACCAGATACAGGATCTTCAAGCATTCACCCGCCTTTTTCCAGAAGGAAAATGATGCCAAAAGGTTCGCTTCTGCGCAGAAAACGCTCCTCGAAGGGGTGCACCAGCCAGGCCAGCGGCAGGTCCTTGAGGATGAAGGTGTTCCAGTAGCGGGTCAGGCGCGTTTCGTGATACCAGTCGTTCAGGACCTTCCGGCCGTAGTAATGCCGCTGGAGAATCCGGCAACCCACGGCCGGCCCAAAGCGTTCCTCGATATCCCCATCGGTGTAAAAGCGCACCAGGCCGCCGTCCCGCTCCCGGACAAACTCGTTGCGACCCACCCGGCGAAAGTCGCGGATACCCTGGAAGAAGGAGGTGCGCTCGTGGAAGGTATAGGGCACGCTGATCACCGCCCGGCCCCCGGGTTTCAGCACACGGGCGATCTCCCGGGCCACGGCCCGGTCATCCGGGATATGCTCGATGGAGGAGATCGCGCTCACCCGGTCAAAGGCCCCCTCGCGGAACGGGAGGGCGGCGGCGTCGGCCACCACCGGCCATACCTGCCCGGCGCCGTTCCCCAGCCTGCGGGCCCGCTCCTGCTGCCAGCGCACGCGCCCCTCCTCCAGTTCGGCGATCACGACGACGGCCCCCTTCCGGGCCAGCATCCAGGGGTAGGAAGAGGTGCCCGAGCCGATGTCCAACACCCGTTCTCCGGGGTGCAGGTCCAGCATCCGCGTTGCCGTGGGGTATTCGATCAGCCGCCACAGGGAGAAATCGTTGACCGTCCGGCGGAGGATTCTCCAGCCGTTGAGGTGAACTTCGTACCGCAGGCAGTCCAGGGCGGAGAGGCGAATCCTCCGGAGCCCGCCGGCCGGGCCTCTTGGTCCTACAGCCATCGCAGCACCCATTTCTTCAGCGGAAAGTTCAGTTCGGCCACACGGGCGCGGTCCTCCTGTTCCAGCCCGCCCAGGCGTTTGAAGGCCAGGAAAAAGACCGCTGCCCCCAGTCCGGCCACGCCGGCCAGGATCAGGAGCCCGGTGATGCGCTCCATCAGGCTGGCCGGCGGACTATCATCGAAGATGCCCCAGCGACCGAACCCCAGGATGGGCAGAATGATGGCGCAGTAGGCCAGCGTGGCCCCCACCACGCGCCCCAGAAAGGCCCAGGGAAAGTCCAGGTGGAAGGCGTGCAGGACGTATCCCAGCACCACCGCGATGCCGACCAGCCGGGCCGTGGTCATCGCCAGGGCTGCCCCCAGGGCGCCGTAACGCGGGGCCAGCCAGAAGATCAGCGAAGCCGTGCCCAGAATCAGAACCCGGGCCACGATCACCGGGCGGTAGCGCTCGTGGGCCATCAGGATGTTGTGCGGGACGCTGCCCAGCATCGAATCGAGGAAATCGCCGACGATGAGCACCAGCACGACGCCGACGGCGCCGCCAAACTCCTGGCGGTAGAGCAACTGAATCAGCCCTCGGGAGAGGAGGGCCAGTCCGACGCCGGTGGGGAGAAGGGTCAGGATGAAGAGCCGGGTGAGGCTGCCGTAGGCCTTCTGGAGGCCCGGCCGGTCCCCCTGGACGAAAAGCCGGGAAAAGAGGGGCACCTGAACGCCGGTCTGCGGAGCCACCAGAAAGCGGTTGAATTCGCGGACGTAGCGGGCTCCCAGGGCCAAAACGGCCCGTCCGGACATATCCCCTGCGGCCGTGAGCACCATCAGGGCCACCTCGGGTTCGTAGATGGTGGAGGAGATGTTGATCAGGTAGATCAGCAGAGAATAGGGCCAGAAGCGCGGTAGGAGGGACAGGAGTTCCCGCCGTCCGACTTGGCTCGGCCCCAGGGAGATTTCCCGGCCGGCGCGCACGGCCTGCCAGGACTGGAGGGCCAGGATGACCACCGTGGTCACCAGGAGCGAAACCACGGCCCCGAGCACGCCAAATCCCAGGAGGACCAGCAAGGCCGTCAGTGCCGGCTGCATCAGGCCCGTCAGGAGATCCAGCAGGTTGTAGGCCTTTTGCTTGAAGAAGGCAAAGAGGATCTGGACCATGATATTGGAAAGCGAGCCGAGCACGATCAGCGCGCAGAGGATGCCGATGAGCAGGGGGCCGCCCTCGCTCAGCCCGAGGAACGAGGTCAGGGTTGCAGATCCGGCCTGCACGGCGGTGATGACCAGGGTGAGGAGAATCAGTTTGAAACCCAGGAGCCATTGCAGGAACAGGCGTACCCCATCGCGGCCGAAGCGGAGTTCCACCTCGGGCAGGAACTTGGGCAAACTGCGTTCCAGGCCCAGATCGGTGTACTGGCCGATCAGGGTGGCGGCGGCCAGGAGGCTGCTGTAGGTGCCAAAGCCGGTCACCCGCAGGCCGTTGACCACGATGAGGGAGGCGAGGAACGAGACCGCCGTCTTGAGGGGGAAGAGGGCGGTATTCCAGAACATCGCCTTCGAGACGCGGGTACGCAGGGCCTCCGGCAATGCAGGCCTCCTCTAGGGCCGGCGCATCAGGAGTACATAGCCGTCCTGTTCGGCCAGCACCTCCCAGGCCGGCTGTGCCCGCAGCCTCTCCAGCAGGGCCCTTTCCTCCTCCCCAAACTCGCTCTGCAGGTCCAGGAGGATATAGTCGGCCCGTTCCTCCGGGTGTTCGGCGTAGTGGAAGGCTCCCCCGGGGACGAGGAAGATGTCGCGGCGCATCGGGATAAAGGGAGAGAGCAGGTTGCTCGCGGCCACCGGGACATCGGGGGGGATGCGGGCGATGAGGGACCGGGCGGTGGCCGTGCGTTCGGGGGCCCGACCGAAGAAGATGGAGGGAAGGGGGTTACGAAAGGCCAGGTTACAGGCCAGCGAGGCTGCCAGCAAGGCCAGGCCGAAGAGCCGGATGCGGTTTTCCCGCCCCAGCCGGCTCCACCAGCCGAGCAGCGGGATGCGGAGATGGGCCCGAGATCGGTCTCCTGCCCGGGCCGCCGTTTCCCAGGCCAGGATGGTCCCCACCATCAGAAAGACGGTGATCGGGCCCTGGTAATGGTGGTAGATGTCGAACTGGATGGAACGGGAGGAGAGCAGGTTGAGCAGGAAGAGGGGCAGGACGGGAACCATAGTCTGGGGCGCCAGGAGCGGGGTGAACAGGAGGGGCAACCCCATCTGGAAGAGGTACCAGACCTTGGCCGGCTGAAAGATGATCTGCAGCACCAGGCCGGGTTGGGTAACCGCCGTCCGGAGGATCTCCCCCAGCGTGCTCCCCAGCGGCCGGTAATGCTCCAGGAACATATAGCCGCTCCGGGTGCTCAGGCTGGGGATGATCGCCTGGGTCATCGCCAGATACCAGCCCAATCCGGCCAGCAGCAGGGTAGTTCCGTAATACCAGGGCCGGCGGCGCAGGAAGGCATACAGTCCCACCATCGCCACGGCGATGGTCGCATCCAGCCGGCAACTGAGGGCCAGGAAGAGAAAGGGCCACATCGCCCAATACTTTCGCCGTTCGACAAAGAGGAAGAGGAAGCCCAGCCAGGCCATGGCCATGATGCGCAGGCGAATCTCGTACAGGCTGCCGTACTCGACCGGGGGGTACAGGAGGTAGGCAGCAGCCACCAGGAGGCCGGCCGCGCCTCCCAGACGCTCCCGGGTCAGCCAGTACAGAGGCAGCGCCCCCAGCGTCACAATGGCGATTTGGGCGATCAGGAGGGTATACACCGAGGGAAAGAGGGCGTAAAGCGGCGACAGCCAGGCGGCCATCAGGAGGGAATCGACCCCCAGGAGGCTGTTGGTAAAGTCATAGGCATGGGTTTCCAGGAAGCGCCCCTGGATGGTGTTCCAGACGGCCTGATGGATGAGCGCCACGTCGAACCCCATGCGGAAGAGTTCGTATTTGCGCACGGCCGCCAGGGAAAAGAGGGCGAAGAAGAGGATCAGCATTACGGCCAGGAGGTAGCCGCTACGTCCCTCCAGCCCGCGCCAGAGACGCTCCCAGGAGGGAATACGGCCGGCAGTGTGGTGGCTTTTGCCCATAGGTTCCTCAACAACCCGGTGTTTGGCCAGTTCGATATTCTGCTCAGGGTGCTCAACCGGTCCAGGATAGTTTTCATTGTACTATACCTATGGCATGAGCGCAAAAAGGCCGGACAACGGGGTATGTCCCAGGTTTGTCGGAAAGTGGCCTTTTCCCTCACCCCACTCCCCCTAGCCCGGGTTGGGGGTGGGAGGTGAGGGTCAGCCGGACCGACCCCCTGCGATTCGACAGCTTTGGGACACACCCGGACAACGAGTCCTTGACAGCCCGGGGATTCAGAGTAAAATGAAAGTCCACAGGAGGTGGACCAAAGTGAAAAATCTTGGCGGCGGCGAAGAAGGATTTCGAGAGCATTCCTCCGATCCCCCGGTCCAGAGGTCGCCGGGAAGTGAGTCGCACATCGTCTCTCGAGGGTGTCCGGATCAGGGGTGGGGGTACCATCGTTACGGGGCCCGCGTGAGAATTCGGGGAGACGAAGGGTGCCGCTGACCGGGGCGTATACCGCAGGCATGCCTCTGGTGGACCTGGCCCGGCCTGGTAGCCCGCTTATGGGGGGCACCGACGGTCCTTTGGCTTCTTCCGGTACAGGGAGATTCGAATGACGTGTCCGCGCTTGGTCAACCTGTTGAGTGAAGCAACCTTCCACGATACCTGGGCCTCGCAGAACGACCCTTTCCTGATGGTAGAAGCGATGGAAGGCCCGGCCGCTTTCGAGAACCGATGGCTTTTCTCTCGGATCGGCCCTCTGCAAGGGAAGCACGTGTTAGATGTGGGGGCGGGTTTCGGCGAAGCCTCGGTCTGGATGGCCTTGAGGGAAGCCGAGGTGACCATGTTGGACGTCTCTGACGGCATGCTCCAGCGAGCGCGGCAGGAGGCCGAAATGCGCGGTGTCCGTGTCCAGACGGTACATGGACAGGCGGAGGCGATGCCCTTCCCTGAGGGAACGTTCGACGTGGTCTATGGGGCCAACGTGCTGCACCATTGCGAACTGGACACTGTGGCCGGCGAAGTGGCCCGCGTTCTGAAGCCGGGAGGACGGGCGGCCTTCATCGAACCTCTGGCCCATAACCCGGTGATCAACGTTTACCGGCGCATGGCCGCGCCTTTCAGAACTCCTGGCGAGCAACCCTTGCGCCTCCGCGATCTGGCGGTCTTTTACCGGTTTTTCGCCCACGTGGAGAAGCGGTTCTTCTGGCTCACGGCGCTCTCGGTCTTTATCTGGTTCTGGCTGGGAGAAGGGGTTCATCCGGCCCGCGAGCGGTACTGGCGAAAGATCCTCGTCGATAGTTGGAGACTGGAACGGGTGCTCCGGCTTCTGGGTTCCGTTGACACCGCCTTGCTTCGCCTTTTCCCCCCGTTGGGAGCACTGTGTTGGAACGTGGCGTTGCTTTGCGAGAAAAGCGGATAGCGGTCCTTCATCCTCAGGCCAGGTGGGTGTGAGCCCACATCCTTGCTTTGCGCACCTGGGAATGCTCAAAGAGGAGGAGTCAACCGTGCTTACGGAACGCAACGTCAAGTTCTGGCTTGCTGGGTTCATTCTCCTATTTGTCTTCGGCACCTTGGCTGTTGCGGTTCTCAAGTACCGCTGGTTTATGCAGGGATCGGACCTGGCGCTATTCGAGCAGACCTTCTGGAACACGGCACAAGGTCGCCTCTTCGAGACCTCGCTCGAACATCCGTCCCTGGGGGATACGACATCTCAACTGGCCGTGGATTTGATGCTGTTCAACCTGTTTATCGTGCCCTTCTATGTCCTCTTCCCTTCCACATACACGCTGCTCTTCATCCAGACCGTTGCCGTGGGACTGGGGGCGGTTCCGGTGTACTTGCTGGCCAAGCATAAACTCCGCACGGAGGCGGCCGCTCTCATCTTCGCCGTCGCTTACCTCCTGCATCCGTATGTTATCGTGATCACGATTTCCGAATTCCAACCTCGCGCCTTTGCGATGGTATTCCTCCTGGCCACCCTAGAGGCGCTGGAGAAGGAGGCTTTTCGACCCTTCCTCCTCTTCCTGGTTCTTCTGCTGCTTTGCCGAACCGATGTCGCGCTGGTCGTGATCATGTTGGGCGTGTATGCTTTCCTGGCAAGAAAACCGTGGCCCTACGGGGTGTCAGCGATCGCCGCGGGTGCAGGGTGGTTTATCCTGGGTGTACTGGTTCTTGTGCCCTATTTGGCCGGGGGAAAACCGTTCTTTCACTTTGGCCTCATATACAGCCACCTGGGAAGGGATGCCGGGGAGATCATCAGGACGGTGCTGACCCGGCCCGGCTACGTCCTCTCCTACATGTTCACCCATAGCAAGATCAAATACATCCTCTTGATGTTTGTGCCCCTGGCGTTTCTTCCCCTGCTATCGCCCCGGGTGCTTCTCCTGACGATTCCGACCTTGGTCATCAACTTGCTATCGGAGGCCCCGGCAACGACCAGTATCTACGGCCATTACCAGGCCCTGTTGATCCCGCCCCTGTTGGTCGCCACGATCTCCGCAGTCCATAGGATTGGCAATATCCTCTGGGCTCGGTGTGCGTGGTGCAGGCGCCGATGGAACCAGAGGAACCTGGTCATCAGGGTTTCCCTGTTGACCCTGCTCGTGGTGGCGTTAGCCAGTACGCGATTCAATTCCATTGTTTCACTCGTTCGAGCGCGACCTTCGCCCGAGCGCATTGCTGCGGCAGAAAAAATGATTTCCCTCATCCCTCCTGATGCCCCGGTATCCGCCTACTCGGAATTGCTGTCCCACCTTTCCCACCGGCGTTACCTCTATTATTTTCCTCAAGGCGTCCGAGAGCCCAGGAACCCGTCCCCGGAATATGTTTGCGCCGATACCTGGACGGAACGGCCGTGGGAGAAAGAGACCATCAGGGCGATGTTGGCGGGACATCGTTGGAAGGTTGTCGCCGAGGAGCAGGGGTATATTCTCTTCCGCCGGGCATCCTCCCCGCCTTGAGGAGGTGCTGCCGCGCGACGCCCGGAGCACGCGCCTTGCCAGCCGCAAGCCGGCCTGCCATTATGCAGACCAGGTTGGCGGTGAGGGGTCAGGGCAGAATGGCCTTTGACAAATTCTGCGAGCGGTGTTAAGATGAAAATGTATTGCCGACGGCGTCTTTCCGCCCGTTGGGCCTGCCTGGATACGCGATCGTAAGGAGGAGGTAGCCATGACTTCATCCAGGAGATGGATCGTTTTGGTCGTCGGGTTCTTCGTGCTGGTCGGCCTGGCGGCACTGCTCTGGATACCCCTGCGAGCCACCCCTGTTCAACAAGGCGAAATTGACTATGAGCGCTTTGCCACTTTGAAGGGGCGGGTGAACGAACTCCGCCAGCAGGGTTATGACGTGTCTTCCCTGGAGCGAATCGTGGCCGATGTCGAGTATTGGATCGCCCAAGGGAAGGTCTTTGAAGCCAACCTGCGGATCAACGATCTGGAGGCCGACCTGAACGATCCCCGTAACTGGGGGGCATTGCCCACACCCCCCGAGGTCGTTTTACCGCCGGCCCCCTCCGCCGCGCCGATTCCCGAAGCCGGAGCCACCATCCTTTTCCAGGAGGACTTTGCTTCTCCCAGCGCCCTGGACGTGTGGCAGAACCTCTCCCTGCCCCCCGATCCCGGCAATACGGCCCACTGGGAGGTGCGCCAGAACGCTCTGTACCTCAACATGGGGGCCGGCAGCATGCAGATGGTCGGCATGATGAACCTCGTCGGAGACAACTGGGAGGACTATGTCTACAGCGTGGACATCTACCCCCTCGGCAACCAAGAGATCGGCGCCGTGGTTCGCTACCAGGACGGCAACTTTTACCGCTTCCGTTTCCTTTCCTGGGAGCATACCCGAGGACCCACCCGCTTCCTGGAAAGGGTGGAAAAGGGGCAGACCACGGTCCTGGTCGCCGCAGAGGGTCCGGGCTACCAGTATCAGCGGTGGTACAATGTGCAGATTGCCGTAAGCGGCACCCGGATCGCCGTGTACCTGGACGGGCAGCCCGTTCTCCAGGCCGAAGATGACCGGCTGGGACGGGGACAGGTAGGGGTGTTCGCCCTGTCCCTGGGGGATGTGTACTTTGACAACGTGCGCGTGAGCACGGTCCGTTAGGCGTATCGAAAAAGGAGAAGGCCGTGAAGGAAAAGGTGGTTTTGCTCCTTGCCTTGGTCGTACTGCTTGTGGCCGGAATGATCGCCTTTCGGCTGGGGGGAAGCGTGCCCTCCGGGCCGATAGCGCGGGCGGCTCAGGTAGATTCCTCCTTCACCTCACCGGTGAACATCTCCAAGTCCTACGACTACAACGGCAGCCAGCACCCCCGGCTCGCCATCGCTCCCGATACTTACCTCCACGTCACCTGGATGGAGGGCTTGTTGGATCCGGACCGGGGCTTCGGGCCGACCCATCTTCGGGGACGGGAGGGGGAATGGCCGGCCTGGGAATGGGCCGGCCCGCACGACAACCCCGGCTATACCAAGCCGGCCATCGCTCTGGGCAGCGACGGCACGGTGCATCTGGTCTGGGCCGGGGGCGGCGGTCCTCCCTATGACATCTACTACGCTTACAAGCCGGTCGGCGGGAGTTGGTCCACGCCGGTGAACATCTCCAACATGGCCGGCAACACCGTTTACCCCACGATCGCCCTAGACAGCCAGGGCACCATCTGGGTGGCCTGGCAGACTTCGCTTTCCGAGACCGATACGGCCATCTACGCCCGCGCCAAGCCGGCCAGTGGAGACTGGGGGACCATTTACCTGGTTTCCCCTAGCAACAAGAATGACCAGAACCCCAGCCTGGCCATCGGGAAAGGCGATGTCCCGCACCTTGTCTGGCGCAATGACGACTACAGCCCCAACTGGGAAATCCTCTACAGCAAGTTCGAAGGCGGCTCCTGGACGTCGCCGCTGAACCTCTCATCCAACTCCACCGACTCCTACTTTCCCCGCATTGCCGCCGACAGTGCCGGAAACGTCTTTGTGGTCTGGGAGGACAACATTGACGGCGGAGAGGTTTTCCAGACCGTCTTCCGCCGGTGGGACGGCTCCCAGTGGTTGCCCTACAAGCGCGTTTCCTATTCTCCGGTCAAAGCCCTCTGGCCGGCCCTCCACGCCGACGGTTGTAACCTCTACGCGGTCTGGACGGACTTCCGGGATGGCCAGACGGAGACCTATTTCTCCCACTCCACCGATTGTGGCAGCACCTGGCTTGGAGATGAGAACGTCTCCCGCAACAGTTCCGCTTCCTATTACCCCGACGTCGTGGCCCAGCCTGGAGGGTACAGCCACATTGTCTGGGAGGATATGGCCCCCGGGCAACTGGATATCCTCTACAGTAAGGCCACCGTCGCCATACCCACTCCCACGCCGACCCCGCCCACACCAACCAGCACGTCCACTCCCACTCCCACTCCCACCTCCACTCCTACCCCTACCCCCACTCCGACATCCACCCCCACC
>JBMFNL010000019.1:0-9284 GCA_049970175.1 Chloroflexia bacterium
CTGTTGAGTCTCGTAAAGTCGTACCGGCCAATGTCTCGTAAATTTGTACCGCCCTATTGAATTCGGTCGGCCAATCTGTTATCCTTAGGTGTTTCCTGATCGGTTGAGTCCACCAGTCCGTTGGACTTCTGGGGTTTGGGGAAGGGGTAGGCCGAGTTTCCTGGAGCAGCAGGCGAACAGTCAGCACGAAAAGCGATGTAGATTTCCCCCTTTCCGGGGGTTGTGCCGAAGGGGGGATTCGAACCCCCACGGGGTTGCCCCCAGCGGATTTTAAGTCCGCGGCGTCTGCCGGTTCCGCCACTTCGGCCTACCAGGGCAAATACACATCCAGTACCTCTCTCCAGGTCCTGATGGCCGGCCACCTCCTCGCCGTTCACCTCGGCAACCCCTTGCCCCAGAGAAGCCCCCACAGATACTTCCTGTACCCGACCCAGACCAACCCCAGTCCCCCTACGGTAAAGGTCCGGCCCCGGCAAAATTCCCGGCCGGAACACTCGCCCAGCGGCTCTAACACCGCGTACCCTCGCACCAGCCCTCTCAACCCGTTCTCCCGCAGCCCCCGGGCGTAAAAGACCCGTACCCATGCCGGAACGACGCTCCCCGCCCGGCCACCACAATGGCCGTATCGGTCAATGGAAAGATCCAGGTCGCCACGGCTGTTCTCCGTGCACCGTGCATCAGGCGTCAGGAAGATGTTGACCTGTACTTTTATTTTACCACCATTCCTTGCCTCCCGTCAATCGGTGCCCGGCGATCTCAGGCCGCCCACGCGCGCTTGACAGATAGCCCTCGTGTAGTATAATATCAACGCAAATGCATAGTCCGGCCAGGGCCGGCGCGTAGGGTAGCTTGCCAAGGCGAGGACAGGATGGTACCGAGGTGCGGCCATGTTCGTTGACCGAACGAGAAAGGAACGGGCCATGAGCCACCGCTTCGCCCTGCTTGGGGGCGCTGCGCTGCTGTTGCTCGCGCTCGCCCTGCTGGAGTGGTCATGGAGGAGGTTCGGATGCGCCTTTCTTCCCGCTCTGTGCTCCTGCTGTTCTTGATGCTGTTGGCCTTGCTGGCAACGTCCTGCCGTCTCGGCGATGCCACGACCGTGCCGACGCGGCCCGCGGTCGTCACGGCGGCGGCCCCGGTGGGGCCGGTTTCCCCGACCAAGACCGCGCCGGTGCGGACCGCCACGGCGGCCCCCACCATCCCGGCCGGCCCGGTGGCCTGGACGCTCACCATCCTGCATACCGGCGATGTCCGCGGCGATGTGCTGCCCTGCGGCTGAGGCGTGCCCAAGGGTGGGTTGGCCCGGCGGGCCACCGCGATTGCCCGGCTGCGGCAGCAGGCCGCAGGCCCCGTGCTCGTGCTCGATAGCGGCAACAGCCTGTTCGCCCTCAAGGCGACCCCGACGAGCGATCCCAGCCGGGGCGCGCTTCCGGTCGCGGCCATGAACGCCATGCAGTACGACGCCCTGGCGCTCGGCGAGTACGAACTGGCTACCGACCTGGCGACCTTGCAGCAGCGTTTTCAGGAGGCGACTTTTGCCCTCCTTTCGGCCAACGTCACCCCGGCCGGCGCCCTGCCCAAGGTGCAGCCCTATATCCTGCGCTCGCTGGAAGGGCATAGTGTCGCCATCATCGGCCTGACCAACCCGGCCGCGGCCAAGCGGGCCCAGGCCCTGGGACTCAACCTGACCATCGAGGACGCCGCTGCGGCCCTGCAGCGGACGCTTGCCGAGATCGGCGGGCAGGCCGAGGTCGTCATCGTCCTTTCCAACCTGGACTTGCCGACAAACGAAGCCTTGGCCCGGCAGGTTCCCGGCATCGACGCCATCATCGGCGTGAACGGCGGCCAGCAGATGGACCCCAAGGCCGTCGTGGGGGTGGAGGGCCAGGTGGTCCTGCACGCCTCCTACATCCAGGGCGAGTATCTGGGCTTCCTGACGCTGGGCTTCGATAGCGCCGGGCACGTCGCCCAGTTCAGCGGGCGGGCGCTGCCGCTGGATCCCGGTTACGCCGACGACCCGGATGTGGCGGCGATGATGCGTTCCTACGGGGTGAAGCCGTAGCGAGGGGGTGCGCATGGGGGCGCTTTCATACCGCCAGTTGCGCATAGGTGAGCACCTGGTCGGGCTGGTCGGCCTGGACGAACTCTTTGCCCGCTTGCAGGCTTCCGGCCGGCCGGCCGACGAAGGAGCCTTGCCTGAGCTGCTGGCCGGCGCCCGCGAAGAGAACTATATCCCGGCCGCGGCCGAGGCGCTCTACGGCGCGGCGCTCCTGCAGGCCTACCGCCGTTACCTGAGCGAACAGGCCGCAGGGGGACAGGCAAGGAGGAACCGTACCTGGCGGGGCATCCCCCGGGAGCAGATCCCCTGGTTCCCGACGCTCTACGCCGACCGCTGTGACGGCTGCGGGCGGTGTCTCTCTTTCTGTCCGGAGGGCGTCTTTGCCCCCACGGCCGAGGGCGACAAGGTCGAAGTGGTCGAGCCGCTGGCCTGCCAGGTGGGCTGCAGCGCCTGCGCGGCGGTCTGTCCCCGGGAGGCGATCGCCTTCCCACCTCCGACGGTGCTGGATGCGATCGGCACGATGCGTTGAAGTGTTCCGAAGTCTATATCGAGCACACCACCATCCAGTTCGAGTGCGCCGGTTGCGGGCAAGGGGCCCTGCTATGCCTGAACGGGAGATGAGCGGAAAGTTGCCCCCAACGCTCCTGGCCGTCTTGGCCCACCCCGACGACGAGACCTTTCGCTGCGGGGGGACGCTGGCGCTGCTGGCGCGCCGGGGCGCGCGCGTGCACCTGCTCACCGCCACGCGCGGCGAGGCCGGCTCCTGCGGCGAGCCGCCGCTCTGCGCGCCCGAGGAACTGCCCGCCGTGCGCGAGGCCGAACTGCGCTGCGCCTGCGCCGCCCTGGGCATCGAGCCGCCGCGCATCCTGGATTACCGGGACGGTACGCTGGCGGAGGTGGACGCGGAAGGGCTGATCGCCGCCATTCTCGACGTGGTGCGGGAGGTCAGGCCGCAGGTGCTGCTGTCCTTCGGGCCGGAAGGGTTGTCGGGCCACGTCGACCACATCGCTGTTGGCTACTGCGCGGCGGAGGCGTTTCGCCGCGCCGGCCACGTGGCCGCGCTGTACACCGTGGCCGTGCCGCGTTCTCTTGCCGAGCGGCTGGGAATGGGGCGCGTCCATCCCGTACCGGACGAAGAGATCGCCCTGGCGGTGGATGTGACGCCGGTCTGGGAGCAGAAGATGGCCGCCATGCGCTGCCACGCCACCCAGTGGAGCACGTCGCCGATGACCCAGGCGCCTGCGGAGCGGCAACGGCTCTTCTTCGGGACGGAACATTTCCGGGCCGTTGTCCGGCATCCCGAACGGGATTTCTTGGAAGCGCTTCTGCGTAAGATTTGACAAAGCAGCGTTTCTGTGGTACTATATATGTTGAAGTCATATAAAGGACGATTGCATACAAAAGGAAGGACGCCCGTGTGTGACGACCACCATCAGGAGCACCCGGCCGGCCGCTGCCCCAGGATGAAGCGCATGTGGGGCTTTGTGCAGCCCTGGCTGCTGTTGCTCCTGGCCCGGAAGCCGGCCCACGGCTATGAACTGATGGAGCAACTGGGCCGTGAAGATATCCCGGCCGCCGATCCCGGCCTGCTCTATCGCACGCTGCGGCAGTTCGAAGAAGAGGGGCTGGTCCGCTCTACCTGGGATACCGAAGGAGGCGGGGCGGCCCGGCGCGTCTACGAGCTGACCGACCAGGGCCGGGAATACCTGCACGCCTGGGCCGTCAACATCCGCCGCACGCGCGAGCGGCTGGACAGGTTCCTTTCGGAATACGAGTCCCATTTTCGGTAGGGGCGCATCGGTGATGTGCCCCTGAGAGGAGGTAAGAACGATATGTCACGAGCATTATGGTCATCACGGCCACGCCGGTGGCTGCTGCTGTGAAAGCAGGGATTGGGAGTGGGGGTACGGCCGGCACCATCGTCGGCGCTTCCTCACCCGCGAGGAGCGTATCGCCCGGCTGGAGCAGTACCTGCAAGATCTGCAGGCCGAGATCAAGGCAGTAGAGGAGCGCCTGGCCGAAATCAAGGCCTCCGCATAGGGAAGCGACAAGCGCGGCGGCGTGCGCAGAGCGCGTCCGCCGCGCCGTCTTCTTGCACCTTTTATGCCTCCTGGCGCGGGACGGGCGACGTGCCCGCTCCTTGCAGCCTGCGGCTTTGGGGAAAACGGTGGACGAGGCGATTGTTGTCAAGGACCTGACCAAGGTGTACGGCAAGCCCGAAACGGGCGTGCTGGCCGTGGACCGCATCAGTTTCGTGGTCCATAAGGGGGAGGTCTTTGGCTTCCTGGGCCCCAACGGCGCCGGCAAGACGACGACGGTGCGCATGCTCACCGGCCTCACCCGCCCCACCGCCGGCAGTGCCCGCATCCTGGGCTTTGATCTGGCGACCCAGGTGACGCAGATCAAGAAGCGCGTCGGCGTCGTGCCCGAGACCTCCAACCTGTACGACGAACTCTCGGCCCTGGACAACCTGATCTTCAGCATGCAACTGTACGGCGTGCCGCGCCGAGAGCGAAAGGCCCGCGCCGAGGAACTGCTGGCCCGCTTTCGCCTGGCCGAAAAGCGGGATACCCCTTTTGCCAGACTTTCACGTGGGATGAAGCGGGCGCTGACCATCGCCGCGGCGTTGGCCCACCGCCCGCCGCTCCTCTTCCTGGACGAACCGACCACCGGGCTGGACGTGATGAGCGCGCGCAGCCTGCGGCAGATGATCGCCGGCCTGCGCCATAAAGGCGTGACCGTCTTTTTGACCACCCACTACCTGGAGGAAGCCGAGCGGCTGTGCGACCGCATCGCCATCATCGTCCGCGGGCGCATCGTGGCACTGGACACGGTGGAGGGGCTGAAGGCGCAGGCCGCCGGCGGCACCGTGGTCGAGGCTACGCTTTCCGGCGCGGAAGGCCAGGTCGAAACGCTGCGTTTCACCGGCGACGACGTGGCCACGGCGCTGCGCGCGGCGCTGGCGCGGGCCGAATCCGCGGGCCGGCGGGTGCTCGCCCTCGACACCGTCCGCCCGACGCTGGAGGATGTCTTTGTTCACCTCACCGGCCTGAGCGCCGAGGTGATGCTGGCCGAGAAAGGGAAGCCATAATACGCAATACGCAGCACCTACTCCGTCTTCCGTGGAGGGTGATGTTCTGTGTGGCGCGATGATCTGCGCGGGATGTTCTACATCGCCCTGAAGGACCTGCGGGCCTACTACTTCAAGCCGCCCAACATCAGCTGGGGCATCCTCTTTCCCTTTGCCTTCGTGCTGGCTTTTGCCATCCGCAACCCGGGCGAACTGCGGGATCTCGTGCCGGGATTGCTGGCCCTGACCCTCCTCTTCGGCACCAGTTCCATGGAGGCCATCGTCATCGTCTTCGAACGGCGCCTGGGTTCGCTGGAACGGCTGGTCCTGGCCCCGCTGCGCCTGTCGGCACTGCTGGCAGGGAAGATCCTGGGCGGGATGGTCTTTGGGCTGACGGTGACGGCGGTGGTGCTGATCGTGGCCCTGCTCGTCTTTGGCGCAGGCGCCGTCCACTGGCCGCTGCTCCTCCTGACGCTTTTCCTCGCGGCGGCATCTTTTGCCGCGCTGGGGGCCCTGGTCTCGGTGGCGGTGCGCGAGGTCTTTGAGGCCCAGACGCTGGCCAATTTCATCCGCTTCCCGATGATGTTCCTAGGCGGCATCTTTGTGCCGCTTTCGGCCATGCCGCCGGCCTGGCAAGGGGTGGCCCGCGCCCTGCCGCTGACCTACGCCGTGGAGGCGCTGCGGGCCGCGCTGGAGGGAACCCCCTCGCTTCTGACCGCGCTCGATCTGGGCGTGCTCCTGGCCTTTACCGTAGTGCTGTTCTGGCTGGCGGTATATGCGCTGGGCCGGCGGCTGGCGTAAGGAGGTCCCCTTCGGTGAAGCCCCTCCACCCGCCCCTGCCACATCCGGCCGGCTCTGGAAGGGCCGGAGAGCATCGAATGGTCTTGGAGCAGGTCTGGAAATGGCGGCACGCCCTGCTTATGTCGGGAAAATGGGGAGACCGTCGGCGATCATGCGGTCCACGGTCTTCCGAAGGAGGCGGTACTCTTCCTCGGTATAGAGGTGGGGTTCCAGGCGTGGGAGGTGCAGGGTGCGGCGGACCAGGGCATAAGCGTCGTCGCGCTTCGGCCCGGCGTAGATGACCAGCAGGTCCACGTCGCTGGCGATGGTGTGCTGACCCCGGACGTAGGAGCCGAAAAGCACCACCCGGGTCACGGGCAGTAGGGCGCGCAGTTCGCCAACCCGGCGGCGCAGGTGCTCCACCAGCATCTCTCGGTCAAAGGGAGGCGAGAAGATCTTCACAGAAGCGGAGGATGTCCGCGGCATACTGCACCAGCCTCTCGGCCTCGCCCCTGGTGTAACGCGTGCGGGGCGAACCCGAAGGGTGAGCGTTGGGGTAGCGGGTCGGGATGTAGGCCTTGTCCAGTTCCAGCGCCTGGTCCATCAGGGCCGGCGGTACGGGATGGGTGGGGCCAAGTTCGTCGAGCAAATCGGCGACGGAATGTCCCCAGGCCTCCAAATTCATCTTCTGAAAGACGGCCTTGACCGCTTTTTCGGCCGACTGCTGGGCGGAGAAACAGGCCCACTCGTAGAAGCCGCGCTCAAGGTCGCTACGGGCGTGTTCCCAATCGCCCCGGGCCTGGTCGATCCAGTCTGCGCTGCGTTCCATGTCCGCCTCCAGGATTTGCCACCGACGACCCCATTGTAACACGGCGTCCGGGGAAAATCAACCATGGGCGTTCGCCCGGGCTTTCCGGGTCTGAAAATAAACGTGCTCCCATTTTCATCCTAGATGGAACCCCCGTCAGGGGGCATGGGGGCTCCAACAGAGAACTCAACCCGAAGGTCCGGCAATTATTTCGATACGGCCGCCGCTGCTCCGGCCTACTACACACGGTGCCTCGCCCAACTATCAACATGCATCCCGTCGGGCCGGAAATGTTGCGTTGAGGACAAAAGTGTGTTATACTGAGGGCAGCAGGAGGCAGGTGATATGCCCCTTTGTGCACAGAGCGGGACCGAGGGCCTGGATGTCGAGGTCATGGCGGCCCGACTGGAGGAAATCGGCTGGGCCGGGCCGGCCTACCTCTTGCTCCAGAGCCTGCGTCCTCTATCTTTCCTGGGGGGGCAGGGTCTGCTGTTCCTGCAGCCGTTTCTCCCATTTGCCCGGGCGCGGTCGGTGGTGGGACGGCTGGCCGAACTGCTCTCCGACCGCTCCCGTCTGGAGGCTCTGCTGGCAGCCCTGGAGACCCGTCTGCGCTCCCAGGAGAGGACCAGCCAGGAGGGGAATCGATGATGCTACGCTTTGGAGGCGCGACCGTTCTGGCCGGGCTGCTCCTGCTTCTCTTCTGCCTCTTCTTCTACGCCTTCTGGGTGCTCTGGCAGCGGCGTGGTCGGCTGGCCGATATCCTCCTGCGCCCCCTGCGGCCGGCCGAGGTGTTGCGTTCTTTCCTGCACCGGGCGGCCGAGATGGGCGATGGGGTCCACCTTTCTCCCGGACAGGGGGCGATCCACGATTCGGGCACCATCACCGAGACGATAGCCGGGCTGAACGTTCTGGAGGCGGCGGCGAGAGACGCCCTGGAGGTAGGCGTCCCGGTGCGGGCCACTTCGGCCGATTCACTGGTCAGCGCCCTGGTGGAGACACGCCTGGAACGGGCCTGGCAGGCGGCCGGCCGGCCGGAGGTGGAGGTCCGGGGCGAACTTTTGTCCCAGCAGGATCGGGTAGCCTACGCCGCCGGCGTCGTGGACCTCCTGGGCCGGCCCGAAATCCAGGGGAACGTGATGCTGGGGGCCTTGGGGGAGGAACTTTTCCTCATGGGCGAGGTCGGGGCCCGGCAGACCCGCTTCCAGGTGCTCGGAGCGGCCCGGCCGTCCGCAGCCGCTTTCTTGCCGCTGGTGACGGATGATTACCTTCTGGGTGAGGAACTCTATGCCGCCGGGGCCTACCTGGAACCCCGGCCGGAGCATGTCGTCAGCCTGATGGCTCAGGACGGCATCCGGATGCTCCTGCTCGGGCTGATTCTATTGGGCGTGCTTCTGGCGACGGCCGGCCTGCTGGAAGGCGTCCTGGGACCGCTGTTCCGGGGGCTCGTGCCTTGACCGTCGCACGTTCCGCATTCGTACGTTCAAAATCCAGGTAACTTCCGATCGGCAACCTGGGGCGAATGTGCGCCAGGCAGTACAGTTCCGGGTTTGCCGAATGATTTTCTGCCGATTCGGCCCCAACATCCGAGGCGAACTGGCAAGACCGTGTACTCAAAGGGATCGGCCGATGCTCAAGAGAATTGTCACCGTGATCGTTCCCTGGGTCCTGGCCTCTACCGTGGGCCTCCTGGTCTTGGTCCATTATTTCCTCGCCGTTCCCGGCCTGGACCTGCTCTTCAACGGCCTGGTCGAATGGGCAACGATCATCGCCGCGTTCGGCCTTCTCCTGGGGTTGGTCAATGTGGCCCGGGTCCATGGCAGGCGGGTCATGCGGCGCGAAAAGGACTGGCCCTACAGCCTGGTGCTCCTTCTTTCGGCGCTGACGGTGCTCGTGTTGGGACTGCTCCCCGGCTCCATCGGAAGCGGGGAGCGCTGGGTCCAATGGGCCTTTCATTACGTTCTGGAGCCCCTTTCGACAACCTTCTTCTCTCTCCTGGCCTTTTTCCTGGCCTCGGCCTTTTTCCGTTCCCTGCGGTTGCGGAATCTCGAGGCCGTCCTGGTCACGGTGGCGGCAGCGGTCGTCCTTCTGGGCCAGATACCCCTTTGGCTCCCCTGGCCTTTTCTGGAGCCGATCGCCCGTTTCCAGGAGTGGCTCCTGCAGGTGCCGGCGATGGCCGGGGTGCGGGCACTTTTGCTGGGGGCGGGCCTGGGAGCGATGGCTACCGCCCTACGGGTCATTTTGGGCGTGGAGCGGCCCTATACGGAATAGCCGGCCCGGAGCCCAGGGCTCCGGTTGCGGGAGGATAGAACGGTGATTCTCTGTCCAAACTGCCGGGCACCCAATCCGGATTCGTTCCGGTTCTGCGGGCGTTGCGGCAAGCCGTTGCGTGAGGAAAAGGCCGAAGAAGGCCCGAAAGAGGAACCGGTTCCCTCCTGGCTGCGGGAATTGGGCCGGGGATTGGAGGCCGGACCGGGACCGGCCCTGCATCCCATGGAAAAAGGGCCGCCCGCCGAGGAAGCCGCCCTCCCGCCGTGGCTGGCGGAGGCGCCGGCCGAGGCCCCCGCCGAGGA
>JBMFNL010000019.1:9384-48111 GCA_049970175.1 Chloroflexia bacterium
AAGCCGCCCTCCCGCCGTGGCTGGCGGAGGCGCCGGCCGAGGCCCCCGCCGAGGAAGCCGCCCTCCCGCCGTGGCTGGCGGAGGCGCCGGCCGAGGCCCCCGCCGAGGAGGCCGCCCTCCCGCCGTGGCTGGCGGAGGCGCCGGCCGAGGCCCCCGCCGAGGAGGCCGCCCTCCCGCCGTGGCTGGCGGAGGCGCCGGCCGAGGAGGCGGTCGGGTGGATGGCCGAAGAAGAACTGGAACTCCCGTCCTGGCTGGCAGAGGCCCCGGTCGAAATGCCGGTGGCGGAGGAACAGGCCGTTCCGGAAGCGGCGGAAGAGGCGCCGGCCGTGGCGGTGCCGGAGATGCCGGTGGAGGAAGGGGCCATGCCGTCCTGGCCGGAGGAGGTGCCGGTTGCAGCCGTTCCGGAGGCCAGCCTTCCCCCGGCGGTGGAGGAGGTCCTTCCGGAGGTGCCGGAAGCCCCGGAAGAAGAGGAAGCGGCTTTCCCGCCGGGGCTGGAAGAGGTGACGCCCGAGGCCGTTCCGGAGGAAGTATCTCTCCCCTGGATGGAGGAAGCCGTTCCGGAGGTTCCGGCGGCCGTGCCGGAGGAAGAACTCTATGCCCTCCCGGTGACGCCGGAGGAGGAAGCCGCGCTGCCGGAGTGGGCCCGGGCGCTCAAACCGCCGGAAGAAGCGCCCCCCACGCCGTTTTTGGAAGGGGTGGAGTTGCCCGAATGGCTACAGGTGGAGGAGCGGCCGGCGGAGGAGAAGGTCGTCGAGGCTCCGGTGCCGGAACTGGCCTGGCTGGAACGGCTGGCCGGCGAGGAGGTGGAGGAAGAGATCCCGACCCTGGCCGCCATCGAGCGCCTGCCTCGCCCGCCCTTGCCCCCGCTTTCCCCGGCCCGCCGGCAGGCCGCGGAACTGTTCGCCACCCTGGTGGCCGCTCCGGAGCCGGAAGGACGGCCTCGCAAGGCGCCGGCCCTATCGCTCTCTCAACGGCTGTTTCGCTGGCTGGCCCAGCGCTGGCCCATGCTGGCCCTGGCGCTCCTAATGATCGTGATGACCGCGACAGGAATCTCCTTGCCCGGTGCACGTGTGCCGGTCCCGGAGGCGGAACAGGCCTTTACCTCGGTCGAGGGGGCGATTGCCTGGTCTCCGGAGGCCGGCGAGACCCCCCGTCCGGTGCTGGTGGCCTTTGATTGGGACCTTCACCGGGTAGGGGAAATGCGCCCCCTGGCGCTGGCGGTGCTCCGCCACCTGCTGAAGTGGAAATCCCCCGTGATCGCCGTCAGCACCACGTTCCAGGGGAGCCAACTGGCCCAGGAAACGATGGAAACGGCCCTGCTGGAACTTTTGCCTCCGGGCAACGAGTACGGCGAACCGGGCACCGGGCAGGTCTTTCAGGCGGTGGACCGGCTGTCCTCCCAAGGTTACAAGGAATTCCGCGATTATACCTACGGCGAACGCTTCGTCAACCTGGGGCTGCGCACCGGGGCGGAAAGCGCCTTGCGGCTGCTGGCCGACCAGCCGCTGGCCTGGACCTTTCCGCGCGATTTCCTGTACGGTCGCCCTTCGGCCGATTACCCTCTGCTCCAGCAGGTCCCATCGCTGGAGGATGTTTCCCTCCTGGTCGTCATGGTGGGGGAGGAGGACCGGGCCCTGGCCTGGCTGGAGCAGGTGATCGGCCGTTACCCGAACAAGCCCTGCCTCCTGGTGATTCCGACCGAACTGGGCCCCCTGGCACAGCCGTATCGGCAGGCCCGCTCCGGGACGCTGGTTCTCCTGCGGGGGATGACGGCGGCCGCGCAATATGAGGCCCTCCTGCGGGAAAGAGCCGGCTACCCTTTGACTCCGGAACTCTCGGTCGAGCGGCGCTTGAGTCTGCTCACGGTAGCACAGTTCGGCCTGGTGGCCCTGATTCTGCTGGGGAACCTTGCCCACCTGTGGCACTGGCTGGGCCGGTTGCGGAAAGGTCCGCCCCGGGCATAGAAAGGTGACAAACGATGGAACAGGTCCTTGGCCTCTGGGTGGCGGCGCTTCTGACCCTGATGGTGTACAGTTTTCTGATCGCCGACAACCCCCTGTTCCGCCTGGCCGAACATCTCCTGGTGGGTACGGCGTTGGGATACGCCGCCCTGGTGGTCCTGGAGCGGATGCTCCTGCCGAGCCTGGGCGTGGCGTTGGCCGGCGCCTCGGTCGCGGATCCTTTGACCCGCCTGATGACCGCGCTGGGTATCGTGTGGGGTATCCTGCTCTGGTTCTGGCTGGCACGGCCGGTACGCTGGCTGGCCTCCTGGCCGCTGGCGATCGTTTTCGGGGTGGGTTCGGCCCTGGCCGTCGGCGGTGTCCTGATGGGCACGCTGCTCCCACAGGTGCGGGCCAGCATGTTGCCCCTGAGCGGACCCGGCCTCCTGGATAACCTGGTCATCGTGGTGGTCGTGGTGGCCGGCCTGACCTATTTCTTCTTCGCCATTCGCCCGGATCGTCCGGTGGGGCGACTGATCGGCCGGGTGGCCCGGTTGGGCCACTGGTTCCTGCTGGTGGCCCTGGGCTCTTTCCTGGGCACGCGGGCCCTTTCGCTCCTGAATGCCCTGGCCGAACGCTTCGAGTTTCTGGCCCGCTGGTTGCGGACCTTTTTGCCCTGAGGAGGCTCCTGGATGGATGCCGACGCCGATTTTCGGGCCATTCTGGCGGCCGATTGCGGAATCGAGCGCACCCGCGTATCGCTGGTGGATATCGTTGAGGAGAACGAGTACCGCCTGGTGGCCCAGTGCGAAGTCCCCTCGACGGTGGACCCTCCGCTGGCCGATGTGACCATTGCCGTTCGGCAGGCCATCGCCGAACTGGAGGCCCGTACCGGGCGGCAACTTCTGGAGGACGGCCGGCTGCGGATTCCCCAGGGACGGGATGGGCAAGGGGTGGATGCCCTCGTGGCGACCTGCAGCGCCGGCGGTCCCCTGCCGATCCTGGTCCTGGCGGTCACCGCAGACATCACGGCCCGGAGTGCCGTGCGCGCCCTGGAAGGGACCTACGCCGTGCCCATCCGGGTGGTGACGATGGATGAGGTCTTGCAGAACGATCCGCTGGCCGCCGAGTCTCCCGGGGAGGAAGTCTGGTGGAAGGTGATCGAGAGGCTCTATCCGGGCGGCGTGCTTCTGGTGGGAGGCGTGGACGGCGGCAATGTCGCCCCGGGTCGCGCGCTGGCCCGGTTCCTGGCCGAAGCCCTGCCCCCACGCCCTACGCGGCTGGAGCAAGAAGTTCCCCGCCCACCCCTGCCGGTGATCTACGCGGGCAACCGACGGGCGCAGGAAGCCGTGCAGCGATACCTGGCCGAGGTGGTGGACCTGCGTCTGACCGAGAACGTCCGGCCTGGAATGCGGGAGGAGAACCTGTTACCCGCCCGCCGGGAGATCGCCCGGCTGTACGAGGAACAGGTCTTGCAGCGTCTGCCGGGCTATGAGGAACTCGCTTCCTGGGCGCAGGGGCCGGTACAGATGCCCTACTTGGGCCTGCAACTGGTAGCCCGTTTCCTGGCCGCCCATTACCGGCGTCGTGTCCTGGTCCTGGACTTGGGAAGCGCTTCTACCACCCTGGTGTGGGCCGCTGGGGAAGCCTGCGGTCGGGTGGTGCTGGGGCAGTTCGGGATGGGATACGGGCTGGCCCGCGTCCTGGCCCACCGGGAGGCCGCCCGCATCCGGCGGTGGTTACCCTTTTCCTGTCCCGAGGAGGAGGTACGGGCCCGGGTGCTGAACCGGTACCTGCGGCCGCGTACCCTGCCCACGACGGTGGAGGATGTCCTCCTGCAGCAGGCGCTGGCCCGGGAGGCGCTGGCCGAGGGCTGGGCCCGGATGGCGGAAGAGGCCGGCCAGCCGGAGATGGTGGTGGCGACGGGAGGGGGGCTGGCCCGAATGCCGCGCTTTTCCCAGGTGGTCCTGGTCCTGCTGGATGCGCTGGCCCCCACCGGGGAGAACCCCACCGGCCTGGTGGACCTCTACCTGGATCGCTCCTGTCTCCTCCCTTCGGTCGGGGCCCTGGCCGCGCTGAATCCCGATGCCGCCGCCTGTGTGCTCCTGAAGGACGCCCTGTTGCACCTGGGGCCGTGCCTGGTTCCCCTGGGACGGGCCAGGCCGGGCGCAAAGGCCCTGGACCTGGAACTGGAGTATGCCGGCGAGATGCGCCAGGAGGTCGAGGTGCGCTGGGGAGACCTGGCTCTGTTTCCTTTCCGCATCGGGGATGAGGCGCACATCACGGTGCGGCCGGCCCGGGGCGTCCATGTGGGCCAGGGCCGGCCGGGCGAACAGGTTTCGACCCGAGGCGGCGAGATGGTGCGCGGCGGCGCCCTGGGGTTGATCGTGGATGCTCGCGGACGCCCGCTTCCCCTGCCCGAGGCCGAAGAGCAGCGCCGGGAAGCGTTGCGCTCCTGGCTGCAACGGTGCGGGGCCTGGACCGAGGTGGAACTGGCCGGACTGCCGGGCGAGCCGCCGGCCGCAATGCCGTCCGGCGAAGTGGCGGTCGAGGAACTCTTGACCGAGTCCATAAGGAGTTCAGAGTGACGGTTTACTACCCGACCTTCCGACCGGCGGTCAGCCCGCTCACGATCGTCACCCGGGTGCGGGAACTCCCCTATGCCGGCGAAGTGCTCGTGCGGGTGGGCCATCGGGTGGAGCCGGATGAAGTCGTAGCCCGGACGCTCCTTCCGGCACGCGGCCGGAGGATTCCGGTGGCCCGACTTCTGGGGATAGCGGAAAAGGACCTCCCCACAGCCGTGCTTCTGGAGGACGGGGCCGAGGTCGAGGCCGGCGATATCCTGGTGCGGGTCGGGCGGATACGGCCCCGCATCTTTCGCAGCCCGCTTTCCGGCACCCTTTCCACCGCCGAAGCCGCCCTGGGTTACCTGGTCATCACTCCACCGGCCCAGAGCCTCGAAGTACGGGCCGCCCTCAAAGGCTACGTCCTCGCCGTGGAACCGTATCGCTCGGTGACCATCCAGACCCCGGCGGCGGTGGTACAGGGGGCCTTTGGCCTGGGCGGAGAAAGGCACGGTGTCCTGCGCGTGGCCGTGACCTCGGCCGGTGATGAACTCCTGCCCGAAATGATCGACGAACGTTCGGCGCTGGCCATCCTTCTCGGGGGCGGGCCGGTCAGCGCGGCGACGCTGGAGCGGGCCGTATCCTACCGGGTGCGGGGGCTGGTGGTGGGCAGTATCCCGGTCGAGGAACTTCGGACCTTCCTGGGCTACCGGAGCGACGCCGACTGGGAATGGGACGGCTGGACGTTTCCTCCCGGCACGGCCGGCCGCGATTTTCCCCTGACCCTGGTGGTGACCGAAGGGTTTGGGCGCCGGCCGATGTGCTCACGGGCCTTTGAACTCCTGGCCTCGTACGACGGCCAGGAGGCGCTGATCGAGGGTCGGACCTGCCTGCACGGGGCGGACATGTATCGTCCCCAGGTCGTTGTCCCCCTCCCACGGGCCGATGCATCCGCGATTCCCCCCGAGGAGGAAGCCGAGCGCTTGGTTGTGGGCACCGAGGTCCGGTTGCTGGGCGAGGATTTCCTGGGCCAGGTCGGCACGGTGGTGGCCTTCCCTCGCGGCTTGCGAGCACTGGCCGGTGGCGCACGCTATCGGGTAGCCGAGGTGCGCCTGGAGACGGGCGCGGTGGTCGCCGTACCCCTGGAGAACCTGGAAGTTCTGGGGCCGGGAAAGGCCAGGAGGGCGGTCCGTTAGGGGCGGTGTTTTCCTGGGCAAGCGACGGGGTTTCCCCACCGGGCTACCGGGAGAGGCGGCCCGGGTCTGGGTCCGGGGCACCGGTCGGGTTTTGCGGCCGCAGGGTGCGAATCATCCGGACGAAGATACGCACCAGTTCGGGGTGGAAAGCCTTGCCGGCCTGCTGGAGGAGGAAAGAACAGGCCTCGTCAATGCTCAGTCCGCGATGGTAGGGCCGTTCGGTGGTCATGGCATCGAAGGCGTCGGCGATGGCCAGAATTTGGGCCCCCAGGGGAAAACGGGGGTCGCCGTAGCGCAGGCCGTCGGGATAGCCGCTTCCATCGTAGCGCTCATGGTGGTGGAGGATGAGCGGAATCAGGGGTTCCAGGTACGGAATGCCGGCCAAGATGGAGGCCCCGACCAGCGGATGGGCCTCCACGATGGCCCGTTCCTGGGGGGTAAGCGGGCCGGGCTTGAAGAGGATGGCCTCGCCGATGCCGATCTTGCCGATGTCGTGCAGGATGGCCGCGTAGCGAATGGTGTTCACCTCCTCTTCGCTCAGGCCCAGCGCCTCGGCCAGGGCCACCGCCAGTTCGGTAACCGCCTGCGAGTGTCGGTGGGTGGTGGGGTCGCGGGCGTCGATGGCCGAGGCCAGGGCGCGGATGGTGCTGGTATAACTTTCGGAGACGATCTGACCCAGGAGGCGGTTTTCAATGGCGATGCGGAGGTGGTGGTGAAGCAGGCGGAGCGTCTGGAGGGCCTCGGGGGCAGGTGCCCGATCGCAGAACACGGTCAGAGCGGCCCGGAGGCCGGGCCTCAGGCCCAGAATTTGTCCGGCATAGACCAGGGTCGTCAGGGCGGTTGTTGCCCCGGACCCCGGCAGGGGAAACTCGAACCGGAAGATGGGCGGGCCGGAGGGGTGGGTCTCCTCAGCCGCGGGGGAGAGCGCCTCCAGTCTGGGCAGAAGGACGGGGCCCAGAGGCAGCAACTCGGTGGAACCGTAGTATTCTGGAGGTTGGGAGGGGGGAAAATAGGTCAGAAGGCTGCCCCGGGTGTCGCCGCATTGGCCGGCCGCTTCAGCAATGGCGCAGAAAATTTCGGCCAGCGGCGCACGGCCAGTGATCAGGGCGCCGATGTGGTCGAGAAGGGCCAGCAGGTAGTTTTCGGAGTATGTCATCGCTTTCCCGGCCCGATCCGATCCTGTCTCCGGGCCGCAGGCATTATACCACACTTTCCGGCCGGAAGAAAGATGGACGGCAGATGCGTATGTACATCATCTTTGCTCGAGGAAAGCCGCTGCGCTTTCTTTCCCATCTGGATATGATGCGGCTCTGGGAGCGGGCCTTGCGGCGGGCCGGCCTGCCGCTGTGCTATTCCCAAGGCTACCATCCCCACCCACGCCTGTCCCTGGCCCTGCCCCTGTCCGTCGGTATGACGGCCGAGGCCGAGTGGCTGGAGGTCGAGTTCGCTTCTTCCGTATCGCCGGAGGCGGTATGGGAGCGCCTGCAGCCTCAGTTGCCGGCCGGCCTCTCCCTGCAAGCCGTCCGGGAAGCGCCCCCGCAGGCCCCACCCCTGGCCGCGCAGGTGCGTGGGAGCGAGGTCGAGGTGGAGGTGCCCCAACCCCCGCCCCCTGCCGAGGTCCAGGAGCGGATACGCCGCTTCCTGGAGGCCGGCGCCTTTCCGGTGGAGGAGGAGCACAAGGGGCGGCCGCGGGTGCTGGACCTGCGGCCGACGGTGGAGACTATCGAGATGGTTTCCTGGAGTCCGGACCGGGCCAGGCTACGCCTTCGTCTGAAGGCGACGGGCCGGCCCACCCTGCTTCTACGGGCCCTGGGCCTGGGAGAGACGGCCGGCGGCGATCCCCCTTCCTTCCATCGCCGTCGGCTCTTCCTGACGCTGGAGCGTGCGGCAGTGGAACCTGCGGGTGAGGTTTCCCGATGACACCGACCGAGACCGATCAGGGCGGCATCCATCCTCCCTTGCCGAACGAAACGGCGCGCATCCTGGTGTTGGATGACGAGGTGGCCATCTGTGAACTCTGCCTGCGCACCCTGCAGAAGTACGGATACGGGGTGGCCACCACCACGAACCCCCGGCAGGCTCTGGAGATGCTTCGTCAGGGAGCCTTTGACCTTCTGCTCCTGGACATCCGCATGCCCGAGATCGACGGCCTGGAGGTGATGCGTCGGGTGCGCGAGTTTTCCCCGGACATCGCCATCGTGGTGATGACCGGCTACGCCTCGGTGGAGGCGGCCATCGAGGCGGTCCGGCAGGGAGCGGCCGATTTCCTGCAGAAGCCGTTTCGCCTGGACGATTTGCGCCTGGCGGTCATCAAGGCCCTGGGCCGGCGCGACCTGGCTCGGGAACAGGCCCGTTCGCGGGCCTTCATGCACCTGGTACAGGTGAGCGAGAAAATGGCCACCCTGCTGGAGGAAGACCTCATGATCCAGGTGGCCTTGCAGGCGGCGATGGAGGAGACCGACGCCCGGCGAGGTTCGGTGATGCTCCATGAGCCGGGGCGGGAAGTGCTGTATGTATCGGGGGCGAGGGGTTTGCCGCCGGAAGTTACGCCGGGCTATGCGGTGGGGCTGAACGAGGGGGTGGCCGGCCTGGTGTTTCGGAGCGGAGAAGCCCTGCTGGTCGAAGACGTGAGCAGCGATCCCCGCCTTGCCGGGCTGGACCTGCCCCGTCCGGGAAGTTACCGGAACCCCTCCTTCCTCTCCGTGCCGATTCGGGGCAGCGAGGGCATGCTGGGCGTGCTCAATTTGAGCGAGAAAAGCGGAAACGCCCCCTTTCGCCCCAGCGATTTGGAGGTGGCCGGCCTCTTGTGCAGCCAACTGGCCGTGGCCCTGGAGAAGGTGCGCCTCTTTAACGAAATCCAGGAGTCGTATCGCCGGTTGCGCGAGGTGGACCGTCTGAAGAGCGAGTTTCTCAACATCGCCGCCCACGAACTGCGTACCCCCCTCTCCATCATCGTCGGCTACACCATGATGCTGAGAAACGAGACCCACGGGCCGGCCCGGGACTACCTGGAGGCCGTTCTGGACAGCGCCGGCCAACTGGTCCGTCTGGTAGACGATATGACCAACCTGCGCTACCTCGAGGCCCGTGAGGTGGGCCTGGCGCTGGCTCCTCTGCGCCTGCAGGACCTGGTGCCCGGCATCATCGAGCGCTTTCGCCGGTTGGCTCAGGACAGAGGGCAGGAACTTGGGTGCGACCTGCCCGCCGACCTGCCGCCGGTCCGGGCCGATGGAGAGAAGGTGGGGGTGATTCTGAGCAACCTGCTGAGCAACGCCACCACCTTTACCCCGGCCGGAGGACGGATCGGCGTGCGGGCCGAGGCGCAGGAAGATAAGGTGCTGGTGGCCGTGGAGGACACGGGTTGCGGCATTCCCCGGGAGGAGTGGGATCGCATCTTTGAACCCTTCTACCAGGTGGGCGATTCGCTCCGACGTAAGCATGGGGGGATGGGCCTGGGCCTGGCGATCGCCCGTGAACTGGTGAGCCTCCACGGCGGTTCGATTTGGGTTCAAAGCGAGGTCGGACGGGGCAGCACCTTTTACTTTACCCTGCCCCGGGCAGAAGAGGGGACGGTATAAGGAGGAAGGCATGGCCAGACGCGTGCTGATCGTGGCCGGTCGAGAGGGCTATGCCCCGGCCCTCCAGGCCCAGATCGAACTGTGGGGGGACAGCCTGGACTTTACCCTGGCCGCCTCCGGCAACGAGGCCCTCTGGGAGATCCGGGGATCGCCCTACGACCTGGTCCTGGCCCCGGCGCAACTTCCAGAGATGTCCGGAATGGAGTTTGCCGAGGTGGTCCAGGCCCTGTCCCCGGCGACCAGGGTCGTCCTGGTCGGGGTCAAGATCACGCCGGCCCTGCAATCGCAGGCTGAGGCCCTGCATCTCTTTGCCCTTCTGCCGGAGGTCTCCGTTCAGGAGGTGGCCTCTGTGATCGGACGGGCCCTGGACATGCCGGTCCCCCGGCCGAAGCCGCCTCCTCCGCCGCCTCCGCCCCGGGAAGCCCCACCCCCGGCGGCACCGCCGGCCGCACCGCCCCGCCGGCCGGCCGCGCCGCCCCCGACGGCTCCGCCCGCCCCCCGGGTCACCCTGACCCCAGGGCAACAGGAAGCCGTGCGCCGGGCGTTGCGCGACCTGGTGGCCTCCATCGGTCCCCAACTGGCCCTCCTGGTCAGCGTGGCTGGCGAACCGCTCCTGGCCGAAGGCGCGGCCGGCGATATGCCGATTTCCACCCTGGCGGCCCGGATGGCCTCCGGCCTGGCCGGGGCCGGCGAACTGGCCCGCCTCCTGAAAGACGACAAGTTCCTGGGCCTCAGCCTCTTTTCGGGTTCCCGGTACGACCTCTACGCCTTCACCGTGACCCCGGAAACCGTCCTTCTCCTGGTTTTTGATAAAATGGTGGTGGAGAGCAAACTGGGTTCGGTCTGGTTGTACACCCGACGTGTGGTCGAAGAACTGCGGACCGCCCTCGAGGGAGAAAAATGACCCGGTGGCAGACCTATGCCAAGATCAACCTGAGCCTGGAGGTGCTGGGTCGCCGGCGGGACGGCTATCATGACGTGCTCACCATCCTGCAGACCATAGACCTCTATGATACCCTCTCCTTCGAGCCGGCCGAGGGGCTGTCCTTTACCTGCAACGTCCCCGACCTGGTCGGCGAGGACAACCTGATTCTGCGGGCGGCCCGGCTGCTCCAGCGGGCCACCGGCCGCCGGGACGGCGCGGCCATCCACCTGGAGAAACGGATCCCGATCGGGGCCGGGCTGGGCGGGGGCAGCAGCGATGCCGCGACGACCCTGGTGGCGCTCAGCCGGATGTGGGGGCTGCACATGACCGAGGCCAACCTGAACAACCTGGCTTCGGTCCTGGGGAGCGACGTGCCCTTTTTCCTCCTCGGCGGGACCGCTCTGGCCGAAGGGCGCGGGGAAATCCTCACCCCCCTGCCGCCGCTGCCGGAGCACTGGCTTGTCCTGATCCTTCCGCCGCTGGAGATTCCGGAGAAGACCTCCCTGATGTACGCCAGCCTGACCCCGCGAGAGTATACCTCCGGCTCCGTCACCCGCCATATCGTCCGCTCCCTCCAGGCCGGCCGGCCGCTGGAGCCCGGCCTGATCTTCAACGCCTTCGAGTGGGTGGCCTTTCGCCGCTTCGAACTGGTGGATGCCGTCCGCCAGCGCGTGGTGGAGGCCGGCGCCGACCACGTCCGCCTCTGCGGATCCGGGCCGGCCCTTTATGCCATCTACGCTCAGGAAGGCCCGGCGCGGGACCTCTATGAGCGTCTCCAGGCCGAGGGGCTGGAGGTCTTTTTGACCCGCACGATCCAGGCCCGCCCCACCTGCCTGGAGGAGCCGGAGGGCGAGCATTCCCCCCACTCGCCCCCTGCCGGATGAGGAGCACCGAACACGCCATGCGACGCTGGAACGGCTGGGGCGACGATACGGTAACCTACCCGCTGCCTGAAGGGGCCCGGCGCTTTCTCGCCGAACGGCTGGGGCCGGGGACACCGCCGCGCGACGCCGAACTGAGCGCCGTGCTTGCCTCCGTCCCCCCTTCCTGCCTGCCCGCCCATCCTCTGGTCTCCACCGATGCCCTCCAGCGCCTCCGCCATGCTCGCGGCCAGAGCCTGCCCGACTGGGTGGCCCTGCGCAGCGGACGCCTGGAGGCTTTCCCCGACGGCGTGGCCTACCCGACGACGGCGGCCGAGGTGCGGGAAATCCTGCGCTATGCCGCCGGGGTGGGGGCGATCGTCATCCCCTATGGAGGTGGGACCAGCGTGGTCGGCCACATCAACCCTTTGCCTTCCGTGCCGACGCTGACGGTGGACATGGGGCGGATGAACCGTCTCCTCCGTTTCGACGAGCGCAGCCACCTGGCGACCTTTGAGGCCGGGGTCTGCGGGCCGGACCTGGAGGCGGCCCTGCGGGCGCGGGGCTATACCCTGGGCCATTTTCCCCAATCGTTCGAGTATTCCACCCTGGGCGGCTGGATTGCCACCCGCTCCAGCGGGCAGCAATCGCTCTTCTACGGGCGAATCGAGCGTCTCTTTGCCGGCGGCAGGCTGGAGGCGCCGGCCGGCACCCTGATTCTGCCGCCCTTCCCGGCTTCGGCGGCTGGCCCGGACCTGCGCGAGATCGTCCTGGGTTCGGAAGGCCGGCTGGGTATCCTCACCGAGGCTACGGTGCGGGTAACCCCCTTGCCGGAGTGCGAGGAGTTTCCGGCCGTCTTTTTCCCTACCTTCGAGCAGGGGCAGGAGGCCGTCCGAGAGATCGTCCAGGCCCGTCTGCCCCTCTCGATGCTGCGCCTCAGCACGGCGGCCGAGACCGAGACGACCCTGGCCCTGGCCGGCCATGAGCGCCTCATCGCCGCCCTGGAGCGGCTTCTGGCCCTCCGGGGGGTGGGGGAAGGCAAAGGTATGCTCATCCTCGGCCTCACCGGAAAAGAGGCGCTGGTGCGGATGGCCCGCCGCGAGGCCCTGGGGCTGGCCCGTCGCCATGGAGGCGTCTGCGTAGGGCGCATCTTCGGCCGGCAATGGTACAAAAGCCGCTTCCGCACCCCCTACCTGCGCAACACCCTCTGGGAGATGGGCTATGCGGTGGACACACTGGAGACCGCCTGCGATTGGACGACCCTCCCGACGTTGCTGCCGGCCATCGAGGAGGCGTTGCGTGGGGCGATAGAGGAGTCCGGTGAGCAGGTGCACGTCTTCAGCCACCTTTCCCATCTCTATCCCTACGGTTCCAGCCTCTACACCACCTATACCTTTCGTCTGGCCGCGGACCCGGAAGAGACCCTGCACCGCTGGCAGGCGATGAAGGGGGCGGCCAGCCGGGCCATCGTGGCCCACGGTGGGACGATCAGCCATCAGCACGGCGTCGGGCTGGACCATCGGCCCTATCTGGCGGCCGAGAAGGGGGAACTGGGAATGCGGGTGCTGCGGGAGGTGTGCCGGGTGTTGGACCCGGGGGAAGTGATGAATCGGGGGAAGATGGTTGGAGTGGAGGGTGGGTAGCGTGTAGCGTGTTACGTATTGCGTATAGTGTGTTGGAGCAAAGGGGCCGTGATGACTTTCCACGAGTGGTTGGCTTCGGTTCCGGAGGAGATTACGAAAGATGCTCTTTGGCGGCTGGAGGTGTACCGCCTGGCTCTTTTTGCCGGGGATCTGGCTTGGCAGGATGCGGGCCGAGTGGTGGGGGACAGGAGAACAGTCGGCCTGGCAGATCAACTCTACCGGGCGGTCGGCTCCATTAGCGCGAATATTGCGGAAGGATATAGCCGGAGTTCAGGGAGGGACCAGGCACGGTTCTACGAGTACGCCCTCGGTTCGGCACGGGAAGCGCGTGGATGGTACTACCAGAGCCGGCATGTCCTCCACGACGATGTAGCCCGCCACCGGATGGATCTTCTGACCCAGATCATCCGTTCACTGCTGACCATTATTCCAGCCGAGCGGAACACGATGGTGAGAGACGAGGAGACCCTTTACGAGATAACGCCCAGGACACTGCTCGACCGCCCTCCGCCTTGAGGCACACGAAACACGCAACACGCAACATCGAGGTTCCCTATGTGGCCCTCCCACTGGCGCGAAACCGTCTGGTCCAGGCTATCCGATCCCTGGGACGTCCTGGTGATCGGCGGGGGCATCACCGGGGCCGGCATCTTTCGTGAGGCCGTCCGGCTGGGACTGCGCGCCCTCCTGGTGGAACAGCGCGACTTTGCCTGGGGAACGTCCAGCCGCTCCTCCAAGATGGTCCACGGGGGGCTGCGCTACCTCAAGGATGGGCACGTCCGTCTGACCTGGTCTTCGGTGCGGGAGCGGCAGCGTCTCCTGGCAGAAGGGGCCGGCCTGATCGAGCCGATGGGCTTTTTGATCGCCACCTACCAGGGCGACCGCCCCGGCCGCTGGGCCTACCGCGCCGGCCTCTCGATCTACGACCTCCTGGCGCTTCAGTGGAGCCACCGCTACTACAGTGCCGAGGACTTTCAACTCCTGGCGCCGCACCTCTCCGCCGAGGGGCTGGAGGGGGGCTACCGCTACGGCGATGCCCAGACCGACGATGCCCGGCTGGTCCTGCGCGTCCTCCAGGAGGCCGTGGCCGCCGGCGGCCTGGCCCTGAACTATGCCCGGGCGGAATCGCTCCTTTTGGGGGAAGCGGGGACGCCCTCCGCCGGCCGGGTGATCGGGGTACGGCTGCGCGATACCCTGAGCGGCCGCCTCGCCGAGGTACGGGCGCAGGTGGTCGTCAATGCCACCGGCGCCTGGGCCGACCGGCTGCGGGCCGAACTCGGCCGGCCGGCCCGCATCCGCCCCCTGCGCGGCAGCCACCTGGTCTTCCCCGGCTGGCGACTCCCGGTCGCCCAGGCCCTCACCTGCCTCCATCCCCTGGACCGCCGCCCGGTCTTTATCTTCCCCTGGGAGGGCATTGCCCTGGTGGGGACAACCGACCTGGACCACGACCGTCCGCTGGACGAGGAGCCGGCCATCAGCCCCGAGGAGGTGGCCTACCTCATGGCTGGCGTGGAGGCGCAATGTCCCCGCCTGAACCTTTCCCTGGAGGACGTCCTTTCCACCTTCTCCGGCGTGCGTCCCGTCATCGGCACCTGGCGGAGCGACCCCTCCCGCGAATCCCGCGACCACGTCGTCTGGGAGGAGGACGGCCTCCTCACCGTGACCGGTGGGAAACTCACCACCTTCCGCCTCATCGCCCGCGATGCCCTCCGGGCCATACGCCACCGCTTCCCTGCCCTGCCGCCCTTTGACGAGCAGGCTCCGGTGCTGAACCCGGTGGACGAAACCCTCGAGGCTCCCGGTCTGGATGCCCCGGCCCGCCGACGGCTCCTGGGCCGTTACGGGGCCGAGGCCCCTGCCCTGCTGGAGGCGGCCGGGGAAGGGGAACTGGAGCCGATTCCCGGCACCTCCTTCCTCTGGGCCGAAGTGCGCTGGGCCGCCCGCGCCGAGGGAGTGATTCACCTGGACGATCTGCTGCTGCGCCGGGTTCGGGTGGGGTTGCTTCTGCCCCAAGGGGGGATGGCGCTTCTGCCCCGGATACGCGCCATCTGCCAGGAGGAATTGGGGTGGAGCGACGCCCGGTGGGAAGAAGAAGAAGCGGCCTACCGCACCCTCTGGCAGGCCTGCTACAGCCTTCCGGAGCGGTCGGCCATTCCGGACTGGCGGGATCGGACCTTCTGGACCGGTTGGAGTCCTCCCCGACCTGCCCCACCTCCGCTTCCTCCACGCCGGCCGGTTCCCCTCCGGGCCTGGGCCGGTCGGATTCGCTCTCCCTTCCGTTCCGGCCTCTCACAGGCCCTGAAACGTCTGAATCGGCATACCGTGGTGCGACTTTGGCGCCGTTTTCGTCCTCCCCGGAACGAGGGCGAGGGGGGACCGGCCTGTTGAGCCCAGGGTACAGAAAGGAGTCCGGATGAAACGCGACCTGATTCTGGCCCTCGATTGCGGCACCCAGAGTGTGCGGGCGCTCCTCTTTGACCTTCGGGGGAACCTTTTGGCCAAAGCCCGGGTCCTGTTGGAGCCGTACTTTTCTCCCCAGCCGGGCTGGGCCGAGCAACACCCGGCGTACTACTGGGACTCTCTGACCCGCGCCTGCCGGCAATTGTGGCAGGAAAACGACGTCCGCGACCGGCTGGCCGGCGTGGCCCTGACCTGCCAGCGGGCCACCGTGGTCAACGTGGACGAGGAAGGCCGGCCCCTCCGCCCGGCCATCCTCTGGCTGGACCAGCGCCGCACCTACGGGTTGAAGCCGGTGGGGGGCTGGTGGGGGCTGGCCTTTCGCCTGGCCGGCGTGAGCGGGACGGTGGCCTACCTCCAGGCCGAGGCCGAGGCCAACTGGATTCGCACCCACCAGCCGGAAATCTGGGAGCGCACCCATAAATATCTCCTCCTCTCCGGCTACCTCACCTACCGGCTGACCGGCCGCTTCGTGGACTCGGTGGGCTGTCAGGTGGGGTATATCCCCTTCGATTACAAGCGGTTGGGCTGGGCGCCCCGCTGGGATTGGAAATGGCGGGCCGTGCCGCTGGACCCGGCTCGCCTGCCGGAACTGGTGCCCCCGGCCGGCCTGCTGGGCGAAATCACCCCCCGGGCGTCCGAGGAAACCGGCATCCCGGCCGGCCTGCCCCTGGTCGCCGCCGCCGCCGACAAGGCCTGCGAGGTCATCGGGGCCGGCTGCCTTCTCCCCGAGATCGGCTGCCTTTCCTACGGCACGACGGCGACGATCAACGTGACTTCCCCACGCTACATCGAGGTCATTCCGCTCATTCCCCCCTATCCGGCGGCGGTGCCCGGGGCCTACAGCCTGGAGGTGCAGGTCTTTCGCGGCTACTGGATGGTTTCCTGGTTCAAACAGGAATTCGGGCATCCCGAGTGTCGCCGGGCCGAAGCGCAGGGGTGTGAACCGGAAACGTTTTTCGATGAACTGGTCGAACAGGTGCCGGCCGGCTCGATGGGGTTGGTCCTTCAGCCGTACTGGTCGCCGGGGCTGAAGGTGCCGGGACCGGAGGCCAAGGGGGCCGTCATCGGCTTTGGCGACGTGCATACCCGTGCCCACCTCTATCGGGCCATCCTGGAGGGCCTGGCCTATGCCCTGCGCGAGGGGATGGAACGCATCGAGCGCCGCAGCGGCATCCCCGTTCGGGAACTGCGCGTCTCCGGCGGCGGTTCCCAGAGCGACGCGGCCATGCAGATCACCGCCGATGTCTTCGGCCTGCCGGCCGCCCGCCCCCATCTGTATGAGGCGGCCGGCCTGGGCGCGGCGATAGACGCCGCCGTTGGGCTGGGCCTGTACCCCGATTTCGCCTCGGCCGTGGAGGCGATGACCCGCATCGGCCGGGTCTTTCAACCCGACCCCCAGGCCCATGCGCTCTACGAGGGGCTGTACCGCCGGGTCTATCGGCAGATGTATCGCCGGCTGCGCCCCCTCTATGAGGAGATCCGGGCCGTCACCGGGTACCCGGAACGGCTGTGATGGCGACATCCAGATGGAGCCTTACCGGGAACGTCGGCAGGAGGAACAAAAGAAGCGCGAGGAGGCGGCGCGCAAGTACCTGGCCCGGAAGATGCCCGACGAGAAGACGAGGTTCTTCCGGAAGTGGCGCAACACGCTGGCCTGGCTTTCCCCTTTCTTCGTCGCGCTGCTCATCCTCTGCCTGCTTGTCTCCCTCCTGCTGGGCGGGCCGCAAAGTTTCCTCGGCCAGTGGTGGATGAGACCGCCGCGCTACCCCGAGGCCCAGGAATTGGACTACCGGGTGGGGGAGATCTGCTCGATGCCGGCGCCGGCCGTGTACTGCTACGAATGGTGGTACCGGACACCCGATTCGTTGGAGCAGGTCCGGTCCTATTACGAGAACCTGGAGTGGTGGGGGCACGCCAAAATCTCCTTTGTATGGAAACGTAGCCATCGCTACGGCCCCGCCTGGACGGCCGATTCCTGCACGGCCATCATCAGCACCGTCTCCTGCTATCAGATCACCCTGCTCCCGGAGGACGCGGGCACGACCCTCTACATCCTGGAGGCCGGAGCGATGGGGGGAGACCCGCTCAAGTAAATGGACAGGTCCCCGCAGCCGTGCTATAATGTCCGCAGTATGTCGGGTAAGACCGAAAGGATGCCGCGATGCCGGGGACGCAAAAACCGAAAATCCTCCTCCTTCTCCTGATCGTGCCGGTGTTGTTTTCCTGCGGCGTCAACCGGCCGGCCCTGCACGTCCGGGTCCAGGACGACCTGACGAAGCGCCCCCTGCGGGGTGCGGAATGCCTCCTGCCCAAGGCCCAGGCCAAAAGCGATGCCGCCGGCTACTGTCGCTTCGCCGACTGGTCTCCCCAGGACCTCCTGCGCGTCTCCGCCCCCGGTTACCTGAGCGCCGAGGCCGGCCTGCCCACTCCCCCCGACGGAGCCCGCGCCGTGACCCTGACGGTATCCCTCTCGCCGGCACAGGCCACAGGGGCGATCCTCGATGCCTATACCGGCCGGCCGGTGGCCGGGGCCGAGGTACAGGCCGGCGGGCGGGCCTTCCTCACCGACCCGTCCGGGCACTTTACCATCTTCGCCCCGACCTTCCCCCTCACCCTGACGGCGCGGGCGGCCGGCTACGAGGCCGGCCAGGGCACCTTTCTCACCACGACCTTCTCCCTCTCCCTGCGGCCGAACACGCTGGAAGGAACGGTCCTCGACGCGTATGACGGCCGTCCCCTGGCCGGCGCCCGCATCACCCTGACCGGTTCGCTCCTCCTGACCACCACCAGCGGGCCCGACGGGCGCTATTTCCTGGAGGGGATTCCGGAACGCTTTACCCTGCAGGTGCGGACGGCGCGCTATCGGCCGGCCGCTCTCTCGCTGGAACGCACCACCCAGTACGACCTGCGACTCCGGCCGGCCTTCCTGCGCGGCCTGGTCCGGGACGAATCCGGAAACCCCATCCCCCAGGCCCGCGTGGTCTGCGCCGGCCGATACACCCACACCGATGCCCAGGGCCGCTTCCTCCTGGAAGATGTGCCGGAGGTAGCCGTCGTCCAGGTGCTCTCCCCCGGCTTTGCCAAACAGGTCATCACCGCGACCGACACGCCCAGCATCACGGTGACCCTGACCCCCTTTGTCGTTCATGGAATTTATGTGACCTCCTATGTGATTTCTACCTATGATGGAGACCCCGATACCGAAGACTGGTTCACCTCCCTCCTGGACTTGGTCGAGGGAACGGAACTGAACGCCATGGTGCTCGAGGTGAAAGATGCCTGGGGCGCGGTGGTCTACAATACCCAGATTTCCCAGGTTCTGGAACTGGGCACGGCCGACCCCCGTTACGACGTCTCCGAAATCCTCCGGGAGTGCCATCGTCGGGGCATCTACACCATCGCCTACATCGTTACCTTCGAGGATTCGCGCCTGGCCGAGGCCCATCCCGAGTGGGCCGTACAGAGCGCTTCGCGGGGTGGGCCCTGGAAAGACCGCCGGGGTCTGAAGTGGATGGACCCCTACCGAACTGAGGTTTGGGAATACAACCTGGCCATCGCCCGGGAACTGGCCGGCCTGGGCTTTGACGAAATCCAGTTCGATTACATCCGTTTCCCTACCGACGGGAACATCTCGGACATCGTCTATGCCGAGGAAACGGACATCGAAAAGCAGTATGCGACGATTGCCGGCTTTGTGCAGCGGGCCTACGAGGAACTGGCTCCCCTGGGCGTTTTCATCTCCGCCGACATCTTCGGCTACGCCGCCTGGCGCAAGATGTGGGAACAGGGCCAGGACATCTCCCGGATGACCTATTACCTGGACTACCTCTGCCCCATGTCCTACCCTTCCCACTATTCCCCCGGCGAGCAGGGCTGCGCCAACCCCAACGCCTGTCCCTACATCATCGTCCTGGAGACGATGAAACGGGCCTATGCCCAGATGACGGAGGGACAGCGGGCCAAAGTGCGGCCCTGGCTGCAAGACTTTGACCTGGGAGAACCTCCCTACGGACCGAACGAGGTGCAGGAACAGATCAGAGCCGCCCAGGACGGCGGCGCGGTGGGCTGGTGTCTTTGGAATGCCGGAAACGTATACACGGAGGGCGTGGACTATAGCCCGTGAGGAGGAGAAGCCATGAGAAGGCGCTGCCTCTGGCTGAGTCCTGTTCTTCTGGCCTTCTGGCTGGCCCTGATGCCCGGACTGGAGGGCCGGGCCGGCGCCGCCGGTCCGGTGCGGGTGGAGCGCTGGGTGGAGACCACGGTGGCCGATTTCGGCCGGGGAAGCCTGGAGGGGGTGGAGGTGTCGGCCGTCGGCGATGGCGAGTTGCGCCTGGCCGGGGGGCAGGGCCGGGGCACCTACACCTCGGCGGAGCAGGAGATGCCCTTCCCCTGTCCGGCGGCCAGCCTGCTTTACCTGGGGCGGGTGCCGGCCAGCGCCGCCCTCTCCTTCGAGTTGCGCGGGCAGGATGCCTCCGGACAGTGGTCCCCCTGGGTGCTCCTGCCGCCGCCCGGCCCCTGGACGGACCCCCAGAACCGCTCGGTCTCCGAGGCCCTCCTGGTCTTTCCCCAGGGGCAACAGCGGCTGCAATATCGGGCCACTTTCTACCGGGGGAAAGACTCGCCGGCCCTGGAGCAGGTCGTGGTGGTCTGCCTGGCCGCCGAGGGAGGCCCGGCCGTGCCGGCGCAGCCGCCCTGGAAGGAAGCCGACGGCCGGCCCCGGCCGCTCCCGCCGGAGAAATGGGGAGCCGAGGCGGCCTCGGAGGCGATCGCTGAGACAACGATTCCGGCCCGGGTTGAGGTCCGCCCGGCGACCTGGCTCGTCTCCGGGACGGTCGAGGCCGCCCCTTCCCTGCGGATGGTCCAGCACTTTCAACGCGAACTGCTCGGCCGCGACGACCTGGCCTATGCCTTCCTGGTGGACTCCGGCGGCGGCATCTACCAGGGCCGCCGGACCCTCACCGGGGATACGCTGTATATCGGCCTCCTGGGTGTGCACCCCCACGAACCGGCCTCGCCCACCGTGGAGGATGCCCTGGTGGCGCTCTTGACCTGGTGGCAGGAGCAACTTCCGGCCGAGCAGCGCAACTTTACGCTGACCACCCCCTACGATCCAGCCCTGGCCGAACGCCTGAAGGCTCGCCTGGAAGCCGCCAACCTCCGCCGGAGCGAATGGCTGTTGCCCCGGGGAATCACGGCCCCGGACACAGACGAATGGGTGCTGCTCACCAACCCGGAACCCCGCCGTATCCAGGCCACGATGGAACTCTTCCTCGACGGCGGCCGAACGATTCGGCGAACGGTGCGGCTTCCGGCGGAGGCGCGGGGCAGTCTCCTGGCCGATCAGGTCGTCGCCCAGGCCGGATTCTGGGCCCGTCTCCGGGCCGACGGCGACCTCCTGGTGGAGCGGGCCATCTACTACGGCCACGATGGGGACGATAGCCACGGCCTGGAAAGCCTCTCGCGATCCTGGTATCTGCCGGGCGGCACCCAGGAGGGGGACGCCACCACCACCCTGACGCTCCTCAATCCCGGCGATGCCCCGGCGACGGCTACGGTGCGCATCTTTGCCCCGACCGGTCCGGCCGGCGAACGGGCCTATCCGTTGCCTCCCCGTTCCCGATGGGTGGTATCGGTCGGCGAGGTCTACACCGGCACGACCCCGCTGGGTTGCCAGGTTTCCTCCACCCTGCCCATCGCGGCCGAGCAGGAGGTCCGTTTCTCGGCCGGGGAGGGAGGCTATGGGATGCCGGGCAGCCCCTACCTCTCCCGGCGCTGGTCCTTTGCCGCCGTGGAGACGGAGAGCCCGTATGTGACGGTGCTGGCGATCCTCAACCCGCACACCGCAACGGTGCCGTTGACCCTGACCCTGATGAGCGAGGATGGGACGATGCTTCGGCGGACCTACGGGGTGCGGCCGGGGGAGCAACGGCTCAACCTGAACACCATCCTGCCGGAACTGGCCCTGGCGGCGGAGGCGGAGGCCGGCCGGCCGCTGGCCATCGCCCGCATCACCTTCTTCAACGAGATGCGCTCGGCCCACGCCACGCTGGGAGCCACCCGGCCGGCCCGTATCTGGTACTTGCCCGAGGGCTCCACGGCGGAACCGTTCGAAACCTTTGTCCTGGCGGCCAATCCGAACCCCGTTCCCACCGACCTGGAACTCACCTTCCTGGGCAGCCAGGGAACCCTGGACCGCCTGCGCCTGAGCATACCGGCCTACGGACGCCTGACCGTCCCGCTCAACGAGTTTCTGCCGGACGTGGCCGCCTTCTCCACCCGGGTGATCTCCGACTGGCCGGTGGTGGTGGAACGGAATATGTATTGGCATGACCAGGAGGGCGGACACGCCTGCTTGGGCATTCCCCGTTAGGGCCAAGCGTTTCCGAGAGGAAAGAGCGATGTCCTTGTTCTGGACGGGATGGGAAACTTTCCGGTATGCTGCTCCGACCGTGCCCCCGATGCCTCCAGGGGAAACTTCGATGAACGGCCTCCCCTTCTACGGGTTATTCTTGCTGGGGATGGTCCTCTTCCTGGCAGCCCTGTTGTACAATCGGCGGAAGGGGAGGTAGGATGCATATTGGGGACGGCCATCCAGGCGCAGCAGCGTACCCTTGGTCAACGGCCCCGGTCCACCCGCACCCCATCCACCTGCACCCCCAGCGGCCGGCGATCGTTCCCCAGGCCGTAATCGGCCTGGGCCCAGGTCGGGGAGACCAGCGCCAGAAGCACGGTCCGTCCCATCTCCGGGGTAACCTCCTGCGCGGATAGGGTGACGGTATAGGTATTGAACGCCTCCTCCAACGCCCACTTCCCCACGAGGCGCTCGCCCAGCCAGACCTCCACCTGGGCCGGCCCGATTTCGGCCGGCCGCTTTCCTCCCGCCAGTCGGAGCGTCAGACGCACCTCCCCTTCCTCCGGCCAGGGCAGGCGCAAAAGGCCCCGCCCGCCGGTCCAGCAGTAGGTTGTGCCGTCGGGCGCGACCTCATCTCCATAAAAGCCGCCGGCCTGGTAGATATAGCCCCCGCTCCCCAGGTCCACTTCCAGCGGGAGGTTCCCCAGAAGGCTTCCCTCCCCATCCCAGGCTTCCGGCACATACAGCCCAAAGGGCTGGCGCAGCGTGTAGGCGTTGTGGGGCTTCTGAGCGGTCAGTTGCTCGAATTCGGGCACGGCCAGTTCGAAACGCTCCAGGTAGCGCAGCCGGGTGTGGGGCAGGAAGAGCCGGCCGCCGTCGTTCCCGATGAGCAGGTAAACCCTCCGCCCCTCGCTCTCCCAGAGGCGAACCTGTTCCTCGATCCGCGCCCCGTCCGGTTCATCCGGCATCAGGACGAAAGCGTTGCGCTCGAACAGGTACTTGAGCGGCGTGGCGATGGTGGCCGGGGCATCGCGGGCCCCGTCAATGAGCAGGAGGACGTCCTCCGGGGCAAAGCGCTCTGCCAGGGCGCCCACCTGTTCCAGCGCTCCCTCGTATTCGTTATGGCGGTAGAAGGGCAGCCCGCTATAGACCAGGTAAACGGCCATCAGGAAGGCCAGGATCCCGGCCAGGGCCGGCCCGGCCCGACGTAGCCACCTCCAGCCGGCCAGCCGCTCCAGGGCATAGGCCATCGCCAGGGAAAAGAAGGGCACCACCACCGGCACATAGCGCCGCATGATGTAGATATGGTGCGGTTCGCCAAAGACCTCGTAGTTGAAAAAGACCAGGTAGAAAAGCCCCAGGGCCAGGAGGTACCAGGAACGACGGGAGGTCTCTTCCCAGAGGAGCGCGGCGATGCCCAGGGCCGCCAAAAGCATCCCCGGCGGCGAAAAGTACCAGCCCAGCCGCACCATGTTGGCCGCCGAACCCTCCGGAACCGGCGCGCCGATATAACCCTCCAGCACCAGCCGGTTTTCCAGCGGGTGCAGGAGGACCTCCGGTGTCAGCACCTGCGGCCGGACGAAGTAGAGATAGCAGAAAGCCAGGAGGAAGAGCACGGCCGCGCCGGCCAGGAGGAGGCGCCGATGCCGGCGCAACCCGGCCCCCAGACGCTCGACCAGGCGCGGGGACCATCTCAGGAACAGGAGCAAACCCACCGCCAGCGTCACCGCGCCCAGTTCGGCCGCCGGCCGCCCGGGCTCCTTCATCACCGGCGTGCGGGGCGTCTCGGAAGCGCCGAAATATTCCCGGAGCGTCGGGGTCAGAAAGGGGTAGATCAGCCAGGAGAGGGTGGCCCAGTCCTGGATGCGGTGGTAGTAGATGGCGATGGTATAGCCCCGGGTATGGGTCATCAACTGGGCCAGCGTATGCAGGGCCGGGAGAGACCAGGCCAGGAGCATCCGGCGATGCCCCGGGCGGAAGGTTCGGGCCACAAAGAGGTAGGCCCAGTAGGGCAGAAGGAGTAGCCAGGGAAAGATAAAGTCCACCCGCACCAGCCCGATCATCCCCAGCGCCAGACCGGATAGCCACCCGAAGAAGGGATCCCGGCCGGCCCCTTCCGCACCGTCCTCCTCCAGCCGCAGCAGGCCGTACAGGCCCAGGAAGATGAGGAACTGGGTGGCCCCCTCCGCCGTGGAGTAGCGGGCGAACCAGACCTGGAGCGTCTGGAGGGAGAGAAAGAGATAGGAAAGAAGCGCCACCCGCATCCCCAGCAGCCGGCGGCCCAGGAAGAAAAGCCCGAGGCCGCCCAGAAAGGAAAGGTACGGGGTCATCCAGAGGCCGGCCGGGATCCCCACCAGGCTGAAGGCGATGGCCAGCCAGGTCGGATAGAGATGGTAGAACTGGGGCAGGACCAGACCCCGCTCCTCGTCGGCGATGAAGAAGCCGGGGAGACGGAGGTAGTGGTAGTAGAAACGGCCGGGATGCTGGACGCCCAGGAATTGCACCCAGGTACGGTGGGTTTCCTCCGGCGTGCTCCGGGAGAGGGTGCGCAACAGCGGGTCCTCCACCAGGATGCCGCCGTGATGTACGATCTGGGCGGCCGTGGCCGGATAGACGGCGGCGTCGCGCGGCCCCAGGATGAGTTCAAAGGGACGAAAGGCCAGGACGATAAAGACGATGCTGATCAGCGCCCAGGCGGCCCAGGCCCAGGGCCTTTCCGGCCCTCCTTCCGGCCGCGGCCAGCGCCAGCGCCCTTTCCGCCAGGCCCAGAGGCCCAGGGCCAGGGAATACAGGGCGGGAAGGAGAAGCAGGAGGCCGACCGAGAAGCAGCCGATTTGTGCCAGGACCAGTCCCCACCAGCCGCTCAGAATCAGGCTGATCGAGAGGGAAAGGTAAATCCGTTCCGGCCAGTCCAGCCGGCGTAGGGGCGCCAGGGCCGACAGCGTGCAGAGGCCAGGGACGACCAGCACCAGGGGCAGCCCGATGACGGCCAGGGCGAGGCTCACGGCTCCTCCCACTCCCCGAAAGTGACCTCCAGGTGCACTTCCCGGCCGGCATCGAGCGGGGGCAGGCGCACCTGGTCCAGCCGGAAGTCGGTGTGGGCGGCGCCCTCCAGATAGACCGCCCGAACCGGCTTCGGCAGGGTCAGGGTCAGGCCGGCCACGGTATGGTCGTTCCGGTTGGCCACCCACACCTGCAGCCGAGGCCCGTTGGCATCCGACCGCACCTCGATCTGCCCCAGGTCGTTCCGGTAGCGGACGATCTCCGTCAGGGGGGCGATCCACAGGCCGGAGGAGCGTTTCCCGGCGGCGTAGGAAAGAAGCGCCTCCCAGGAAGCCACCTGCTCGGGGGTGGCGACCTCCTCGGTGTGCGCCCAGAGGCTGGTGACGCCGCGCTCCAGGAGCACCCGATCCACCACGGCCAGGGCACGGGGCAGGTCCTCGGCCCGGCCGGGGAAATAGTGGTCGGGAAAAGCCCACAGGCCGGGGTGTCCGGGGACGGTGCGTATGTGGAAGAGGTCATCCGGGGGGAGAATCCAGTACTGGGAGCGGCCCCGGGGCTCGTGGTAGGTGCGCGTCACGGCGATGTAGCCGGCCTCCTCCAGCACCGTGTAGACGGCATCTCCCGTGCCCAGGCTGGCTCCCCAGGGAAAGGCCAGCGTCCGGGCCGGCGGCAGGCCGGCCTCTCGGGCCACTGCGTTCCATTGCTCCAGGTCGGTGCGCACCTCATCCGGCGCGGCATAGGGGATATAGAGGTGGCCGAAGGTATGGCTCTCTACCTCCTGCCCCAGCGCCAGCAGGCGCGGCAAGAGGTCGCCAAAATACCAGGCCGGACGGCTTTCGGCCGTCCCATACGGATCGTCGGCAAACCAGGGAGTAGCCGTCCAGCGGTCGTCGCGCCAGCCGTGGGCCTGGGAAGCCCAGGTGTAGGTGGGATTCCCCGAAAAGGAGCGCCTTTCGATGTTTCCTGAAAGGAGGCTATAGCCCGAGGCGTACCAGGTCGCCCGGAGGTCGTAGCGTTCCAGAAGGAGGAGCAGGTTTTCCGCCCCCTGGCGCATGGCCAGCCCACGCATCTCGGCCGTGGCCGGGTCGTAGCCGTCGTCGCTCCGGGAGTGGATCAGCCCGCCCATCGCCGTCTCCCAGTCGAAGGTAAAGGCCAGGGCGGCACGGGCGTAATCGGGGTACGGCTCCAGGCGCACCCCTTCCTCGGCCAGGTGCAACTCGTCCAGGTAGAGGGGGTCGTCGCCGGCCGGCCGCAGGAGGACGGTTAGCCCCACCGCCTCCGTCGGCGCCTGCCCCTCGGCGCTCAGCCGGCGCCATCCCCGGGCCGGCACCTCCTGCCACTCCCCGGCCTGCCGCACGATGACCTCGCGGCGGGAGTTTTCCCAGAGGAAGACGGCCTGCATCCGGTTGGGATGCTCGCCATCGGTCAACGCCTGCCAGGTCAGGCGGTAACGCTTTCCCGGCCGGACGGCCACCGGGACGCTGCGGGCGTAGGAGGCGCTTCCGGTCAGGCGCAGGGAGTGTCCTCCGGGTTCGGGCGTAATGGTCCAGGTGCTCCACTCCGCCGCCGGCCCGAGTTCCCAGCCGTCGGGGCGGCCGTCCCCGTCGGCATCCTCCTGGAAGCCGGGGTTGACCAGGAGGTTGCTATGGGCGTACAGGGGAAGAGAGGCGGCCGGCCGGCGGTAGAGCCTCCAGGCTGCCAGGCCGGCCAGGACCAGAAGGCCGGCCAGGGCCAGCCAAAAGAGCAAGCGGCGGAGACTACGCAGCATCATTCCCTTGCTCGGCCGAGGGGAAAGCGGCTCAGCGCACCGGCGGCCAGATCACTCCCCAGCGCTCATTCACCTTGACCAGGCTCAGGGCGTTGTAGATGACGGTCCTGGATCCATCCACCGTGGTCAGGCTGGCCGCATAGGGTACAGAGGCCCGCGTGCCGCCGGCGGTGAGCACGGCGTCATGCACCGATTCCACGTGGAATCCGGCGATATAGGTGTCTTTCCAGGCCTTTTCCACGATCTCCCGGAACTGTTCGGCCGGGATGGTCGCCTGGGAATCGGGGCTGAGCAGAGCGTAAGCCGCGGCCAGATCTCGCTCCTCCATCGCCTTCAGGAAAGCCTCGGCCGTCTCCTTGGCCCCCAGGCTCTTCTGAGGAGCACCCCCACAGGCCGTCAGCCAGCCGGCCAGCAGGACGACCAGAATGAGCACCCAGGGTTTCCGCATCGCTGCCTCCTCTCGCTTCACTTGCCGACCTTGACGCCCAGCGCGCGGTCGTTCTCGGTGAAGCCGGCGATGCCGTCGCCGTTTTCATCTCGGCCCATGAGCATCTCCGCCACCTTGGTCACGAAATCACCGCGGGACATCTTGCCGTTGTAGCCGTCGGTCAGGATGTACTCGGTGATCAGGCCGAGGGCCACGTCGGCTCCGTTGGGGTAACGGGGGGAATAGGCCATGGCCCCGCGTTCCCCGCGCTCCGTCAGGTAGGTCAGGATTTCCTCATACAACGCCCAGACCTCCTTGGAGATGTCTTTCTCCGGACCGCGCAGGGTGATGGAAACCGGCATTTCGACCACGCTGCCGTTGATCACCAGCGTCACCAATCCCCAACTGGTGTGGGCGCGTGGAAGCAGGTGGGTGCTGCGCACCGTAATGCGCTCCAGCAACTGCACCTCCGGGCCGGCCGGATACTCGAATTCGGCCGGGTCTACCAGGAGCCAGTAGGCCGGGGTCGAGGCCACCCCCCGGAAGGGCGTGGGCAGGGCCGGCGTTTTATATTCCCGGTACGGGAAGCGCTCCGGTTCATAGTCGAACACACCCATATCCAGGAGGACCAGCGGTTCGATGACCGGCGGCTCCCCGGCCGGGGCCGGCAGAACGCGCTTCACCCCCGGCAAGAGTTCCGCCGGCACCGCCGTGACGGTCACCACCAGGCTGGCCGTGGCATCCATCTCCCCGTTGTCGGTCACGGTCAGCAGGACCGCGTAGGTGCCGGCCTGGGCATAGACGTGCTCCACCTGCATCCCCGGGGACACCGTGCCATCGCCAAAGTTCCAGAGGTAACGGCTGATCTGGCCGTCCGGGTCGGTGGAGGCGCTGGCATCGAAGGCGATGGGCTGGCCGGCGATGGTCTGACGGGGCGAGGCCGCGGCCACGGCCTTGGGCGGCTGGTTCCCCGTGGACATCACCCGGATGCGGAACTCTTTCCGGTCCCCGGTGGGCGGTGTGGTGGGGTAGGATACGGTCACCACCACCCGATATTCGCCGGCGGCGGTGTAGACATGGCTCACGAGAAGGCCCGTCGCCGTGGTGCCGTCGCCGAAATCCCAGTGCACCTCGCCGGGCGTGGTCAGGACGACCTCAAAGGTCACCGACTCCCCGACCTGGGCCGTTTCCTTGACCTTGAGCACGATTTCTCCGCCGGAATAGGCCCACGGCGGAGCCGCCAGGGCCACAAGGAGCGCCAGGAACAGGAGGGACGCGAGCCGGTGTAGCAATCGCCTGCGGACGTTCATCTGGACCTCCTTTCGAGATGGAGGGACGCTTTCAACCGTCCCGGCCCACGGCAACCGCGATTTTTTGCTATTATACCACGCTTCGCTGCTATTGACAAAGGTGCCTGGGTATGCTAAAATTTGGCTAGCAACCATGCCCGTATCAGACGACAGAATGCCTGTCGGTCAAGGGGGACCGCAAAGCCGCGGCGATGGGGCCCGGCAGGGCAGGGCAACCCTGTCCCGACAAAAGGGGGTGATACGGCCCAGAATGCGCCGGCTCGATTTCCGCCCCTCTGACCGACGGCTTTTTTGCCGGGACCGTCGGAATGGCCCTCCGAAAGGTCGAGGATACGCGGTGGGGTGGGCGGAAGCCGTGAGGACTTGCAAGGAGGAGGAAGATGAAAGCGCTACGGGCGATAAGCGCGGCATTGCTTTTCCTGACCCTCGCCGTTCTGTTGCCGGCCTGTGGGCAACCTCCTGCGCCGACCGCTGTGCCGACCCAGGTCGAGATCACGGACGAGTGGGGCATCGTCAAGATCGCCCCCGGTGAGCCGATCCGTATCGGCTTCTCGGCCGGCCTGACCGGCGCCGGCATCGACATCCTGGGCATTGACGAGAAGCGCGGGGCCGAACTGGCCAACGCCGACAAGCCCGAGGTCCTGGGACACAAGGTCGAACTCGTGGTGGGCGACGACATGTGCAACGCCGAAGGTGGACAGACGGTGGCCAACCGTTTCGTGGCCGACCCGACCATCGTGGCCGTCATCGGCATGATGTGCTCCTCGGCCTGCACGCCGGCCGCGGCCATCTTCGAGCAGCACGGCTACACCATGGTCTCGCCCTCCTGCACCGCCCCCTCCCTGACCGCGCCCGGCACGGCCAAGAAGAGTTTCAACCGGGTCTGCTGGAACGATGTCATCCAGGCGGCCGAGGCGGCCAAATATATCAAAAATACCCTGGGCCTGACCAAAGCGGCCACCATCCACGACGGCAGCCCCTACGGCGAGCAACTGGTCACCGAATTCGCCAAGAACTTTGAGGCGCTGGGCGGGCAGGTCGTGGCCCGAGAGGCCGTCAACGTGGGCGATACCGACATGCGCCCAGTGCTGACCCGCATCAAATCCGCCCCCGGCGGGCCGCCGCAAGTCATCTACTTCGGCGGCTTTGTGGCCGAGGGCGCCTACATCGCCAAGCAGCGCTTCGACGTCGGGCTGGACCAGGCCATCTTCTTCGGCTGCGACGGCACTTACGGGCCGGCCTTTGTGGAGGCGGCCGGCGCTGCTGCCGAGGGGGCCTATGCCACCGTGGCCAACCCCGCCGAGGCCGGAGCCGGCATGGCCGCCTTCCTGGACAAGTACCAGGCCAAGTACGGCGAGAAGCCGCCGGCCCCCTTCCATGCCCACGCCTATGACGCCTACATGCTGATCGTGAGCGCCATCGAGAAGGTGGCCAAGACCGACGCCCAGGGCAACCTGGTCATCGGCCGCAAGGCCCTCTCCGATGCCATCCGCGGCACCAAGGGCCTCCAGGGGCTGACCGGGACGATCTCCTGCAACGAGTACGGCGACTGCGGCACCGGCACGGTCTCCTTCTTCGTGGTCAAGAACGGCGAGTTCGTCCAGCCGTAACTTCGGCTGCGGAAAGCGGCTTTTTGCCCGGGCCGCGCCGGCCTGGAGGCAAAAGGCGAATCGGCTGCATGGGGATGGGGCAGAAAAACGGGACGTCGTTCCTCTGCCCCATCCCCCCGTATATCTGGAGAGATCGAGGCGATGAGGCAACGCCGGCGTCTGCGTATTGAGCCGACCACGTTGATCGTCTGGGGCATCGGGCTGGCCATCCTGGCCTTTATCCTGGTAGGGACCATATCCACCCTGCGGAGCGGCATCTATTCCCTTTCGACCTGGGGCTCGCTCCTCATCTTCGGCCTGGCCCAGGGGGCCATCTACGCCCTGACCGCCCTGGGCTACACCATGGTCTACGGGGTCCTCTTCATGATCAACTTTGCCCATAGCGAAGTCTTTATGAGCGGACCCTATATCGCCTACTTTGTGATCACCCCCCTGGCCAAAAGCGGCTTCCTGGACCGGCAACCGGTCCTCTGTCTGCTTCTGACGATGCTGGTGGCCATGCTCGTCTCCACCACCCTGGCCGTGACGCTGGAGCGGGTGGCCTACCGGCCGCTGCGCAAGGCTCCCCGCCTGGTGCCGCTCATCACGGCCATCGGGGCTTCGTTCTTCCTCCAGTACGCCTTCCGCAGCCTCTTCGGAGCCGATTTCAAGGTCTATCCGGACGTTCAACTCTTGGACGCGACCTCCTGGTACATCGATACCCTGCAGATTCGCCTCCTCTACATCGTGATCATCGTGGCCGCGGTGGTGATGATGGCCGGCCTGTACCTCTTTATCCGCTACACCAAGACCGGCAAGTCCATCCGGGCGGTGGCCGAGGATAAGGATGTGGCCGCGCTGATGGGCATCGACGTGAACCGCACCATCTCCACCACCTTTGCCATCGGCGGGGCGCTGGCCGGCGCGGCCGGCGTCCTCTATGCCCTGATGTTCAAGCAGATCACCCACACGGTGGGCTTTATCCCCGGCATCAAGGCCTTTACCTGCGCCGTGCTGGGGGGTATCGGCAATATCCCCGGAGCGATGTTCGGGGGCTTTTTCCTGGGCATCTTCGAATCGCTCGGCCCCACCCTCTTCTTCAGCGGCTGGGGCATCCCTAGCCCGACCCAACTCAAGGATGTCATCGCCTTCACCATGCTCGTCCTGGTGCTTATCTTCCGGCCCACCGGACTCCTGGGCGAGGTCCTGGCCCGGAAAAAGGCCTGAGCGCAGAAAGGGGTGCTGCCGTGCAGGAACAGGTACAACTCCTCGACCGCATCCGGGAGACCTGGTCAAGGGCTCAACAGGAACTCGGACCGACGCGCCGGGGCCTGCGACACGGCCTGGTGCTCGGCGGGGTCGCCCTCTTCCTGGCCCTGGCCGGCCTGCTGGAGATTTTCTCCAAGCGTGAGGTTCTCGGCAACGTCCTCTCCATGAGCACGGCCCTCCTGATGCTTCTGGCCTTTTTCGCCAGCCGGCAGTCCGCGGCCGCCGTGCGGAAAGAAACGGAGCGCCTGGCGCCTCCCCTCCTGGCCGGAGCCTGTTCCGGAGCCCTCGTCGGCCTCCTCCTGGCCCTGCTGGCTCTCCTGGTCGGCCGGGTGGATATGCGCGACATCTTTGTCTATGCGACACCGACGCTGGTCGAACTCCTGACCCTGGGGTTGCCCATCGGGTTGGCCGCCCTCGTTCTGATCGGCGGCGGGGCCGTATTGGGTACCCTGGGATGGGCCTGGGACGGTTGGCCGGCGCTTTTCCGGCGGATGGCCGGCGCGGGGGTGGGCCTGATCCTCCTGCTCTCCTTGCTCCGGGAATTGGTCCAGGACCTCCTGGTCAACCAGGGCCTTCCCCGGGCCCAGCAGGGCTTTCTCTTCGCCGGGAAGGGCCTTTCGCCCTGGGGAGTGCTCATTCTCCTGGGGATCGGGGCCGGCTGGGTCTACCTGCGCCCCTACATCCGCCGCTGGCTGAGCACACCGCTGGGCCGGCTGATCGGGCTTTCCCTGGAGGGCTGGGCGGCCCTGTATCTGGCCCAGGTCCTGCTGGAGCGGCTCGTCCTCATCTGGCGGCCCGAGGTGGCGCCGGTATCCTTCATCGTCCGACTGGCCCTCTGGGCCGGAAGTATCGTCGCGTGGAGCCTGCTCCTGGCCCTGCACCTTCCCCTGCGCCGGCAGGTGCAGGAACGCTTCCAGAAGCCGCGCAGCGGCCAGGTGGCCGATGCCTTCCTTCTGGTGAACGTGCTCCTGATCCTACCCCTCCTCCTGGGCATCCGCTGGAGCGACGTCCTGGATAACATCGGCCTCTATGTCCTCATGGGTTTGGGGCTGAACATTGTGGTCGGCTTCGCCGGCCTGCTCGACCTGGGGTATGTGGCCTTTTTCGCTATCGGCGCCTACACGGCCGGTTTTCTGACCTCCCTGCGGCCCCAGGAATTCTCGGTTCGGGGGGTGATCGGCTGGCCGTTCTGGGCGGCCTGGCCGGTGGCCATCCTCCTGGCCGCCGTGGCCGGCATCCTCCTGGGCATCCCGGTGCTGCGCATGCGCGGCGACTATCTGGCCATCGTCACCCTGGGCTTTGGAGAGATCATCCAGAAACTGGCCAACTCCGACCTCCTGAAGCCGTACATCGGTGGGGCGCAGGGGATTCTGGATATTCCCAAGCCGGTGCTGGTGGACAAACCGCTCATCGGCTCCCAGGAACTCTATTACCTCATCTTTTTCAGCGTCCTCCTGGTCATCTACATCTCCCTGCGGCTGGCCCCCTCACGAATCGGGCGGGCCTGGATGGCCATGCGCGAGGACGAGGACGTGGCCGAGGCGATGGGCATCCACCTGGTCTCGTACAAACTGATGGCCTTTGCCGTGGGGGCGGCGTTTTCCGGCATGGCCGGAGCCATCTTCGCCAGTAAACTCTCCTCCATCTTCCCCAACAGTTTCAGCCTGCTCATCTCCATCAACGTCCTCTGTCTGATCATCGTGGGGGGGATGGGCAGCATCCCCGGGGTAGTGGTCGGCGCGCTGATCCTGGTGGGGCTGCCGGAGGTGCTGCAGGAGTTTGCCGAATACCGGCTGCTCTTTTACGGCGCGTTGCTGGTCTTTATGATGCTGGCCCGGCCGGAGGGCTTCTGGCCGGCCCGCCGCCGCCTCCGCTGGGGGGTAGAAGAGGCGGGCGAAAAGCCGGCCAGCCGGACAGGATGAAAGGAGCCACGATGGCTTTGCTCAATGCCCGAGGAGTCACCAAACGGTTCGGCGGCTTGGTGGCCGTCAACCGCTTCGATTTTGATATCGAGGAAGGGGCGATCGTCAGCCTGATCGGTCCCAACGGGGCCGGCAAGACCACCTTCTTCAACTGCGTCACCGGTTTCTATCGGCCGGAGGAAGGAGAAATCGTCTTCCGGGGAGTGCCCCTGGTGGGCCTTTCCCCCGACCGGATCACCCGACTGGGCATCGCCCGTACCTACCAAAACATCCGCCTCTTCCCCAAGATGACGGTGCTGGAGAACGTCCTGGTCGGCCAGCATCACCTCCTTCGGGCCAACCTCCTGGGCATCATCCTGGGGACGCCCTCCGGAAAGGGCCTGGAACGGGCCGCCGAACGCCTTCTATCGGGAAATTCCTCCGACTGGCGAAAAGGCCTGGGCATCTTTCTGCAGGAGATGGGCCGGACGCTCCGGGAGGCCGGCCATCTCCTCCTGGGGACTTCGGACCTGGCGGCCGAGGAGGAACGGGCCCGGGAGGAAGCGCTGCGCTTGTTGGACTTTGTCGGGTTGCGCGGTCAGGAGGAAGAACTGGCCCAGAACCTGCCCTACGGCGCCCAGCGCCGGCTGGAGATCGCCCGCGCCCTGGCCACCCGGCCGCGCCTCCTCCTCCTGGATGAACCGACGGCCGGGATGAACCCCCGCGAGGTCGAGGAGATGATGGACCTCATCCAACGCCTGCGCCGCGAGCAGGGGCTGACCATCTTCCTCATCGAGCACCGGATGAAGGTGGTCATGGGCATCTCCGATCGGGTGACGGTGCTGGACTATGGGGTCAAGATCGCCGAGGGGACGCCGGAGGAGATTCAGAACAACCCCCGGGTGATCGAGGCCTACCTGGGGAGAAGGAGGGTGGCCTGATGGCGCTCCTGGAAGTGCGCGACGTCCACACCTACTACGGCCACATCCATGCCCTGCAGGGCATCTCGCTGGAGGTGGAGGAAGGGGAGATCGTCACCCTCATCGGAGCCAACGGGGCCGGCAAGACGACCACGCTGAACACCATCTGCGGCATACTTCAGCCGGCCCAGGGGGAGATTTTCCTGGAGGGCCGGCCGATCCACGGCCTGCCGGCCCACGAGATCGTGCGCCGGGGGGTGGCCCAGGTGCCGGAGGGCCGGCGCATCTTCTCCCGCCTCACGGTGCTGGAAAACCTGGAGATGGGCGCCTACACCCGCACCGACCGGGACGGCATCGCCCAGGACATCGAACGCATCTTCACCCTCTTTCCCCAACTCAAGGACCGTCGCCGGCAGGTTGGCGGCACCCTCTCCGGCGGAGAGCAGCAGATGCTGGCCATCGGCCGGGCGCTCATGGCCCGCCCGCGCATCCTCCTCCTGGACGAGCCCTCCATGGGGCTGGCCCCCATCCTGGTGGAACGCATCTTTGAGACGATTCAGGAGATCAACCAGCAGGGAACGACCGTCCTCCTGGTGGAGCAGAACGCCCTGATGGCCCTCTCGGTGGCCCATCGGGGGTATGTCCTCCAGACCGGCCAGATCGTCCTCCACGATACGGCGGCGAACCTCCAGGAGAACGAGATGGTACGCAAATCGTACCTGGGAGGGGCATGACCGTCCGCCGGCCGATACCGTTGAACGTGGAGCGTGGAACGTTGATCGTTCTTCGATTTGTCCAACGGGTCGTCGCTCCGCCCTCCCCATACACCCGCGCCCCGGAGGAAAATCGCCTGGCAGTGCCCATCTGCCACCTGAGCCGATTCGCGCTGTTGGGGCCGGTGCAGCAGGTCTTCTTGCCGCTGGTGTGGCGCTAGCCCTCCGATCCGAGGAGACCCCGCCAGCGGCGAGGTGGGGTCCCCTGCGGGGTTGGCGCGGCCGGCCGCTACAGCCCCGCAGGGGCTTCCACCTCATAGCCGAATGTTTCAGCATCCGGCACGCGGGGGATGCATGTTTCTAGATGGGCACTGTCCTCGAACACTGCGCACAGCGGGCTGTTCGCCGGTCGAGCGATGCCCTGAGGGCGTATCGAAGGGTAGGCCCCGACTTGGGTTGAGTAGCGGCGACTTGGGTGTATCGAAACCAGCCGCGTATCGAAACCAGGGCCGTATCGAGACCCTTGGGTTGAGTAGCGCGTATCGAGACCCGAACGGCCCCGGCAACTGATTTCGATACGACCGTCGCTGCGCTCCGGCCTACTCAATCGGCGCCTCGCCCAATTACAAACATGCATCCCCTGCGGGTGGCAACCGCCGGCTTCATTGCCCGCAGGAATGGCACGGCAGTAAGTGCCTGAGCACAAAGCACGGGTGTACCCCGGAGGTATTGCAGATGACCAGGAAGCGTTCGTGGGTCCCGGCCGCGCTACGGTCTGCTTTTCTGCTTATCCTTCTTGCAGGCCTCTTGAGTCCCGCCGGCGCAGGTCCGCCGCCCGCGCCTGCGACCATGCCCGGCCAGCCCACCACACTCCACTTCTACGGTATCAACGGCTACTTCAGCGGCTACGAGCGCAGCACGGCCGAGGTGAACACCCTCCTGCCATTCGGGCCGGCCGCGGGGCTCTTCTGGACCCGAGAAGAGTTCGTCTGGGCCAACATCGAATATGACGAGGATACCTACCACTTTGACTTCCCCGACGACCGCGTCTGGCGCATGGCCAACGCCGGCTACGGCATCATCGGCATGCTCCTGACCACGCCGACCTGGGCGCGCAAGCCTTCCTGCGCCGGCAACTACTGGTGTCCGCCGCGCAACCCGCAGGATTACTACGACTTTGTCCGCGATACCGTCGAGCGCTATGACGGCGATGGCTACGCGGATGCCCCCGGCTCCCCGCGGGTGGCCTACTGGGAGATCTGGAACGAACCCAACCACCCCGGCACCTGGCCCGGGACCCCGGCCGAGTACGCCGCACTCCTCAAGGCCGGCTATGCCGCCGTCAAGGCGGCCGACCCCACCGCCCAGGTGCTGGTGGGCAGCGTCTACGTCTTTGATGGCATCAGCGGCGGAGCGCCGGCTTACGATGGCCTGGTCTTCCTCACCAGTGTCCTTGCCGCCGACCCCACCGCCTGGTACGCCTTTGACGTCCTGGGCATCCACCCGTACATGCCCGATGTGGCCCCGGACCAGCCCGGCCTGATGGAGAATGTGACCATGCCGGCGCGCATGCAGCACGCCCTGGACTGGGTGGCCGCCCACGGTGGCGGCAAGCCGGTCTGGGTCACCGAGGTCGGCTGGTCTACCTGCACGGCTGGCCAGGGCGATTGCACGCCGGCCCTCTCTAAAACCGAGGTGCAGCAGGCCGATTACCTCCTGCGGACGATGGCCATGGGCTACGCCATGGGCCTGCCCCACGTCAACATCTTTCAACTGGAGGACAAGTTCGACGGCAGCCAGAGCAAGGTGTGGGGCGGCTGCGCTATCATCCAGCCGGCCGCCCAGAACTATGCCCCCAAACTGGCCTACCATGCCACCGCCATCATGGTGCAACAGTTATCCGGCGCGTCATACGTTGGAGTGGGACCTCTCCACGGGCTGCAGTGGGAAGAAGCAGGGATGCAGCGCCGGCTGAGCGCCTACAGCCGCTTCGATTACCGCTTCCGTACGGCTGATGGGACCTATATCGACATCCTCTGGCGGCCTGATGAGCAGGACGAGACCGTCGCCTTCCCTGTGGGTGATGGCCGGACGGTCACCTGGGTGGAGCGCGACGGCCAGGAGCATCCCCTCGTGCCGTCAGAAGGTTACGTCTATTTCACCATCAACGGCCACCCCGGCTACCTGCGCCAGGTGCCGTTGCCTCTGCTGCACGTGTCCACGGGCAGCGTGGGCTTCCTGGCCGTGCCGGGGCAACTGCCGGGCAGCAAGTCGCTGTACGTGACCAATGCGGGGGGCGGGACGCTCACCTGGACGGCCATGCTGATTGCCGGAGATGCATGGTTCGATGCTACCCCGCTTTCCGGCACGGCTCCTTCCACGATCACCATCACGGCCGCAGTGCCCCCCACGACGGGCCTGTTCACGGGGACTCTCTGGATCGATGCCGGCAGCGCCGGCCAGCAGGAGGTCAGCCTGTGGATGCGGGCAGTGCCTGGGCTGGAGCGGGTCTATCTCCCACTGATCCCCTAGGACTGTGTCAGGCTACCTTCCATGCGTGCCTGGCGCAAGGCCAGGCGAAAGGCGGCGGGGCCGGCCGGCAACGCCTCCCATACCCCTAGGGGGTATAGGCCGGCCGGGGGACCCGTCTCCCATACCCCCGGGGGGTATAGGCCGGGGCCACCCTCACCCCCTGTCCCCCTCTCCCAGAGGGCGAGGGGGAACACCCGGCCCGCCGGCCGGGAAGGCGCACGACACGGATGAACACACGGATGCACGGATGGGAGGGGCAGGGCATGCCGTGGGGAAAGGCCCAGCACGGCCGGCGGTGAACGATCAACGAGGAACGTTCAACGATCAACGAAGACTTGCATCCCTCGTTCGCCCTTCTTGCACATCGAGGAGGAGTGTAGTACAATAGGGCCGGCAGAAAACCGCACCGAATGCGCCTGTATCGGAGGGTTTATAGGATGAACGTGGTGTGCCTTCAAGAGAACCTCCGTCGGGGCCTGGCCCTGGTCTCCCACGCCGTATCCTCCCGCAGCACCCTTCCGGCCCTTTCCACCGTGCTCCTGGAGACGGACCAGGGCCGGCTGAAACTGGCCGCTACCGACCTCTCCCTGGGCATCACCTGCTGGATCGGCTGCCAGATTCGCGCCGAGGGCGGCGTGGCCGTTCCGGCCCGGCTCCTCTCCGACTTTGTGGGCAGCCTCCCCAACGAGCCGGTGACCATGGAACTGGAACCGCGCACCCGCACGCTCCATATGCAATGCGGGCGCTACGAGGCCGAGATCAAGGGCCTGGACCCCATGGAGTTCCCGATCATCCCCTCGATGGAAGGGAACGAGGCCATCGCCCTGGTGGACCCGGTGGCCCTGCGCGAGGCCATTGCTCAGGTGGCCTTTGCCGCCTCCACCGAGGACACCCGGCCGGCCATGACCGGCGTGTATACCCGCATCCGCAGCGGGCAACTGGTCCTGGTGGCCGCCGACGGCTTCCGCCTGGCGCTGCGCACCGTCGAGTTGACCCAGGCCTCCGGCGAGGCCAACGTGATCGTCCCGGCCCGGGCCATGGTCGAACTGGGGCGCATCCTGGCCGAAGGCCGGGATCCGGTACAGATCGTCCTGACCCCCGGCCTCAACCAGATTCTCTTCCACACCGATTCGGTGGACCTGGTCTCGAACCTGGTGGACGCCCGTTACCCGGACTATGAGGCGATCATCCCCAAAGCCTACCGCACCCGCGCGGTGATGAATACCGGGGACTTTTTCAAGGCGGTGCGCATCGCCTCGTTCTTTGCCCGCGATGGGGCCAACATCATCCGGCTGGAACTGGAGGCCGGCCGCATCCGCGTCTCGGCCAGCGCGGCCGAGGTCGGCAGCAACGTGGGCGAGGTGGATGCCCGAATCGAGGGGCCGGCCGGCCAGATCGCCTTCAACGCCCGCTACCTGGCCGAGGCCCTCTCCGTGCTCGGAGCGCCGGAGGTGGCCCTGGAGATGCAGGAATCCGACCGCCCCGGCGTCCTCCGTCCGGTCGGCCGAACCGACCAGTTGCACGTGATCATGCCGATTCAGTGGTAGGAGGACGGCCATGGCCCGAATCGAAAGCCGCTCCAGCCCGTTTCGGGACCCGCTGGTGCTCGTCCTGGTGGTCCTGATTCTGGTGGCCCTGGTGCCCATCCCGTTCCTGGCCTACCGTCTCCTAAGCGCCGGCGGCGGGCAGGGCATCGTGGTCCCCGTCCTGCCCAGCGCCACCCCCACGGAGACGCCCTTCCCCACAGCCACGCCCACCCCGACGGCCACGCCCACGG